>JBEKAJ010000040.1:0-16988 GCA_050018295.1 Occallatibacter sp. | reverse complement strand
ACCTGGCCCTCGGCCAGCTTGCGCAGGCGCGTGTCGACGTTGCCGCGAAATTCAACGGCCTCTACGTCCTTGCGAAGCGCCTTCAACTGCGCGCGGCGGCGCTGGCTGCTGGTACCCACGCGGGCGTGGCGCGGCAGCTCCGCCAGGCTCGCGTGCTTCACGGAAACAAACACATCGCGCGGATCGACACGTGGCGGCGTTGCCGCGAGGGCAAACGGCTCAGGAAGCTTGGTGGGCAAATCCTTGAGCGAGTGCACGGCGAGATCGATGCGGCTTGCTGCGAGTGCTTCTTCAATCTCCTTGGTGAACATTCCCTTGGAGCCAACCTCGGCGAAGGTCACTTCCTGCAAGCGGTCACCGGTGGTTTTGATAATTTCGATCGCGACCTCGTGGCCCTGGACGCGCAGCAGTTCGGCAATGTGATTGGCCTGCCACAGCGCGAGCTGCGATCCGCGACTGCCGATGCGCAGCTTCATCGGCGCGCCTCCGCTCCAGTTTCGCTCTCGGTCGCGCTCTCGACGTTCTTGCGGGCGTCCGGATCTTGAGAGCTGACGGGACTCGCGATGGCTTCCTCATTAGGGACCGCCGGGCTCGCAGCGGTGGATGGAGCTTCGCCTAGCGCGGCCGATGAGACCGACCACTCCTCGCAGAGCGCGTCGAGCTTGGCCGAATCGCCCTCGCGCGCCGCCTGCTTGAGCGCCTGCATGGGCGGATGAAGGAATTTGTTCACGAGACCACGCGTGAGCGCTTCGACGGCCGCAAGCTGCTCCGCAGTGAGCATTCCCAGACGGCTGTGAAGACGCTCGATTTCGGCAACACGAATCTCTTCGGCTTTCCTTTGCAGGGCGACAATCGCCGGAGCGACGTTGACGGTGCGCTGGCGCTGATGAAAACGGTCGACTTCCGCCGCGATGAGGGCCTCGGCGTCAATGGCCTGGCGGCTGCGCTCCTCCATGTGCGCCACGGCCACCTGCTGCAGGTCGTCGATGTCGTAGACGAAGATGCCGTCGAGCTTGTTCATCTGCGGATCGACGTCGCGCGGGACGGCAATATCGATGAAGAACATGGGGCGGTTGCGGCGCTTATGGAGGAAGGCTTGCCCGTGTTCTGGCCGGAAGATTGGATGCGGCGCGCCGGTGGAACTGATGACGATGTCCGCGCGGCTGGCAGCGTCGTAGAGCTGGCCGAATTCGATGACCTCGGGGACCACCGCGCCCTGGAACTCCTCGGCCATGCGGCGGGCGCGCTCGGCGGTGCGGTTGCTGACGAGAATGGCTCCTGCGCCCTGCTGCACGAGGTGGCGCGCGGCGATTTCGCTCATTTTGCCCGCGCCAACGAGGAAGACGGTACGCCCTTCGAGCGATCCAAAGATTTTGCGGGCGAGATCGACGGCCACCGATGCGATGGAGACGGAATTGGAGCCGATGCCGGTTTCGCTGCGCGCTCTTTTGGCGGCGGCGAAGGTACTCTGCAGCAAGTGCTCGAGCTGCGCGGAGACGGTTCCCGCGGCACGCGCGACGGCGAAGGCCTCTTTGACCTGGCCGAGAATCTGCGGCTCGCCGACGACCATCGAGTCGAGGCTGGCGGCCATGCGGAAGAGATGGCTGACGGCTTCCCTGTCGCGGTACTCGTAGAGATGAGGCGCGAGGACGGACGCGTCGATGCCGAAGTGCCGCGAGAGAAATGCTGCAATGGGCACGGCGTCGCCCTCGACGGCCGCGAGCAGCTCCACGCGGTTGCAGGTGGAGACGATCATGCACTCAGTGACTCCGGGGGTGGCGGCGAGAGCGCGCGTGGTCTCAGCCAGCTCTTCACGGCCGATGGCAATCTTCTCCCGCAGCGCGATGGGCGCCGTTTTGTGGTTCACGCCAATGAGTGCAAGCGTCATTGCGGACCGAACCTGTGCACCTGGCTGAAGAAGTTGGCGGCCCAGACGGCCATCATCACGACCAGCGCTGCGCCGGAGACGTAGGCGGCCTTTCGACCGCGCAGACCAATTCCTCGGCGGAGCAGAAGGAGGGTGACGTACACGATCCACATGGCGAACGAAGCAAGAATGTTGGGATCGAGGAAATAGGAGGCGCCAAGCGAGGTTTCCTGAACCAGGACGACGCCGATCAACAGACCGACAGTCATGCAGGGAAAACCGAATTCGAGGGTGGCGAGAGCCAGACGCTCGAGCGTGTCGAGCGGCGGCAGCCAGTCGAAGGGTGCCCAACGCCCCGATTGTCCCGGCTTGACCTTGGCCTTGATGCGCCGCTCCTGAACCAGGTAGAGCATGGAGGAGAGCAAACTAAAGCAAAGCGCTGCGTAAGCCAGCAGCAGAGCGATGATGTGAGCTACGAGCCAGCTCATCCACACTCGCTGCGACGGAAACCGGTAGCTGCCGGATCCGAGTGCGGGGATAAAGACGAGGAAGAATGTGGCCGGGAGGGCAAAAATGCCGAGAGAAATGGCGTCATAGAGCCACCAGACGAGGAAGAAGAGGCCAGCGACCAGGAATCCGAGCAGAGACTCGATTTCGCGGACGCCGACGGGCATCCAGCGGTGGGCGAGGACGAGCATTTCGACGACGGAGACGAAATGAAAGAAGAAGGCCAAGCCGCCCAAGTGGACGCAGGTCTTCCGCCAGGGGATGGAGTTATAGAGCACCGCCGGGAAGACGGCGACACATCCACCGGTATAGAGAATGGCCGCAACTCGTAGCCAAAGCAGGTACATGGCAGCTTTTACGGTACAGGCGTAACCATTCAGTATACTGTGATGCAAATCACCTGTAGCGGCTGTGGTGCGGGCGGGTTGAAGAGGGATTGCGTGAGAAGACGAACCCCGTACACGTCAGAACCAGTGCGAGTTTGTTGGCTGGTTGAGCCCATTGCCCCTTCGAAGTCTGGCCCATCCAATGAAACCGGGGGATGGTGGCGCGTCAGGAGTCAAGGAAGAAACTTTGCGCACCCTCCTTTTGGATCTGAAGCAGGCAATCTTCAACTTCGTAGACGAGTTGACGGAGCGTGGCATTGTCGGCTGTACCGGTGGATCGTTCAATTGCGATGAGCTTTTTGAAGCAAGACGGTGCTGTTCATCAAAAGGGGCCCTCGGGGTTCCGCGTTCGAGAATGCCAGTTTGCCCGGAAGACCGCCTGTTGAATGTGATTTCAATCACTCAATCTGCAACTTAAGTGGGAGGTGCCGGGCCAAGGCCCGCCGCGGTGATCGGCGGCGGACTTAGGATCGGGGTAAATTGCTGAAGGTGTGGCGGTTGCCGTTACTGTTTCGTCGCGGTGAAGGTGTCGACGCGGCCGCTGAGCTTATCGGTGTCGACCACAGTCAGCGTCTTGCCGTTGGCGGAAACGGTCATGGTCGAGACATCGATCACGGTGCCGTCGCGCTTGTCGGTCTCCTCGATGGTGTGGGCATTGATCTTTTTGAGCGAGACGGCGTCGTAGCCATAGGCGCCACGCACGGGGTAGTCGTTGCCGTCGAACTTTGCGGTATAGGTTTCACCCGTGGGATCCGTCATGGTGATTTCGTCGCCGCTGGTTTTGTAGGTGGTGAGAAGCGCATCGCCACCCCCACTCTGCTTGACGATGATCCAGTCGCCCGAGGTGGCGTGCACGCCTGAGGGCGCCTTCCCGCTGCGCTTTGCCACCGATTCATAGGTCGAAGGCTGGCCGCCATTCATGGGGTGATCGACACTCTTGACGGTCAGGGTTTTGCCGTCGGCCGAGACGGTGCGGGTCTGTTCGAAGATCACCGTGCCACCCTTCTTGCCGACGGCAGAGATGGTGTGGTCGTCGACGATGGTGACGCTCAACGTGTCGTAAGAATGACCGGCGACGGCATGATCCTGCCCGTCTGCGGCGATGTCGTAGGCCGGGTTGCAACTGCCTGTGCAGTGATACCAGCCCTGGCTGAGGTAAAAGGTGAGCGGCTTGGGACTGAATTTGGTTTGCGCAAGGTTAACGCGCCATGTGCCGTCAAAGGGCGATTGAGCGTGAGAAGCGGTGGCCGCGCACAGCGCGGCCATTGCAAAAAGCGCGCAGACAACATATCGCTTGGTGCTGGACATTTGCGTGATCCTCCTTTGGGATTTTGAAATCGGCGTTTTGACCGAAGGCCCGATTTGCGGGGAAGCGGCTGGGCCCAAGTGACCGAATGATTTTACGTGCTTGCGGCCGGCGCCGAGTAGTTTTGTTTTGCCGGGATGGGCGGGCATGGTCAGGCGGCTCGCGTGGGCGCGAGATTCAGGGCGCATGCGGGGGTGATTCGGGGCGTGGTGCCGCTATCCCACCGGCGCGGCGCCGCGATAGTCTTAGAACCAGCGTGACTCCAAACGATGTTCAACCCGGCGCGGGCGCGGCGCGCTCTCCTATTTTGGACGAGAGCCCTGCATGCGATGAGTTCGCGCTGACCGCGGTGACCGTGGATCGGGAGCCTGGAGACAAAAGCGCTCCGGAGCTCACTCCATTCATGCGCCAGTGGGCCGCGGCCAAGCGCCAGAATCCCGATGCTCTAGTTTTCTTCAGGATGGGTGATTTCTACGAGCTGTTTTATGACGATGCGGCCGTGGCCAGCCGCGAGCTGCAACTGACGCTGACGGCGCGCGACAAGGAACGCAACATTCCGATGTGCGGGGTGCCGTATCACGCGGTGGAGCAGTACATCACGCGGCTGCTGCGCAAGGGCTATCGGATCGCTCTCTGCGACCAAATGGAGGACCCGAAGCTCACCAAGAAGCTGGTGAAGCGCGAGGTGACTCGAGTGCTCACGCCGGGCACGGCGCTCGATGCGGGGCTGGGACAGGAGCAAAACAATTTTCTGGCGGCACTGTATGAGGCGGACTCCCACCCTGACGGCAACGACAAGAACGCCGCGAGGGTGGGGCACCCCGACAGAGTTTGCGCGCTGGCGCTGCTGGACGTTTCAACCGGCGAGTTTCGCACCATGGAGTTTCGTGGTGACCATGCGCGAGCGCAGGCGATAGACGAACTGCTGTTGGCCGCGCCGAGTGAGGTGCTCTTCGCGGCAGGCGCGGAGGCGCCGGCACTGCTGGAGCGAATTCCGGCGCGGACGCGCATCGAGGACTGGGTGTGGACGCGGGAGTACGCGGTGCCGCTGGTGGAGCGGCAGTTGAATGTGCGGTCGCTCGAAGGATTCGGTCTGAACGGACACGAGCCGGCGGCGATTGCGGCGGGTGCTGTGCTGCACTACGTGCGCTCGACGCAGAAGAACGACGCGCTGCACATTGACACCCTCAAATTCGAGGAACACTCGACGGCGCTCGAACTGGACCAGGTGACGGTGCGGAATCTGGAACTGGTCGAGCCGCTCTTCGCGGGGCAGGACGATCGCGCGACGTTGTTTCGCACGCTTGATGCATGCCTGACGCCGATGGCCAAGCGGCTGCTGCGAGCAACGATTCTGCGGCCGCTGAACAACGCGCCGGAAATTGAGGCGCGGTACGAGGCTGTGGCCGAGGCGTACGGCGATCTACTGAAGCGCGAAGAGATTCGGCGCGCGTTCAGCGGAATTCTTGATTTGGAGCGGTTACTGGCGCGCATCTCTTTGGACTCGGCGGGACCGCGGGATGTGCGGGCGCTGGCGGCAAGTTTGGCGCGGCTACCGGGAGTGAAGACAGCGCTGAATGCGATGGCCGCGCGGCGGTGGCGCGCGATCTCGACACATCTCGACACACTCGACGATGTGACTGCGCGCATTGTGAAAACACTGGTGGCGGAGCCGCCGCTAACGCTGGTCGATGGTGGCGCAATCGCGGCGGGCGTGGACGCGGAACTGGACGAGTTGCGATCAATCTCGTCGTCGGGGCGGCAGGCGATCGCGGCCATCGAGGAACGCGAGCGGCAGCGAACCGGAATCGGCTCATTGAAGGTGCGCTACAACTCGGTCTTCGGCTACTACATCGAGATTACGAAAGCGAACCTGGCGCAGGCGCCTGCCGACTACGAGCGCAAGCAGACGTTGGTGAACGCGGAACGCTTTACCACGCCGGAGCTAAAGGAGTACGAGCGCAAAATTCTCTCCGCACACGACCGGTGCATCGAGATCGAGAGGCGGATCTTTTCGGAGCTCCGGAAGAGCGTGCTGGAGGCTGCGAGCAGAATCCGGCGCAGCTCCGCGGCAGTGGCCGAGGCGGACCTGCTGGCGTGTTTTGCTCATCTGGCAGCGGCGCGGCGCTATGCGCGGCCGCAGCTCACTGACGAACCCGTCCTGGAGGCTGTGGCGGCGCGGCATCCCGTGATTGAGCAGTGGATGGAGGAGACGCGCGAGGGGCGGTTCATTGCCAACGATGTGTATCTGAACTCCGGTGAGGATGGGCCCAGCCTGTTGCTCGTGACCGGCCCTAATATGGGGGGCAAGAGCACGTACCTGCGGCAGGCGGCGATGCTGGTGCTGATGGCGCAGATGGGGAGTTTTGTTCCGGCCGAGAGCCTGCGACTGGGATTGGTCGACCGCATCTACACGCGAATCGGGGCCAGCGACAACGTCGCGCGCGGGCGGTCGACTTTTATGGTGGAGATGACGGAGACGGCGACAATTTTGAATACGGCGACGAAGAGGTCGTTGATTTTGCTCGACGAGATGGGGCGCGGCACGGCGACATTCGACGGACTCTCGCTTGCGTGGGCGACGGTCGAGTTTCTGCACGCGGAGGTGGGTGCGCGTACGTTGTTCGCCACGCACTACCATGAGTTGACAATGCTCGCCGAGAAGTTGCCGCGGGTGCGGAATCTTCGCGTGGGCGTGAAGGAGACAGCGAGCGGAATTGTCTTTTTGCACAACATTGAGCCGGGCGCGGCGAGCAAGAGCTATGGGATCGAGGTGGCGCGGCTGGCGGGTTTGCCGGCGGCGGTGATCGACCGTGCCAAGCACGTGCTGAGACAGCACGAGAAGCAGGAACGCCAGAGTGTGCAGGTGGAGACGGAGGCCGACTCGATGCAGTTGACCATCTTCACGCCGCTCTCGCAGAAGATTGTGGACCGGATCGAGCAAACGGACGTGAACTCGTTGACGCCGCTTCAGGCGCTGAATTTGCTCGAAGAGTTGCAAAGCGAGCTAAAGGAAAAGAAGGAATAGGAACCGAGATGCGAGAAAGATTGGGGATGCGGGAAAGATGACGCGAAGCTTGCGGAATGCGGCAGGAAGTCTGCTCGTGGTCGGGCTGGAAGGAACGGAGCTGACCGCGATGGAGTGCGCGTGGCTAAAGCTCTTGCGGCCGGCAGGGATCATTCTTTTTCGGCGGAATATTGAGGACGCGAAGCAGACACGGGCGCTTCTGGCGGAAGCGACAAAGTTCTGCACGGAGCCTTACACGGCTTTTGTCGATGTAGAAGGCGGAACGGTGGACCGGCTGCGCGATGCGCTCCTGCCGATGGCGCCGGTGGAGGTGGTTGCTGAGGCTGCGCGGGCAACGGGACGCAGTGCGCTGGCGCGCGAGCACGGCGAATTGATTGCGCGGGCAGTGAAGGCGTTCGGGTTCAATTCGCCGCTCGCGCCGGTGTTTGATCTTGGGCTGCCCGCGTCGCAAAAAGTGCTGGGAACGCGCTGCGCAGGGCCCACACCGGTGGAAGTCGTGGCGTACGCTCGTGAGTTCCTGGCCGGGCTTGAGGCCGAGGGCGTGGCGGGATGCGGGAAGCATTTTCCGGGCCTGGGTGGAGGGACGCTCGATTCGCATCTGGAGACGCCGAGGATTGGCCGCACTTGGCAGAAGTTGTGGCAGGAGGATCTGGAGCCGTACCGCGCGCTACGCGACGAACTGCCGATGGTGATGGTGAGCCATGCGGCGTATCCGCTGACGAAAGACAAGAAGCGGCCGGCAAGCGTGTCGAGCTTCTGGGTCGGCGACGTGCTGAGAAAACGAATTGGCTATCGCGGCATGGTTCTCTCGGACGATCTGGAGATGGGCGGCGTGGCCAACTTTATGCCGATGGGAGACGCGGCTGTCGAAGCCGTGCGCGTGGGCTCGGATCTTCTGCTGATCTGCCACCATGCGGAGCCGATTCTGAGCGTGTATGAGGCGCTCATCGCTGAGGGCGAACGGTCAGCGGTGTTTCGCAGGGTGCTGCTGGCGCGGGCACGCGAGTCGGCGCGCAAGCGGGCCAAGACTTTTCGCGCGGGAATGCCGGCGGCACTGAGCAAGCGGCAGTTTGAGGCGCTGCGGGCGAGAATTGTGCGATTCGGCGAGACCGTGGCGAAGGCGAAGTCGGTGACGGAGAAATTATGAGCGAGTGCTACCCCACCTGATCCGCAAAAACAAAAACGCGGTTAGGATGGGGCACCCAAGGTCCTTTGATGAAGACGCATTCAATGATGGTGGCGGGCGTGATGAGCGGAACATCGGCCGATGGGATCGATGTGGCCGTTATGCGCATTGCGCCCGGGAAGTTGAAGCCAAAGCTCACGCTGCTGGCGCGTGAGGCGTTTCCCTTCCCTGCCGCGCTGCGGAAAGCAGTGCTTGCGGCGATGGATGCGAAATCAACTTCGACGGCGGAGCTGGCGCGGCTGAACTGGCGGCTCGGGCTGGCTTATGCCGAGGCAGTGAAAGAGACGGCGCGCAGGCATAAAACGAAGCTTGATCTAGTTGGCTGCCATGGACAGACGCTCTACCATCAGCCGCGCGCAGAGGCTTACGCAGGGCGAGAATTCGCCTGCACCTGGCAGGCGGGCGAGGCGCAGGTGATCGCTGCTGCGCTTCAAGTTCCCGTGATCTCGAATTTCCGGCCACTCGATATGTTCGCGGGCGGGCAAGGTGCGCCGCTCGTTCCACTTTTGGACTTTGTTCTATTTTCCGATTCGAAGCGCGGGCGCGTGTTGCAGAACATCGGCGGCATCGCAAATCTGACCGCAATTCCTGCAGGCGGCGGCCTTGAACCGCTCATTGCCTTTGATACGGGCCCCGGGAACATGGTGATCGACTTGCTGGCACAGAAGCTCTTCTCGAAGCCCTTCGATCGCGGAGGGACGATTGCTGCCCGCGGAAAAGTGCTGGAGCCGGTGCTGGCCGAGGCGCTGAAGAATCCGTATTTCCGGCTGAAGCCGCCGCGGACCGCCGGACGCGAGCAGTTTGGGCGCGCTTACGCAGCGAATTTTCTGGCCACATGCAGGCGGCACAGCAAGAATCCCGAAGACGCGCTGGCCACGGCGACGGCGCTCACGGCGGAGACGATTGCGCGGAGTTACGCGCGATTCGTGCGGGCAAGGATGAAGGACCGCGGGGTCGACTTCATTTTGTCGGGTGGAGGGGCGCGGAACAAGACGTTGGTGGCAATGCTGACTGCGCGGCTGGAACCGATGGGATGCACGGTGGTGACGAGCGAAAAGTTTGGAATGCCCGCCGAGGCCAAGGAGGCCGCGGCGTTTGCGCTGCTCGCGTGGCACACGTGGCACCGGCTGCCGGGAAACCTGCCCGCAGCGACTGGGGCGAAGCGGGCAGTAGTGCTGGGACAGATCAGCTATGCGTAAGTTAATCTCTGAACAAGTATCGTTAGCGAAGCAAATCTTGCCTCAGGGGCTAAAGCCCGCGCCCATTTTGCGGCTGTTAACGGCACGACTGAAGTCGTGCCCTTTCAAAACAGCGGCTCATTTTTCGGTTCCCAAAACGGCCTCGCTCGCGGCGATGCTCCTGCTGGCGGGGTGCAGCGCGCCGCAACGCAATCCGGGGACAGTGGTGTTTCTTATTCAGAATTCGCCGGCGAGCCTCGATCCGCGCGTGGGGACCGACGAAGCTTCGGAGCACATCGACGAATTGCTCTTTGACGGGCTGGTCCATAAAGATGCGCAGTTTCATTTCGCTCCGGCGCTGGCGCAATCGTGGGGGCAGCCGGACGCGCGCACCGTCATCTTTCATCTTCGCAGCGGCGTGAAGTTCAGCGATGGGCGGCCGCTGACGGCGAGGGACGTGAAGTGGACGATTGACTCCATGAGAGACGGCGCGATGATCTCGCCCAAGGCCGCGTCGTATGCATCCATTGACTGGGTTGAGGCACGCGATCCGCAGACGGCCGTCTTTCATCTGAAGCACCCCGACAATTCTCTGCTCTCGAACCTCGCTACGGACGCGATCGGCATCGTGCCCGAGGGCAGCGGGCGCGATTTCTGGCGGAATCCTGTGGGATCGGGGCCATTTCGATTCGTGAGCCAGCGCATCGATCAGGACGTGGTGATTGAGCGCAACCCGCTGAGCTGGGCCGTTGAGCCCAGGATCGAGCGCGTGCGCTTCGTCGTGGTGCCGGACGCGATCACGCAGTCGCTCGAGCTGGAGAAAGGGTCGGCTGACGTCGAGATCAATTCGCTGCCCATGGATTCGATTCCGGGTCTGGCCAGCCGGGCGAATCTCGAAGTGGAGGATGAGCCCGGAACGGAGGTGCAGTACCTCGCGTTCAACACGCGCGATCCGATATTGAAGGACGCGCGCATGCGCCAGGCGATTGCCTGCTCCATCAACCGCGATCTGATCATCGCCACGCTGTACCACGGACATGCGCGGCGGGCGCTGAGCCTGCTGCCGGCGAACCATTGGGTGTGGACCGGAGACGTCCCGCGGTATGACTTCGATCCTGCGCGGGCGGAGCATTTGCTCGACGAGGCCGGCTATCCGCGAGGCGCGGATGGCGTGAGGTTGCATTTGGCAATTAAATCAAGCACGGACGAGCGCGCGCGATTGCTGGCCGCGGTTCTCCAACAGCAGATGGCTCGCGTGGGGATTGCGCTCGACATTCGAAGCAATGAGTTTGCGACTTTTTATGCGAACGCGGTGCGCGGCGCCTTTCAGATGTATTCGCTGTACTGGATTGGCGGCAACGAGTAGCCGGACATTTTCAGTCTGGTGTTCTCGTCGGCGCGCTTTCCTCCCAACGGCGCCAATCGCGGGCGGTACGCGAATCCGCAGCTTGACGCGCTGCTCGACGATGCGTATCAGGGCCAGGACATGGCCCGGCGGCGAGCCGATTACGTGGAGGCGCAGCAGATTCTGGCGCGCGACCTTCCAGCGATCAACCTCTGGTACTTGGACACGCTGGTGGTGCACAACCGGCGGCTGACGAACGTAGTTCCTTCGCCTTCAGGCAGTTATACCTTTTTGGAAACGGCAGGACTCGCGCAGGACTGATTCGGCACTGCGAAGACTCGGAGTTTGGGCGCGCATCGGATTTTTCCACGCAACCCTCTGCTACCATGGAAATGATTGCAATCCTAGCGGCCGGGCCCACTTGCATCAATTCAGGTGCGGCCGAAGCCAACACAAAGGAGAATTTATATGCCTCTTGTTTCAATGCGGCAGCTCCTCGATGAAGCTGCGAAGGGCGGATATGGCGTCGGCGCGTTCAACGTCAACGACATGGAACAGATTCAGGCCATTATGATGGCGGCCAAGCAGACCAAGTCGCCGGTGATCGTGCAGGCGAGCCGCAGCGCGCGAGCATTTGCCGAGGACCTTTACTTATTCAAGCTGATTCAGGCGGCGGCCGAGCTGAATCCAGATATTCCCATCGCCATGCATCAGGATCACGGCAACAGCTTTGAGACCTGCAAAAGCGCCATCGCGCTGGGCTACACCAGCGTGATGATGGACGGGTCGCTGCTCGAGGACGGTAAGACGCCATCGACATTCGAGCAGAACGTGGACGTGACGCGGCGCGTGGTGGACTACGCGCACGAGCGCGGCGTAACGGTTGAGGGCGAGATCGGCGTTCTGGGCGGCATTGAGGACGGCCACGGCGCGGGCGGCACGGGCCTGGAGCATGTGACGGATCCCGATCAGGCGGTCGAGTTCGCGGAGCGCACCGGAGTGGACGCGCTGGCCATCGCCATCGGAACCAGCCACGGCGCATACAAGTTCAGTAAAAAGCCAGACGGCTCAGTGCTGAAGATGGACCTTCTCATCAAGATTCACGGACGCCTGCCGCACACGCACCTGGTGATGCACGGTAGCTCGTCAGTACCCAAGGATCTGCAGGACATCATCAATGAATACGGCGGCAAGCTGAAACCGACGTGGGGCGTGCCGATCGAAGAGATTCAGCTCGGCATCCGCAACGGCGTGCGCAAGGTTAACGTGGATACCGACAATCGCCTGGCCATGACCGGCGCCATTCGCAAGGTTCTGTGGGAGACCCCGGAGAAGTTCGATCCGCGTGACTACATGAAGCCGGCCCGCGAGGCGATGGCGAAGGTGGTGGCGCAGCGCATGACGCAGTTCGGGCAGGCCGGCCACGCAGGCGACTACGCGCCGATTCCGATTACCGAGATGGCGAAAGGCTACGCTAACGGCTCGCTCGACACGCGGCCGTCACTGGCGGCCAAGTAGCTCGGGCAACCGAACGCATTAAGCAAAACGAATGCGCCACTCGCGATTGCGAGTGGTGCATTTTTGTCGAGCCTCGGAACAATTCTGCTTGAGGTATAAGTGGCGCTCGAACGCTCGGCTCTTCCGAGGCTAAAGCCCCGCGGTTTTGTGGACCTTATTCGTGGGGCTGAAGCCCCACGCTTCCTCCGTTGCCAAAACCCAGAGTTCTTCCGCGGGCCAAAGGCCCCTGCTCTCTCCAAAACGGCACCGACGTCAGAGGCCGTGGTCTTCCTCGGTGTATTCTCTGCGTTTGGTGCTGCGGTTCGGCTTGGGAATTGGCTTCACTTCGACGGGCACTACGACTGTCCGCTCCACTTCGTCTCTTGTCTGCATCGCCTGCTGAACGCCGAAGGTCATGGCGATCTCGTCGATCTTGTCGCCGTAGTGCTTGCGAAGCAACTCAAGCTCGCCGCGCAATTCGGCGCGACGCTCGGGAGGCTCATCGTCGGAGGCCGCCCAGCGCGCGGTAAGAATAATGGAGAAGCGCACCGCGGCCAGCTCATCGGTCTCATAGGCGAGGAGCTCGTCGCGCGTCTCGCGGATGTACCGCGACGCGGGGCCGATGGTGGCTAAGTCAAGGGGTGCGTGAAGAACTTGTGTGGACACCGCAGTCCTCCCTCCGTGGTTTTCCACGGGGCCGATCACGACAGATCAGAAGAAAACAACCCGACATCGCATCCTCGATCTTTCGGCGGATGACACCAGTTCTTCTGCTGGATTGGCTCCTAGTGTCGGAGTATGTACTCGGGACTTCTGTGAGCAAAATCACCCAATATGGGGATAGAACCAGCAATTGAACGAGCGGTTTCAGAGCAGGAAGCTCACGCCCAAACTGGGATTTTTGGGTAACTCTTTCTGGTTGTGTGGTTTGCGGGGGATTGTAGAAGGATCGGCTAGTGAGCAAGGCCGCTGACGGGCTGATTTGTCGCTTCTTTCGCCGATGCGCCGGCGTTGCCGCCGGTGACGAGGAGCCAGTAGTGGAAGCCGTCGACAATGGCCATCAGCGCGGCCTGGTTCAGGTCGCTGCTGACGCCTGCGGTAACCCAAGGCTCATGGCCGTCGGCAATGAAGCTGACGGTGACGCGCACGTGCGCTGCGGAGTCGTGTGCCCTGACGTCGAGCGCGGCGACGGTGAATGTGCCGAGACGCATCTGGGCGAGCGCGGGATAAGACGAATCGAGCTCACGGCGGAGAGCTTTGGTCAGAGAGTCGACAGGGCCGGCGCCTTCAGCGCGGGTGGTGGCGACTTTCGAATTGCCGAGCATGAGCGTCATGAAAGCGATGGCGAAGTGGTCGCCAACTTCGTCGCACTCGTCGAAGACGCGCCAGCTCTTGACGGTGAACCAGTCGGGCAGCGTTCCCAGCGTACTCATGCAAGCCAGGCGGAAGGAGACTTCGCTGGCGGTAAAGCCGCCGCCCTCGATCATGGCCTGGTTCGCATCCATCAGGGCCTGCGCCTGCGCGGAGTTGAGCGGCACGCCGAGCGATTCCGACAGCAGCATGATGTTGGCGCGGCCCGACTGCGCGTTGACTCCGATGGTGGGACTGGCGCCGACCAGCGCAGGATCGGTCCAGAGATAAGCGCCGGGATTTTTGCGCTCGCTTGAGCCGTGCATGCCCGCCCATGTGCCGAATGCGCCGGGGCCGACGATGGGTGCGCCGTGCGGCGGCTCAAGCCCGAAGGCCGCATAAGCGGAGTGCGCGAGCGAGGTAAGTCCGGGCAGAGCCGCGGGCGGAACGAACTCCGCTTCGCCGCGAAGCTGCATGGCGCCGATCACGGTGGTCAGGTTCACGTTGCCGCAGCGCTCGCCGGTTCCGATGAGCGTGCCCTGCACGTGGCGAGCGCCGGCCAGAATTGCGGCGCGCGTGTTGGCGATACCCAGGCCGCGATCGGTGTGGCCATGAAATCCGAAGTGCGCGCCGGGGAAGTCGCGGATGAGCCCGGCGATGACTTGCGAAACTTCTTCGGGGCTCGCGCCGCCGTTGGTGTCGCAGACGACGATGCGGCTGACCTTCTGCCGCACGCACTGCTCGGTCAACTGGCGGAAGTAGTCGAGGCTGCGCCTGGTGAATTCCGCATCTGCGTGGTTGCCGTTTTCGCGCCGGCCGCAGCTTGCATCCATGGCGTGTTCGAAATCGACGAGAACCTCGAGACCGTGCTGCTGCAGGCAGTCGATGGTTTCCCGCATCATGAGTAGGTTTTCTTCGGGCGTTGTCTCGAGCGAGCGCTCCACATCGAGCAGGCGCGATTTTACGACCACGACCGCTGCGGGGATGCGGTGCTTGTGGCGGAGGATAAACTTCACATCGGGCCAATCCTCGACCCTGGAACCGCGGCCGCGCGAACGTCCGAAGAGGGCCAGCCGCATCGCGCCGGTGTCGACGGAGTCGAGCGCACTGGTGAGATCGGCGACGAACTGGTTCGCGCCGGCGAATCCGATCTCCGCGTAGCGCACGCCGAAAGCGGCCATGCGTTGCAGGAGGAGGACGGCGTTGGGCACAGAGATCTCGAGGTCCGGCTGCTGCAGGCCGTCGCGCAGGCTGGTGTCAAACAGCTCGACTTGGGGCGGCGTGGTCATGGTGGTTGAGTCTGTTGATTGGGGCGCGTTCACGGGCAAATTGCGACGGCTCGCGGGAAAGGCCCCAAGCATCATCATATCGCGCCTGATTTCAGCGCTCGGTGCGGGCGAGGCGATTGCGGGTCGATGTCGCACCCAATGGCGGTCCTCTTACGTCCGCTCATCGTAGTAACGCAGCCACGAATTTACCGGCCTCATATATAAAGCAACCGAATAGCAACGCGCGCAGAGCCACCTTTTCGCAGAGGGAGCAAATCTCGTCGACCCTCTCTTCTATTTGGGCGAATTTGCTCTTTTGCGCCAATAGCTCACCCACTCGATCCTCTCAATTGCTAAATCCCAGCGATCATTGCACAGACACCGTGATTAACTTGAACGCGATCAGCTCGCGGAAGAGTTCGCTGACTTTTGCGTCAAGCCGGTCCTTTTCAAACTCGATGTAACCGATATCGCGGAAGTTCGTGGGAAACGTGACGCCGACCTCCTTGAAAATGACGACTCGCGAACCGTATAACGCGCTGGCCGCGCCCAATTCGAAGATCGCGTTCTCGCTGGGCCTAAAGATAACTTGTCCGTTCAGGTCCTTAAACTCCTCGTCGGCCGTGAAAATTATGATTGCTGCGCCGCACTCGTGCATCGATTCCGCAACTTTCTGCGAGATCGGACGCCCTTTGTTCGCTTCGTCCACGACTACCCTGTGAGGAATCTTGAATTCCAGCAGGAATTTCTCGAGCTGCTGGAGTGGGGCCCGGTTCTTCCCATGGCCAATGAAAATCGCGTTCTTGGCAGGTGGCACCGTGGGCGCCCTCAAGTCTCCCGGGTCTTGCAAAGGCGATCGTTGCTGCTCAGTCGCGTGGAGCTGGGCGTTTTCGTCCCCCCCGTCCTCAGATTCCTCCGGCGCCTCCATGGTGGCGATGCCGGTTGGCTCAGAGGCCAGCCACTTACCAGTCGTCGCTTGCCGGACGAGACCCAAAAATTCGGCGTTCTCGTAGAAGATCGCCGCACATTTGGCCGCTTGGTCCCTTACGACGCCGAAATCGCGCACCAGAGCGTTTTGAAAGAACTGCATATCGGGCACTTTTCTCCCTCTGTAGGCTTCGAAGATCCTCTTAAAAAGTGATGGTGTGAGCGCCGATTGAAAGAGTGCTTTATTCCTGGCCTCATCAGAAGTTGGCGCGACAATATCACTTGCTAACGGAGTTAGCGCGACCTTCGATTGGTTGTAGCTGCCCATCGAAAGGCCATACTTGATCGACGATGAGAGGAGGACCCTGAAATCAGAACTGCCAGGGCTTTTGTCGATTGCGATTGCGACGTCAGTCGGTGCCATCGGGTTGCCGCTGTTTTTCCCCTCCAATGCCTGTGGCACGCGGAGCGCCGCCTGCAGTGAGTGCTTAGGAAAGTCCGCTCCCCCGCCAGAATTCTGCGCGGCGTCTGTATTCATCTTTCGGTTAGCCATTTGAAATTCACACTCCTTGCTATCTAAAGTATATAGATAAGTCGGCAATAAAGTCCATGTGGATTTCTTGCCCATGGTTGGAGGCTGCGTGGCAGGCCAGTACTCCGCCGGAAATCGCTCACGCTTCGCTGGAGGCAGACGCAAGCCGTCTTCTCGAACGTGGCAGGGAGCGCGACGGCAAAGCAGTGTCGCGCGTAAACACTATATTTATAGCTACTTATACAATGATCGCCGTTCTAGCGCACCGATTTGGTGATTTCATAGACGGCGCGGGGTTCGACATTCGCGGTCGACAGATCGTTCGGCTGGTTCCCGGAAGCTGGCGAAGAGGGACTCTGGACGCTGCCTCATTACTAGTCCAACTTGCTGATACGGAAACGAAATAAACGTCAAAACCTCTATTTTTGCTGCACTATACGTGTGCGTTGGCTAAGGCCCTATAGTCCGTGGTCATACCGGCGTCGCTGAGGTTGGAGGCTGCGTGGCAGGCCAGTACTCCGCCGGAAATCGCTCACGCTTCGCTGGAGGCAGACGCAAGCCGTCTTCTCGAACGTGGCAGGGAGCGCGACGGCAAAGCAGTGTCGCGCGTA
>JBEKAJ010000039.1:0-16961 GCA_050018295.1 Occallatibacter sp. | reverse complement strand
TGCTGGTGGGCAAGCGCTGGTACAAGCAGGCGTACGGCGTCGACGTGAGGATCGGGTGGAATCCCGATTCGTTCGGCTACAACTGGCAGCTCCCGCAGATCTACAAAAAGAGCGGCATCGACTACTTCGTCACGCAGAAGATGACGTGGAACGACACCAATCAGCTTCCCTTCAAGCTGTTCTGGTGGCAGTCGCCCGACGGATCGAAGGTGCTGGCGTATTTCCCGCACGACTACGCGAACGAGGACCTGCGTCCGCTGCGGCTTGTGGACGATTTGGCGGCCGCGCGGCAACGGTCGACGGGAATGACGGAGATGATGGACCTCTACGGCGTGGGCGATCACGGCGGAGGGCCGACGCGGGCCATGCTCGACGAAGGCTTCCACTGGGCCGCGCCCGATGCTGCGACAGTGGCCGCGGATGGCGGCGCGCCGGTGACGCCGAAGTACGAATTTGGCACAGCACAAAGCTGGTTCTCGGCGGTTGAGAAAAACATCGCGCCCGACAGCCCGGTTTGGAACTATCAGTCGATTGCGAAGGGATACACTGCGCCGGCGGCGGTGGCGGGCAAGACGGCGATTCCGACGTGGGACTCGGAGCTGTATTTCGAATTTCACCGCGGTGTCTTTACTACGCAGGCCAACCACAAATACAACATGCGGACGGCCGAAGAGGAGATGCTGAACGCGGAGAAATGGTCGTCGCTGGCGTGGCTCGATGGCTCGAAGTATCCGGCGGACGAGTTGACCGAGGACTGGAAAAAGGTGTTGTTCAACCAGTTCCACGATCTGGCGGCGGGTTCGGGAATTGCGGTGATCTATAAGGATGCGCAGAAGGACTACGACTGGGTGCGCATGTCGACGAGCGAGATTTCGTCGGCGTCACTGGGGGCGGTTTCGGAACACATCGATACAAGATCCAAAGTCCCCAACCGAGTTCCCATTATCGTCTACAATCCGCTCGGCTGGAAGCGCTCTGGCATGGTCACCGTGAAGACTCAGCTGCCCAACAGCGGCTATAGCAACGTAGTACATGATCCGCAGCGCCCTGAGGGAGAAGACAGGCTAGCCCAGATACTTTCGTATGAGAAGGGCGGCGATCTCTTAATCTCGTTCAATGCAGACGATGTGCCCGCGATGGGCTATAAAGTGTTTGAGTTGACGGAAATCATGTCCCCGGGCGGCCCCCCCGTTTTCCCCCATTCAGCAGAATCGAAGGAAATTGAATTGAGCGGCAATGGCACGGCCGTCACCGTGAATAAGTCGACGGGGTGTATTACAAGCATTAAAACCGGCGGCGTTGAGATACTGGCGCCAAACTCCTGCGGTAACCAGCTCCAGTTCTTCAAGGATTTGGCAAAGCAATACGACGCATGGAACATCGATCCCGGTACGCTCGACGTTCCACCCATGGCGATTGAAAAGGCAGACAGCGTGGAATCGACGAGCACCCTGGCCGTCGAAAATGCGATCCGTGTCACCTATCACTGGCAAAACTCAAAGTTCGTCCAAACGATTCGTCTCGTGGGCGACCAGATCGACATCGACAACGACATTGATTGGCACGAGAAACATGTGCTGCTCAAGGCTGCCTTTCCGCTGGCCGTGACGAGCGACTTTGCCACCTACGAGATTCCGTACGGAACCATTGAGCGCCCGACAACGCGCAACAACTCATTCGAAAAAGCACAGTTTGAGGTTCCGGCGATGCGCTGGGCCGATCTTTCAGGCGCAGGACCCGACGGAAAGGTGCACGGGCTGAGCATTCTGAACCAGGATAAGTACGGCTACGACGCCGTGGGCAACGTGCTGCGCATTACGCTGCTGCGCTCGCCCACGTGGCCCGATCCTGACGCCGATCAGGGCGAGCACCACTTCCACTACGCGCTTTATCCCCACGCAGGCACGTGGAAGGACGCGCTCACCGTGCGCCACGGATGGGAGTACGACTATCCGCTGCAGGCGGTCGTGACGACGGCGCACGCGGGCTCGCTGCCGGCCGAGCACTCATTCGCGTCGGTCTCGCCGGACAACGTGGTTCTCACTGCCTTCAAAAAAGCCGAAGATACAAACGCTCTCATTTTCCGGGTCTATGAGTGGGCAGGGAAGGAGACGACGGCCGAGTTTCATGTACCTCCGGGCGCGACCGGGGCCACGGTCACGAATCTGATGGAGCAGCCCGAGGGCGAGCCGCTCGCGGTTAAAGGCGACGTGGTCAAGGTGCCGATTCATCCCTACGAGATTCTGACGATACGAGTCGACTACCCGGCCGGCGGACCAAAACAATGAGTCGTGCGTCGTGATTCGTGGTTCGTAAGTCGTGGACAGCGAATCGCACTTGGCCGACGGGTCACGATCCACGGGCCACGGTCCACGAACCTCGGATTTGCTACTCTGGAAGAGCAAGGAGCCTGCGCCATGCACATCACTTCCCCGTTCTTTGTGGTTCCAGTCATCATCGCCGTTTTTGTGGTGTCGATTCTGTTCTCCACCAGCAGTAAGGAAGACGGCCCCTCGACACACTGAGCGCGCAGCCACTCGGCGCTCTATTCGATCGAACATTCAGCTGCGGCGCTCGGAACCGTAGCGCCGGTCTCCAGACCGGCTGTCGTGCGGGTATCCATACCCGCGCACCATAGCCACTTCCAATCCTTCAGTCCTGCGCGCTCAGGATTGCTTAAAACATACTGGATCGCCCGGTCGAGTTCGCCGTCTTCCCGAATCAATCGATCGTAATACTCCCGCTGCCACAAAACCCCGCCACGCCCGAGGATCCGGTTGGCCTTTCTCGCAGTGAAGAGCTTCCAGCTCCGAATCACCTCCGCCAACTCCTGTCCTGGAAACAAACGGAAGATCACATGCACATGATTCGGCATTACGCACCGCGCCACGAGCCGGTATCGCTTTCCGTGCCAGAAGTGCAGCGCGTCGGCGACTAACTCGCCAATTTGGGGATCGCCGAGGGAGCATGCGCCGATTCCGCGATCGAAGTATTCCTCAATCTTCTTCGGGCTGAACTCCGCGACAAGGACTTTCTGGCTTGGCGACAGGTTCGCTCCCGTACGCCTCGCCGCTTCGAGTATGCGGTGGCGTTCCGCAATCCGCACCAAGACCGCTTTTGGCAAGGAGTCGGCGAGATGGAAAGTGACGAAGTAAAGCCCTCCATCTTTTTCCCAATGTGGAAGGCGGCCGCGCTGACGAATGCGTACCTCGCCGAAGCGAGGGTGCACCGCGCCTTGAACGGCGCTTTCGAGTTTGCCGGGCCGCGGTGATGTGTCTTCCATGAGAAGAAGATTCTACTCTTGGTGTCGGGTGTGCGGGCGAGGACGCCCGCACGACAGCCGGTCTGAAGACCGGCGCTGCACGTTTTGCGGAACCTTTTGTGCGCTGGCGGCGTATAACCTCCCAAGAGGGCGATTGCCATGATGCGGAAGTTGACACGGAACTCCCCACGCCAGTTAGCAGGGAACTCTACACGGAGAGCGATGCCCAACGCGGGCGGCATAATCGCCTGCCTGCTTCTGGCCGCGGGAATTGCCGGATGCAGAGTGCAGGTGGACAAAGGCGCCAACGGCGAGGACAAGAAGGTCCAG
Source organism: Occallatibacter sp. (assembly GCA_050018295.1). Lineage (GTDB taxonomy): Bacteria > Acidobacteriota > Terriglobia > Terriglobales > Acidobacteriaceae > Telmatobacter. The sequence goes on along the minus strand of JBEKAJ010000039.1, from coordinate 13,369 downwards.
GTCGATACCCCCTTCGGCGGAATTCATGTGAACACCGACCAGACCACGGCCGCGGACCTCGGCCTGCCGGTCTATCCGGGCGCGGAGATCGTGAAGGACAAAGATAACGACAAATCGGCGGACATCCACATGGGCTTTGGCGAGTGGGAGCTGCGCGTCAAGGTGGTCAACTATTCGACTCCCGACAGCCAGGACAAAGTCGTCGCGTTTTACAAGAAGGCGCTGACGCGCTATGGCGACGTGATTACCTGCCAGGGCAATACGCCGGTGGGCACGCCGACTTCGACCTCTGAGGGGTTGACCTGCGCCAACGACAAGGACAACACCACCACAGTACAGATTGATCGCGGGGACTATGGGACCGGCAAGGATAGCCTGGAATTGAAGGCAGGCTCGAAGCGCCACCAGCACATCGTGGGATTTGAAAGCTCCGCTCCCGGACAGACCCGGTTTGCCCTTGTGGCGCTCGATCTGCCGGCCGAGGCTGTCGGCGGATCGGGCAAGAGCGACTGAGGTCGGCCTGAGGCTTCTCCGGCATCCTGCGCCCAGGGGGCCTCGCCGCACTTTCCGTGCAGCAAGACCCTCAAAAGTGGGATCTCCGCACAAGTTTCATGCTCTAACCATTCCGTTTGCGCACATTTCTATCTCTCAGCCTACCTGTGTCGAAAAAGACAGCGAATCCAGCCTGAATTTCCGCCCCGATTGTGCAGAGGTTGGGGTGACTCCCATCACAGCGTACCCCGTTTGCTAAAGCGCAGAATAACGCCGGTTTGAGGGTATTCCAGGGCTAACCCGGAGGCGCACCCGTGATGGGACGATCCACGCCGATGCACGTTCTCTCGAGGATGTGCGGAGGCGGCTCAAGATGACCTGGAGCGAGGATTACCAGCGCAAGCGCATGAGCGCGGCGCAGGCGCTGGAAGCTGTAACCTCCGGCGCTCGTGTCTGGATCCAGTCTGGCTGCGGTACTCCTTCGGTTCTGGTTGACGCTCTGGTTGCCCGCGCCGCCGCGCTCCGCAACGTCGAAATCATCCACATGAAGACGCTGGGCGCAGCGGACTACACGCGCCCCGAGTACGAAGGGCACTTCCGCCATCGCGGCCTGTTCCTGGGCGACAACGTGCGTGAGGCGGTGTGCAATGGGAGGGCCGACTACACTCCGATCTTCTTGAGTGAAATTGAAGGCCTCTTCGAGAGTGGCGCTCTGCCGCTCGACGTGGTGCTGATGCAGGTGTCGCCGCCGGACGCGCACGGGTTCGTGAGCCTGGGGACCACGGTGGATTGCACGCTGACGGCGATTCGCTACGCGAAGACGGTGATTGCCGAAGTGAACCGGCAGATGCCGCGCACGCACGGCGAGACCACTGTGCATGTGAGCCACATCTCCGCCGTTGTGGAAACGGACCGGCCGCTGCTGGAGCTGGAATCGGAGCCATTCACCGAGCTGCACATGCGCGTGGCGCGCAATGTGGCCGCGCTCATTCCCGACGGAGCCACGCTGCAGACCGGAATCGGCGGCATCTCCGAGGCGGTGCTGCACTGCCTCACCGACAAGCGCGACCTGGGCATTCACACCGAGATGTGCCCGGACGGCGTGATCGATTTGATGGAGTCCGGCGTAATCAACGGCGAGCGCAAGACGCTGCATCGCGGCAAGGCCGTGGCGGCGTTTGTGCTGGGCACGCGGCGGCTCTTCGATTTCGTCCGCGAGAATCCCAGCTTCGAGTTTCGCTCCATCAGCTATACCAACGATCCATTTGTCGTCGCGCGAAACGACCGCATGGTTGCGATTAACGGCGCGCTGCAGGTGGACATGACGGGCCAGGTCTGCGCCGATTCGCTGGGCACGCGCCCCTACAGCGGATTTGGCGGGCAAATCGACTTTATTCGCGGCGCGGCGCGCTCCAAAGGCGGCGTGCCGATTATTGCGCTGCCCTCCACGGCGCGCGGCGGAACAGTCTCGCGCATTGTGCCCGTGCTGGAGCCGGGCGCGGGCGTGGTCACATCGCGCGCGGACGTGCACTACGTTGTCACCGAGCACGGCATCGCCTATTTGCACGGAAAGACGCTTCGCGAGCGCGCCGAGGCGCTCATCGCCATTGCCGATCCGCGCTTCAGGGCCGAGCTGGAGGATTTTGCCGTGCGCTCGCACTACATGGAGGGGAAAAGCAGGGACCAAGCCACCCCAACAGGCGGAAACCACCCGTTGGGGGCCCCGGCAGGGACCGAAGGAACAAGGGACCGAGTCGGCGTGTTGGCAAAGTAGTGATGGCAATGGGGTGCGAGTCTGGGGGCCCGCGAAACAAGCCGGTACAGGTTTTGAGGCCAGTGGCGCACGGGAGGAGACGAACGGGATGAGCGAAGCGAACAAACCGGGTCAGAAACAGGACCGAGGCCAGTTGCGCATCGATGAGCAGGAGTGCAAGGGCTGCGGCCTGTGCATCGAGGCCTGTCCGCCCAAGGTGATCTCGATGAGCGAGCGGCTGAATCACTACGGCTACCGGACCGCGTTGTATGCCGGCGTCGGCTGCACCGGTTGCGGAATCTGCTTCATGGTGTGCCCGGAGCCGGGAGCGATTACGGTCTATCGGCTGGTGAGCGCGCACGAGGTTGAGGCGCACGGTGCAAAAGCTGCGGCAGGAGGAGCGATCGAATGCGCAAGCAACTGATGAAGGGCAACGAAGCCATCGTCAAGAGCGCCATTCTTGCCGGATGCCGCGCGTTCTATGGCTATCCCATTACTCCGGCCAGCGAGATTGCCGAGGCCGCGGCAGAGTTCATGCCCAAGACGGGCGGCGTCTATGTGCAGGCGGAGAGCGAGGTCGCGGCCATCAATATGTTGTACGGCGCGGCGTCGGCGGGCGTGCGCGCCATGACGGCGTCGAGCGGCCCTGGCATCAGCCTGATGCAGGAGGGCATCAGCTACATGGCCGGAGCGGAGCTGCCCTGCGTCATTGCGGACATTACGCGCGGGGGTCCGGGCTTGGGCAACATCGCCGCCGAGCAGGGCGACTACCACCAGGTGGTGAAGGGCGGCGGCCATGGTAACTACCACACCATCGTGCTGGCGCCGCACTCCGTGCAGGAGATGGCGGACCTGACCGCGCTGGCGTTTGAGCTGGCGGACCGCTATCGCAACCCGGTGGTGATTCTTGCCGACGGCTTCATCGGGCAGATGATGGAGCCGGTTGAGTTCCCGCAGACGGCCACAGCGACGCACTTGCCCGAGTGGGCCGTCGCCGGCACCGCCGAGTCGCGCGGCAATCTGATCACGTCGCTGCATCTGGACATCGACGAGCTCGAGAAGCACGTTCGCGCGCTGGAGGCCAAGTACAAGGTTGCTGAACGGCACGAGGCGCGCGCCGAGGAGTGGATGACCGCGGACGCGGAGATCGTGCTGGTGGGTTATGGCATCGTCGGGCGCATTTTGAAAGCCGTGACCGCCGAGGCCCGTGCTGCCGGGATCAAGGTGGGCTTGCTGCGTCCCATCACGCTCTATCCATTTCCGGTGGTGCAGTTCCAGCGGCTGGCATTCAGCGCGCGCGTCTTCGCCGTGGTGGAGATGAGCACGGGCCAGTTGATCGAGGACGTGAAGCTGGCGCTCAACGGCTCGCGCCCGGTCGAGTTTCTGAGCCGCGTGGGCGGAAACGTGCCCTCACACGAAGAGGTACTGGCGCTTGTCCGCGAGCTGGCGCGCCGCGGCGGGCAGTCGCAGCCAACTCAAGAAGAGGAGCAGATGGCAAATGTCCACTGAACCGGCAGCAGAGTACGCAGTCGCGCAGGGCAGGGCCAGGTCCTTCTACGAGCGCTATGAGCGCAAGGAAGAGCTGCAGCACCAGACGCACTTCTGCCCCGGCTGCGGCCATGGCACCGTGCACAAGATGATCGCCAAGGCCATCGACGATTTGGGCGTGCAGGACCGCACGATCATGGTTGGCCCGGTGGGATGCTCGGTATTCACGTACTACTACTTTGACGTGGGCAATGTGCAGGCCGCGCATGGGCGCGCGCCGGCCGTGGCTACTGCCATGAAGCGCAGCCTCCCCGGGAGCATCGTCATCAGCTACCAGGGCGACGGCGATCTTTCGGCGATCGGATCGGCAGAGATTCTGCACGCGGCCAATCGCGGCGAAAACATCTCCGTGATCTTCGTGAACAACGCCATCTACAGCATGACCGGCGGTCAGGCCGCGCCCACCACGCTGCTGGGCATGAAGAGCACCACTACCCCAAACGGCCGCAACGCCGCCACGGAAGGTTATCCGTTGCACGTGAGTGAGCTGCTGAGCACGCTTCAGGCGCCTGCGTACATTGAGCGCGTGGGCCTCGGCGACAACAAGCAGATCGCGCAGACGGCGCGCGCCATCCGGCGAGGACTCGAGAATCAGGTCCGCGGATTGGGCTTTTCGCTCATCGAAGTGCTGTCGCCCTGCCCGACCATTTGGAAATTGACCCCAGTCGAAGCGCAGCACTGGGTGCGCGATGTGATGGAAAAGGAGTTTCCGCTGGGCGTTTTCTGCGACCGGACAAAGGATCGGCTGGCCGCTCCTGCTCGGCAGCCGGAACCTGCTCCGGCGCTCGACGATCTTCCGCGCATCCTTGGCGTCGCCGAGGAAGATTTACCCCAAGGCAACGCGGCGGCCCTCGCGCACGAACGGGCTATCGACCTTCAAGTGCGCATCGCGGGCTTTGGCGGGCAGGGCGTCCTGCTGTTGGGCGAAGTCCTAGCCGAAGCCGGTCTTGACGCCGGACTGGAAGTTTCCTGGCTGCCCTCGTACGGGCCGGAGATGCGCTCCGGCACGTCGAATTGTCACGTGCGGCTGTCGCGTCAATCCATCGATTCGCCGCTGGTCACTTCGCCCAACGTGCTGGTGGCGATGAACGAGCCCTCGCTGCGCAAGTTCGACAAAAGCGTGCGCGCAGGCGGATGGGTGATCTACAACGGCGAGGAATTTCCCGCCGATTGCGAGCGGGACGGCGTGCATGTGCTCGCTCTCCCGTTTACTGAGCTGGCCGACGAGCTGGGCGACAAGCGCGCGGCCAACATGGTGATGCTGGGCGCGCTGCTAGAAATTGCGGGCGTCCTGCCGCAGGCAAGCATTGGCGACGCGTTGCGCCGCCTTGTAAAGAATCCGCGCTGGGTGGAACTGGACGAGCGCGCCTTGGCGCGGGGAAGGGAACTGTACCGGGAATCGCTTGTGGAGGTGTGACATGAAGACGGATGCCGATCCCAACCTGATTGTGTATTTCGGCGGGCAATATGTGCCCATGCGCGAGGCGCGCGTCGGAATCCTCACCCATGCGCTGCATTACGGAACCGGCGTGTTCGAAGGCATTCGCGCGTACTGGAACGAGCCCGCGCGCGAGCTTTACGTTCTTCGGCCCATGGAGCACTTCGAGCGCTGGAAGCGGAACTGCGGAATCCTGCGCATTGACGTGCCGCTCACGCCCGAAGAGCTTTGCGCAATCACCGCCGAGCTGGCGTGGCGCAACGCCATCCACACCGACCTTTACATCCGGCCGCTGGCCTACAAGAGCGCGGAGCGCATCGGGGTGGCCATCGACGATCAAGATGCATTTTCCATCGTCGCAGTCCCCTACGGCGAGTATCTGCACAGCGAGAACGGCCTGCACGCCGGAGTCAGCTCATGGCGGCGCATCGAGGACAACGCCATTCCGCCTCGGGCCAAGATCTGCGGCGCTTACGCCAATAGTGCGCTCGCCGGCGACGAAGCGCGCCGCGCGGGATTCGATGAGGCCATTTTGCTGAACGAAAGCGGCCACGTGACCGAGGGCGCCACCTGCAACCTCTTTATGCTGCGCCGTGGGCGGCTGATCACGCCGGCCGTGACCGACAACATTCTTGAAGGCATCACGCGCGATTCCATCGTGGAGCTTGCCTCGCGCGAGCTGGGCCTCGAGGTCGTCGAACGGACCATCGCCCGCAGCGAGCTTTATGTATGCGACGAATTGTTCCTGACCGGCACGGCAGTCGGCGTAGCGCCGGTGGTGCGCGTGGATCATCGCCCCGTTGCGGACGGAGCCATTGGTGCGCTGACACGCCGCTTAAGGCAGTTGTACTTCGACGCGGCGCACGGGAATCTGCCGGCCTACCGCAAATGGCTGCTGCCGGTGTACGCGGGCGGCCGGCCGGCGGAGCAGAACGCTGCGCGGGTCGCGGAGACGAGCTTGGCCTGAGCGAATGCCGGCCCGCTTGAGCGCGCCGACTGTCATGCCCAGGCAAGGAGGTAATACGAATGCTTACGACAGTGAGTCAAGCAAACGCCTATGACGTCGCCATGGAGAACTTCGACACGGCTGCAGACGCCATGGGCTTGGAGAAAAACACGCGCGAAATGATCAAGTGGCCCGAGCGCATGCTGACAGTGGGCGTGCCGGTACGCATGGACGACGGCAACATCCACCGTTTCGTGGGCTACCGCGTTCAGCACAGCTCGGTGCGCGGGCCGGCCAAGGGCGGCATCCGGTACCATCCGCAGGTCACGCTCGACGAAGTGAAGGCGCTGGCCACCTGGATGACGTGGAAGTGCGCTGTGGTGAATATCCCCTTCGGCGGAGCCAAGGGCGGCATCACCTGCGATCCGAAAACAATGTCCCAGGGCGAGTTGGAACGAATGACGCGCCGTTACACCAGTGCCATTCTGCCGCTCATCGGGCCGGAGCAGGATATTCCCGCGCCCGACGTCTACACCAACTCGCAGACTATGGCCTGGATCATGGACACCTACAGCATGACCAAGGGCTATGCGATTCCCGGCGTGGTCACCGGCAAGCCCATCAGCCTGGGCGGATCGCTGGGACGCAACGAGGCCACAGGCCGCGGTGTCTTCTACACCCTCGAGTGCGCCTGCGAACATCTGCACATCCCGTTGAAGGGCGCCACCGTCGCCGTGCAGGGCTTCGGCAATGCCGGCTCCATCGCTGCGCAGCTGCTGCATGAGGCGGGTGCAAAAATCATTGCCGTCAGCGACTCGACCGGCTGCGTTTACAACCGCAACGGCCTGAATATTCCCGAGCTGATCCATATGAAGTCGCTCTGCGGCCATGTGGACGGCTTCCCGGAGAGCGAGCCGATCCTGCCGCACGAGCTACTGGCTTTGCAGTGCGACATTCTGGTGCCCGCCGCGCTTGAGAACACGATTCACGCTGACAACGCAAGCGCGGTGCGCGCGCGCATCATTGCTGAGGCCGCCAACGGACCGCTCACTCCCGCTGCAGACAGAATTCTCGAGAGCAAGGGCATCTTTGTGATCCCGGACATTCTGTGCAATGCGGGCGGCGTCACGGTCTCCTACTTCGAGTGGGTACAGGATGAGCAGCACCTCTTCTGGGAGGCGCAGGACATCTACAAGCGCCTCGATCACGTAATGAAGACGGCCTTCCGCGATGTGCTCAAGATTCATCTGGAGCGGAAGGTGCCCATGCGGATCGCCGCCAACATCCTCGGCATCGGTCGCGTGGCTGAGGCCGTGCAGATTCGCGGCATTTACCCGTAGCTTCAAGAGGACAATTCTCTCCTGACCCAACCTTTCTCCGCCGCAGTTGCCAGCGGCGGAGCAGGGTTGGTGATTGATCCATTACGGGCCGCTCCCGGAGTTGGAAGCGGCTGAGGATCGTGTGCGAAGCGTTGAGCACACCTGCGTAAAGAGGGATCCCCGGCTATACTTTGCGCAACAACCAAACTCAAGGTTCACTCTAACCATGACGTTCCCGGCCGTGCACGATTCCTGGCTCAGAAAAAGGATCGTCTTGAGCGATCTGGCTATCCTGCTTTTCTTAGCGCTCGGCCGCATCCTTCTGCACGTTTTAACCAATAGCCAGTACGGGTTCCACCGGGACGAGCTGCTTGCTCTCGATGACGGGCGATTCCTCGACTGGGGGTACGTGGTCTATCCGCCGCTGACGGCGTTCCTGGCCAGAATCTCTCTGATCCTCTTTGGGCCTTCACTCGTGGGTCTCCGGCTTTTTGCAGATGTGGCTCAAGCCGCGGCGATGGTCCTCACAGGCCTGATAGCTCGCGAACTGGGCGGTGGCCGCTTCGCTCAAATCGTGGCTGCGCTTGCAGCGTTCGTTGCTCCGGACTCGTTTGCATCGGGAACGATGTTCCAATACGTGTCATTCGACTATCTGTGGTGGGTGCTGATCGCCTATTTGACCATTCGATTGCTGCGGTCAGGCAACGCACGCTGGTGGCTCGCCATCGGAGCAACAGTTGGGCTTGGAGCCTTGACGAAGTATACGATCGCGTTTTTTGTTGCGGGAATCCTATGTGGTGTTCTCTTCACGGAAGCCCGCCGTTTTCTGCGAAGCCCGTGGTTCTGGGGTGGTGTTTTGCTTGCTGCACTGATTTGCCTTCCGAATTTTCTTTGGGAGGTCCACCACAATTTCATCTCGCTCGATTTTCTGAAGTACATTCACGCTCGTGATGTTGAGCGCGGCGAGGCCCATTTTTTTCTGCGAGACCAATTCTGGGTAGCCACGAACATCATCACGGTGCCGATCTGGATGGCGGGCCTCTATTTTTGTCTCGTCGCGCCGGACGGCAAGCGCTATCGCATGATCGCCTGGATGTACCTGGCGCCGCTGCTGCTGTTCTTGTTCGCTCGCGGCCGCCAGTATTACCTCTCTCCGGCTTACCCCATGCTCCTGGCCGCGGGTTCAGCCTGGGGAGAGCGGTGGGTGAACACGTTATCGGCGAATCGTGCTCGTGTCGTTCGCAGGACAACGTATCACGCATTGGCAGTGGCGGCGGCTTTGATAGGCGTGATCGTGCTTCCCATCGCACCGGCGGGCTCCTCCTGGTGGGAGTTTGCCGACAAGGTGAATGGGAATTTCAACGAGGAGTTCGATTGGCCGGAGATGGCAGAAGCCGCCGCTCAGATCCGCGACTCGTTGCCCGCCGAGGACCGCAGCCATCTGGGAATTCTCACGGGCGACTCAGGAGGCACGGGTGCAATCGCGATCTTCGGCGCGCGCTACGGCCTACCGGCGGCCATCAGCGGATCGGATAGCGACTGGCTGCGCGGATATGGGAATCCTCCGCCATCCACGCTCATCGTCATCGGTTTCCCAAAGATTATTGTTGGAGCCTTCGAATCCTGTGAAGTTGCAGGCCATGTAACAAACCGCTACGGCATCGAGAACTCCGCCATTGGCGACTACACCACGATTTGGGTTTGCAGAAATCTCCGCGAACCCTGGCCGGAATTTTGGCGGCAGATTCATTCGTTCGGTTAACGGTGCATCCCATTCAATAGACTGAATGAGTCGGTCTGCGGCGCGCTCTTTCGATTTACCGCAAATTCATGCCGGCCGCGTTTGATCGACTCGAGGTGTGTTTCTCCATGGGTCCCCGGATTCCTTTCGCGATTGTCGCCACGATTTGTGTTGGCCCGACTTGCGTTCCGGCACAAAACGTCGACCTGCCTTCCAGTAAGCAGTTGATCGGCGAAGTTCCGGGCCATCCGCAGCGCATCAATAGCCTGCCCATCTCTATGGCTGTCTCGCCCGATGGCCGCTATGTGGTGGCGGTGAATGCCGGCTACGGAACCTTCGAGTCGCAGTACGACCAGTCGTTTACGGTTCTGGACACCGAGACCGGCGCACTTGCCGATTTTCCCGACGCACGCACCGTGCCGCACTCGCACCAAACGCTCTACTCGGGTCTCGCGTTCAGCCACGATGGCAGCCACCTCTACGCGAGCATGGCCTCACTGACCGACGCGAAAGGTGATGGCAAAGCGGACATAGGCAGCGGCATTGCGGTTTACAGCTTTGCTGAGGGAAAGGTCGCACCGGAGCGGATAATTCACTTGCCGGAGGAACAACTCGCCAAGGGACGAAAGACCCGCCTGCCTTCGGGAACCGATAACGACGAAAGTGTGCCGTACCCAGCAGCAATTGTGGTCCTGGGCGAGGCCGGCCACGAAAAGCTACTGGTCGCCGAGAATCTTTCTGACGATGTAGTGTTGCTCGATCCCACGACCGGCGCAGTCGACAAGCGGTTCGAGCTCTCCGAGAGCGACACCGTGCCGTCGACATACCCGATTGCTCTCGCCGTCACCAGCGACGGCAAGCGCGCGTTCGTTGCGCTCTGGAACGCGTCGGAGATCGTTGAGCTGGACCTGGCGCGCGGCACAGTGGCGCGAAAGGTGGCGCTGCTCAAGCCACCCAGCTCCATCGCTCCGGGGACGCATCCGTGTGCGATGGTTTTAGCGCCCGGCGAGAAGACGCTTTACGTGGCGCTCGCGAATCGCGATGCTGTCGCTGCCGTGAATGTGAGCGCGGGCCAGTTCCAAGTGAAGGGGTATTTCGATACACGTCTGCCGGGCCAGAGCTACTTCGGCGCCGAGCCTGTTGCTCTCGCCGTCAATGCCGATGGCAGCAGGCTCTATGTGGCGAATATGGCCACCGATGCGATCGCGGTGATCGATCCGCGCAAATTGACGCCGAAGACCGCGAAGATAGGAATGGTTGAGCCGAACGGATTCATTCCCACCGAATGGATGCCCATGTCGATGGCGTTCGCTGCGTCGCCGTCCGGCGGCAAGCTCTACGTCGCGACCGCGAAGGGAAAGGGAACAGGGCCGAACAACTTTCCGCAGCGAATCGTCGAATCGCAACCGAATGCGCGCAGAGGTAGCAGCACCTACATCGGAACGCTGCTCTACGGCTCGCTGGCGTCGATCGACGAATCGGAGATAGCGAGCCACCTCGCCGATTGGACCTTGACCGTGCTCGAGTCGAATCGCATAAAGGCCGCGCAGGAGCAGATCGCATTTACCGGCGGCGCCCAAACCGGCGAAAGGCCCCGGATTCGCCACGTCATCTACATCATCAAAGAGAATCGCACCTACGACCAGATCCTCGGCGACCTCGAGCAAGACGGCAAGCAAGCGGGGAACGGTGAGGCGAGCCTGGCGATGTATGGCCAGGCTGTTACTCCGAATGAGCACAAGCTGGCGCTCCGGTTCGGCGTGCTCGACAATTTCTTTGACTCGGGCGAAGTCTCCGGCGACGGCCACGTCTGGTCGACAGCGGCCATCGGCACGGATTACCTGGAGAAGACCTGGCAGCAGAACTATCGCGGGGAGCAGCGGACTTACGACTACGAGGGCATTGTGGCCGGTGGCTATCCGCTCTTGCAGAAGATTCCCGACGTCAACGAGCCGGCCAGCGGCTATCTGTGGGGCGATCTTGCGGCGCACGGCAAAACCTACTACCACTTCGGCGAGTACATCTCGTCGACGTTTTGCGACCAGCCGGCAGTTGCGGACGCCACGCTGGGGGCGATGCTCGCCGGTCCGACCTGTGCGCACAAGGCGTTTGCGCCGGGTGAGGCGCTGCCCGCCGAGTGGGGCGGCGGCGTGAACAAGTGGCCATGGCCCATATCGCGCATGGCGGCCAACATAGCCACCAAGCCCGAGTTGGTGGGCCACTTTGCGCCGAAAGCCCCGGACTTCAATCTCATGGTTCCCGATCAGATCAGAGTCGAAATCTTTCTGCGCCACCTCAAGCAGTGGGTCGCCGATCGCGAGCACGGCCACGACACGATGCCCGATTTTGTGATGTTGCGCCTGCCCAACGATCACACCGCGGGCACGCGGCCGGGCGGGCCCACGCCGAAGTCTTCTGTCGCCGACAACGATCTCGCCGTCGGTCGAGCCGTCGAGGCGATTTCGCACACGCCCTATTGGGACGACACGGCCTTCTTCATTCTCGAGGACGACGCGCAGAACGGCGCCGACCACGTCGATGCGCACCGCAGCATCGCGTTGGTGGTCAGCAAGTATTCGCCGCGCGGCCCAGGCGGTGCGCCGTTCGTTGACAGCCGTTTCTACTCCACGGTGAGCGTCATCCGCACCATGGAGGTGCTGCTCGGCATGCCGCCGATGAACAACAACGACGCATTCTGCTCCCTGATCAACTCGCTGTTCACGGGGCCGGGCGATCAGCCGCCGTATACCGCCGATTATTCCAACCGCGACAACGGTCTCATCTACACGGCCAATCCCACAAACGCCGTGGGTGCCCGGGCCAGCATGAAGATGGACTTCAGCCATGCCGACCGCGCCCCTGCGGAGAAGCTCAACGTCATTCTATGGAAAGACGCGATGGGCAACGCGCCGGTGCCGCCCATGCTCAAGGCGCGAGCGAAGAAGGCAGACGACGGCGACGACTGAATACGCGACCAAATTCAGAATTGCACTCTCTACGGGCGCGGCTACAGAAGTGCACCTCGAAAGCGGAATCCCCCCGGCATTCGGAGATGAGGACACTTGAGGAAGTGTCCCATTCGCGGGCCAGACCCGTGCCGCAACGGATTAGCCTCCTCGTTGAAAGAGGAGGATCACACCATGAGGAAACTGGCAGCGGTTGTTTTCGCGACGGCAGCGGCCCTGGGAGCTGTGCAGGCGTTTGCACTTGAGGGAGAGGATATTACCTATGTCAGCGGTACGGCGCAAAACGTCAACGAGGGGACTGTGGGGCGCGTTGATACGAGTTCGGCTGTGGCGCTGGAGTTCCATTCCGGCGCCGGCAAGTTCTCGATTCCGTACACCCGCATCACTACGTATCAATGTCGCGAAGAGTCGAAATATCATCTGGGAGTTTTGCCGGCTATCGCGGTGGGACTCTTCGCGCCATGGGCCAAGCTGCACTTTGTCACCATCACGTGGCACGGAGAGCGAGACACAGCGGAAGTGGCGACGCTGGAGCTATCAAAATCCAGTTCGGAGGCGCTGCTGGCCCTGCTGCGTGCCCGCGCAACCGGGGCATGCAAGCCAGGTTCGGGGCAGACATGCGGCAGGGTGTTCTGAGGGCTGCGGGCGAAGGGGGCGGCTGCGGAGCGGACTCCAGCCAACGGTTCACAGGATGGGATAAATGGTGGAAAAATCAGCTTGAATGGCAGGAATCGGCGCCAACCCCTTCGCCAAAACCGGCCTCAAACTGGTAGCTTGAAAGAGTAAGAAGTTCTTTCCCAATGGCTTCCAGTCCTTACTTTTCTTTGGCAGTTTTGTTCGTGGCGGCACTGGGCTTTGGCCTCGCCCCGCTGGGGCTGGCATGGCTTTGGGCCCGGGTGTATTCACCGCCCAAGCCCAACGCGGTCAAGAACGCCATTTACGAGTGCGGTCTGGAGTCGAAGGGCGACGCGTGGATGCAGTTTCGCTCGGCCTACTACCTCTACGGCATTATTTTTCTCATCTTCGACGTGGAAGCTGTCTTCCTGCTTCCGTTCGCGGTTGCATTTACTGGCTTAGGCGCAGCAGCTTGCGCGGCCATGCTGGTCTTTGTCCTCCTATTAGTTGAGGGACTGGCCTGGGCCTGGGCGAAGGGCGTGCTGACGTGG
>JBEKAJ010000038.1:0-17991 GCA_050018295.1 Occallatibacter sp. | reverse complement strand
TGGAAAGCAAAAAGCGCTTTCCACATTCGCACAGCCTCGACTGCTGCTGCGGCCTGAATTTGCAGCTAAACTCAAACCCGAGCGCTCTCACGTACGCGGACTAAACGAAGGGGGCAGCTCACTCGCCGCATCCCCTACACTGAATCTTGTCTCCCATGCCTGCGTATTGCGAAGTCGCGCTGCCGGTGCCGCTGGACCACACGTTCACCTACGGCGTGCGGCTGGGGCAGTCGCCGCAGCGCGGGGCGAGGGTGATTGCGCCTTTCCGCAATGAGAAGCTCATCGGCGTGGTGACGGCGATCGACGCCAAGCCACCGGTTGAAGTCGAGGTCAAGTATCTCGAGGCCGTGCTCGACGAGGAGCCGCTGCTCAGCGACCACCTGCTCGAGCTTGCCGGATGGATCGCGCAATACTACCTGGCGCCGCTCGGCGAGGTGCTGCGCGCCATGTTGCCGCTCGCGGCGGAGGTGCGTCGCACCGTCTACTACCGCCTCACCGATCTGGGCCGCGACATTCTCGCGCAAAGTATGGACGGCGACCAAGGGAAGGGAATCGCGGCGCGTGGGCGCGGGCGAGCCAAGCTCTCCCATGAAAGCCAGGACATGGAGCGCCGTGTGCTGGAGCGGCTGTCGTCGGGCGAGCCGGTGAAGGTGTCGACGCTGAGAACCGCAACAGCCGCTTCGCTGCCGCTCCTGGCCGCCATGGCGCGCAAGAAGTGGATTGCGCGGGAGACCGCGGCAGCCGAGCGCGATGCGCGGCGCATGGAACGCTTTGCCGTCCTGATCGGCGATGGGCGGCTGCCTGCGCTGACCGAGAAACAGACAGCGATTCTGGCGGAGCTAGCTGCCAGCGGCGGCGAATTGCCCCTGGCAGAGCTGCGGCGTCGCGATCTTCCGTCGTCTACTCTCCAGACCCTAGTCCGGCGGGGCCTCGTGCGCATCGACGAGCGGCCTGAGGCGTTTCGGCTGGGCGGCCTCACTCCTACATCCGAGCCATTCAGCCTTAACGCGGCGCAGACCAGCGCGCTCGCAACAATCACGGGGGCGATCGGGGGTTTCCATCCGTTCCTGCTCTACGGCGTCACCGGCTCCGGAAAAACCGCCGTCTATCTCGCCGCCATGCAGAAGGCGCTCGACCGCGGCCTAACGTCGATCTTGCTCGTTCCCGAGATCGGGCTCACGCCGCAGATGGCAGGCTTGCTCGATCAGGCCTTCGGGCAAAAAGTGGCGCTGCTGCACTCCGCGCTCACGCCCGAAGAGCGCAGCGAGCAGTGGCGGCGCATTCGTCGCGGCGACGCGCCCATCGTCGTCGGCACGCGCTCGGCGATCTTTGCTCCGGCGCCGAATCTGGGATTGATTCTTGTCGACGAGGAGCACGACCAGAGCTACAAGCAGGAAGAAACGCCGCGCTACAACGCGCGCGACGTGGCCGTCATGCGCGCCAAGCTGGCCGGCGCCGTCGTGGTGATGGGCTCGGCCACGCCCTCGCTCGAAAGCTGGCAGAATGCAGAGCGCGGCAAGTACACGCGCATCGAGCTGCGCGACCGCGTGATGAACCGGCCGCTGCCCGAGGTGGAACTCGTTGACATGCGCCGCGAGTTCAAGGAGTCGGGCAAGGACGATCTCTTCTCGCGATCGCTTGTCGAACAGACGAAGGCGGCGCTCGAGCGCGGTGAGCAGGCGCTCATTCTGCTCAACCGCCGCGGCTACTCCTTCGCCGTCATGTGCCGCTCCTGCGGAGAAAAACTCGAATGCCAGAACTGCGCCATCGCGCTCACGCACCACAAAGCACAGTTGGACGACGTCGCCGAGGCGCTCGCGGGCCAGCGCCTGGAGTGCCACTATTGCGGCTACAAGCGCACGGTTCCGGCTCGCTGCCCCAAGTGCGACAGCGAACACTTGTACTACCTCGGCGCTGGCTCGCAGCAGGGAGAAGAAAAGCTCGCGGAAATCTTTCCCGGCGCGCGCATCGGGCGCATGGATCGCGATACGGTCCGTGGGCGCTACGATCTTGAACACCTTCTCGCTCGGCTTCACTCGGGTGAGATCAATCTGCTCGTCGGCACGCAGATGATCGCCAAGGGGCATGACATTCACAGCGTCACGCTGGTGGGCGTCGTGGGCTGCGACCATGCGCTTTCCATGCCGGACTTCCGCGCGGCCGAGCGCGTCTTCCAACTCATGACGCAGGTGAGCGGGCGCGCGGGCCGCGGCGATCTTCCGGGACGCGTGGTGGTGCAGACTTACTATCCCGATCACTACGCGGTTCTTGCCGCCACCGCGCACGACTACGCGGCCTTTGCCGAGCGCGAGTTGAAATTCAGGCGCATGCTGCACTATCCGCCGTTCGGCGCGCTGGCCAATGTGCTGGTGCAGTCGCAAAAGCTGGAAGAAGCAGCGGGGTGGGCCGGAATCTTGGGCAAGTATCTGCTCCAAGACAAAAACAGCGGAGCTGTGCGTGTGCTTGGACCCTGCACCGCGCCCATCGCGCGCATCAAAAACGTCTACCGGTTCCACATAATTCTCAAGAGCGCGAACCGCAAGGCGCTGAACGAAGCGCTGCGCGGCATGCTGGCGCATGCCGCGGAGAAGGATGTGCCGCGGCGCAATCTGATCGTCGATGTGGATGCGCTGCGGCTCATGTGAGAAAAGCAGCGACGATTGCGGAGCTAGCAGGGCTTGCGGAGCTGCGAGCCAACTGTGCTGTTTATCTTCTAGTACCTACCCCCATGCCCCCCCCTGTTTTGGGGTTAAAGGGTTTGTTTTCAGTTACTTGTACCCACGATCATTCGCCGCAACCCATTGATTCCAAAGGGCTTCGAATCTAAAGTCTCTCTTATGAATAGTTTAAGGGGAAAAAAGACAGGGAACAGGGACCAGGGAACAGGGAAAAGCCGGTAGCCAGTAGCCGGTAGTCAATGGACCCCGAGGGAGCGATTCTGGCCCCGGTCGCCGGATCGGTGCTCGTCGATCTCTGCTCGTCGATCGTGGGACCATTGTGCGCCGAACGGGCATAATTACCGGCAAACTTGGGAAAAGAAATTTGGTCGTGTTTTCAGTGGGTTGCGGGAAAAAATGGGCGAGGAGGGGGTTGCGGGGGCGTCGAGGCGGCGTGGACGGAGCTCCGGAATATCGTGAGCGATCTTTCAAATGGACAGTGGGCGGGGTTGATGCCCGCAACGGCGGTTTTCGTTCCTAATGGAATTCGATTTCCTGGAAGCCGACTTCTGGCCCGTACCGTTAGGAATCTGCCGTAGCCCATGAATTCTGCTTTGCCCGCCATCGGAACTTAGACGGAACCTTCCTGCGCGGTGGGCGTATTATTTGGTGTCCTTGAAAAGGCGCTGATCGGGGGATACGAAGAAAGTCATGCACGCATCTTTTTGGGCCCCCATAGGGGATTTCCTCCTTCCTGTTAAAGTTCCCGGCGGAGAAACGCAGCAAGGGTATCGAAGCCGTCCGCTGCTTCTCTGGGCGGCTGCAGGTCTCGGCCTCTCGGCTTTCGGCTGGATTGTGGGCGGGTTCCTGGGCTCGTGGGCTCCACGCACCGCCTGTGCGGTTGTAGCCACTGCGATCGCCCTCGGCTTGTTGAATCGCCAGCCGCGCGCGGCACTCCTGGGTGCGGTCAGCATTGCCGTGGTCAGCCTGGCTGCGGTCCAGGTTGGTCAGTCCTTTCTTACGTCGCTCCTTGCGTGGCCCGTGGCCGGCTTGGTCATCGGAGTGGTCGGTGCTTTCGCGTTTCGCCGACGCCGCACGAGGATCGCCTTCATCGTTGCCGCACCGTTGTTGGGCTCCGTTGGCGTCGTGGCCGGCATGCTGGCCGTTTTCCTAATTGCGAGGGGATTGAACGATTCGCGAGTGGCGGCACAGACCATGCTCGGCGGGGCAGTCGGCTTCGGAATGCTCGTGATGGCTGGCGCCGCGCTCATCGGCCGCTGGCTGGATGGCGGTCGAGCGGCAGGAGCGGCGTCATGAGCGATTCATCCAATTCCAGGCTTTTCGATCGCAGGGGCTTTCTTGGCCTGGGCGCTGGCGCTCTCGCGGTATCGGCAGCGTTCGAGTGGGGGCATAACCTCGCAACCCGCGCGTGCAAGTCGGCGTCCCCCAACCCGTTTGTCGCGGCTGGCAGGCCTCTGCTCGTCATTGTAGAGGGCGAAGACTTGCATGCCATGGTGCGCGCAGGGATCGATGCCTTGGGAGGACTGGAGCCGCTCACGAAGCTGGGCAGCGAGGCGATCTTTCGCGGCAACTACGTTATGTCGCAGCCCTATCCGGTGACGACCGACCCCGAATTCGTCTTGGCGGTGGCGGTCGAGCTGAAGCGCGCCGGCGTAATTAAGACCAGTCTCTTTGACTCTTCTGGGACCCGACTGAGCGCGGGCATACCGCCTGAACACATCCTGCGACGCCTGGGCGTCTTGGAGAAGCTCACGCAGGGCGGCGTACCTGTTCTCGCCCGGGATTTTTTGGATCCAGACGAGTTCGTCTTTGTCCAGAATCCCGCTTGGCCGATCGCAAAGCCGGTGGCTGTTCACCGGCTTTTGCACGAGGCACCCATCGTCGTCAGCCTGCCGGTCGTTAAGCGCCATCAGTGGGTGAACTTCACCTGCGCTCTCAAGATGCATTTCGGCTCGGTCGCCATGGCTGACCGGATGCTCGTCCATACGAACGACAGCGATGGCCGGTCTGGGCTGATGCAGCAACGCTTGATCCATTTTGCCGACGCGGTCAGGCCGCAGCTCAACATCGTGGACGCCCGCGCGATCCTGGCGCGCAGTGGTCCGGGGTTGGGCGGAGGAGCCGAGGTCGTTCCGGGCGTCAACAGGCTCATCCTGAGCGGCGACATGGTGGCGGTCGACGCCTATTGCGCTCGCCTCATGGCCCAGCACGACGAGACGTTTACACTCGACATGATTGCCTCGCAGCTCAAGCACGCGGCCGCTCTCGGTCTGGGCAAAGCGGACCTGGACGCCGTCAAGGTTGTGGAGATCCGCGCATGAGACGCGTTCGCGGCGCCGCAGTAGCGTGCACGCTAGCGCTCAGCCTTTGGGCATGCCGTGGGGCCGGTCCTTTGCCTTCCGGCGCTGCACTCGGCGGTTTTGCAGACATCGAACAACCGGAAAGCTACACGGGTGCGACACTGTACACATACATGGATGGCGGGGCGGACTTCTACCTGAAGCAAGGCTTCTCCGCGCTCTACGTGCGGCGCTACGCCCGGGGCAACGAGCGCTTCATCGTGGAGCTCTACGAGATGAAAGATGCCTCGGCCGCGTCGCGTATCTACCAGAGCAGCCGCCGCCTCAATGCCGAGAAGGAACTCGCCGGCGGTTGTCTTGCCAGTGTCACGCCAGCCGAGATATTGGCCGCCAGAGGCCGCTACTATCTCGTCGCTCGCAATGAGGATCCACTAGCGAGCCAAAGCGATGCGCTAATCGAACTGGGCCGGAGCGTACTGAACAGACTCACAGGTCCATGCGCAATCGCCGCGAAGAAGTGAATCTCCGAGTCCATGAACCGAAGCCACCCAGATCCAGCCGGCAACGCGGAAGTGATCCGGGCGCCATTCGTGCTTTACCTATGCCCCGGAAACGGACTTCCGGGAGATCGATCCCGCTAAGTCGGCTTGTGGGAAATGGTTCCTTCGCGTGCGGGCGGAGAAATCGACAGGATATTCGATCAGACCGAGACGGAATTTGAGCGCGGCTTCGTCGCGTACTTTGTTTCTCGAAAAATGGGTGGGCGGGTATTCGTGGGGCTGAAGCCCCACGCTCCCTCCGGGCGCGAAAAGCAGAAGCAGATCCCTCGATTCCGCTGAAGGACGCTCCGCTCGGGGTGACACCGCGAAATGGGGTTCGTGCTATCCCAGGTCCCAAGGGCGGGATCTCCACCCCACGGACGAAGACCTGTCCGCGGGGCCCCGGATCTGGGGCACCCATCTGTTGCGGTGGGTGAAGGTCACGAAAGGCAACCGCAGATCCCTCGACTTCGTTCGGGATGAAAGTGTGGGTGTGAGTGGGGCACGTGGCGAAAGCGCGCCAAACAATCAACTTGCCGAACGCCAGATTATTCACTTGATGAATATCGATAGGTCCGATTATGATCCGGGGCAGCTTCCGTGCAATCATGAACGCGGTCTGTGGACTCTGGAAGCAGCCCGTCGGCAGATCGCAGTCCTTTCCCCGCAGACGTTGGCGCAGCAGCAATCAGGGCGCCGGCCAACTGCCTCAGCATTCAACAAATCGCAGGCCCTGTTGATGGGCGTGAAGTTGCTTGTGCCCTGGAACGGACACGTGCAGCACGACCTGAATAGGTTTTCGGCGATTTGAGAAGGAGAATATGCGAACCTTTACGAAACTGCTTCTCACTGGGATTCTGCCCGCGGTGCTGCTGGTCTGCGTGCTTCCGCAGCAGGCGATCCCGCAGAGCCGGGCGAACTTCTGGTTCCTGAACAACACAGGGAAGGAACTACACAACCTGTATGTTTCGCCGCACTCACAGGGTTCGTGGGGCGCGGATGTGCTGGGGCGTGCAACTCTGCCTGCCGAGATGGGAACGTTGATCGTCTTTCCGCCGGCATGGCGCGGCGTCTGCCACGAGGATTTCAAGCTGGTCTTCGCTGACGGAACCTCTGAGGTATACCAGCAGGGCTTGGATGTCTGCCAATTGCATGCTCTACAGTTCAACGCAGACACGGTGGAGGGATTCTAAAGGGAGCAGAAAGACAGCGGAAAGAGAGTAGCCGTTAGAGAGTAGGAAGGCGCGAAGCGAGGAAGAGGTGCATCTTTCGCCCGCGGAAGTGAGCTGCGCCTTGACCGGCGCGGCTTTGCCCCAGGCTCGTGCCTGGGGCTTCCTTATTTTGCCCGCTACACGTGCTCGCGTTCGCTCGAGAGGCCAGGTCCCAGGTGAGTGGTCGTCCTTAGTGCGGCGCGGTGAAGGGATCGATGTTCAGAAGCTGGAGGAGCGAGTTGTCGTAGAAGGGCGTTGGCGTGAAGGTGAGGACGAAGAGGACGATGCCGAGGACGCCCAGGACGGCGCGGCTCGAGGACAGATCGGTGATCTCGGAGACCTTTGGGTGGCGCAGCGCGGGGATGAGGAGGAAGACTCCCCAGAAGATCCAGCCGACCCAGTAGACGGCTCCGGCGAGGAAGAGGAGAAAGGGCAAGTTGTTGGTGATCAGGCGGTGGAGGCGAGGAGAGAGCGCGTAGAGGATGTGGCCGCCGTCGAGCTGGCCGCCGGGGATGAGGTTGAGTGCGGTGATAAAGAGGCCGATCCAGCCGGCGACGAGGATGGGGTGCGGCGAGGCCTGGTTGAAGGAGGGGATCGCGGGGTTCCAGTGCGCGAGGAGATTGCGCAGCAACCGGATGGTGAGCGGATCGCCGCCGAAGCGAATGAGGGACTCCGGCGCGCCGGCTGCGCGCGACACGCTGAGCATGAGGCCAACAGCGACGGCGAGCGCGGAGGCGATGAAGCCGGCAAGCGGGCCGTAGATTCCGACGTCCATGAGGGCGTCGCGGCTGGGGATGCGGGTGCGGATGCGGATGACGGCACCGAAGGTTCCGCTGAGCGTGGGAGCGGGGATGACCCAAGGAAGGGTGGCGCGAAGGCGGTGTGCGTGGCAGGCCGCGTAGTGGCCGAATTCGTGGATGAGGAGAATGCCGAGCAGAGTAAGCGAGTAGGCGAAACCCGCGGAGAAGTAGGCGGGGTGACGAATGAGCCAGCCCCAGGGCCACAGGTCGCTCTCGCGCGCGACGGGCGGCAGGCCTTCGAGAAAGTTCTGCATGAACCGTGCGCCATTCACGGTGGTGG
Organism: Occallatibacter sp.; assembly: GCA_050018295.1. Classification (GTDB taxonomy): domain Bacteria; phylum Acidobacteriota; class Terriglobia; order Terriglobales; family Acidobacteriaceae; genus Telmatobacter. Next base: position 10,183 of record JBEKAJ010000038.1, on the reverse strand, counting down.
TCACGATGCTGGCGAGGAGAAGCAGCACCGGCAAGCCATATTCTCGAAACGATGAACGCAACCGGCACCTTTCTTAGAGTCGGTCGACTCGAGAATTCATGGCCCTAACCTTGCAGACGTGCACGCGCAGAAAACACCGGCTGAGCAGCTCGGTGTCGGTCGCACGCGAGGGCGGCCTGTGTTTCGAGAGCCCGCGATGCTGTTAGCTGGCTGGGGCGCCGGGTTCTAGCGTGTGCAGTTCCTTGCCCGGCTTGAAGCGCACGGCTTTGCCGGGAGCAATGTTGACCTCGGTCCCGGTGCGGGGGTTGCGGCCAATGCCGGTTTTGCGCGCGCGGACGCTGAAGACGCCAAATCCGCGCAGTTCGATGCGCTCGCCGGCCGCCAAAGCCTGTTTGAGGCCCTCGAAGACCGTGTCCACTGCCGCCTCTGCCTTAGTGCGCGGCAGGCCCGTGCGCTCGACCACGTTGTGAACGATATCCTGCTTGATCAATGGAGTCTCCTCGCTGGCACGAACTTATTGCTGCGTATCTTACCACCTACACCGCTCATACTACAGATTTTGTTGCGATTAGGGAACAAGGGAAATAGGAGTCAGGATTTTTTCTGTGACAAAAAGGGAGGGGGAGGCGGGCCGGGCCGGGCTAAAGGGCGGGCCCGGGCCTTTCAGAACATCCGGGCCTGAAGGCCGGATCAGTGCTGGCGCGACGTTCAGTGGCCTAGAGGCCACTGCTTCCTCCGGTGTGGTTTGTCAACGGCCGCGACGGTTGCATAAGATGAGGTATCGGGTCGCCGCCAGCGCATAAGAGCAGATTCAGAGTTTCCGTAGTGTGGCAGGGATCGTGCCAGGTGGCTTTTTCTTGATGAAGAAGCCACTCGGCCCCATCAGGTTCCCTGACCTGGACTCTGAATCCGCTGTAGCCGCCGGAAGACGCTCAAAACCTCCGGGAACAGGAGACGCATGTCGATTCAGAGCGATCGATGGATCAGGGAACAGGCCCTCAAGCATAGGATGATCGAGCCGTTCAGCGAAAAGCAGGTAGCCGGCAACGTGATTTCCTATGGACTTTCTTCTTACGGCTACGACCTCAGAGTCTCGAACGAGTTCAAGATTTTCACCAATGTGAATAGCGCCATCATCGATCCCAAGGCGTTCGACGAGCGGTCGTTTGTTTCTGTTCAGGCGGACTCGGTGATTGTTCCACCGAATTCATTCGCGCTGGCGCGCTCCGTTGAATACTTTCGCATTCCGAGAGACGTGCTGACGATTTGTGTAGGGAAGTCAACTTACGCGCGCTGCGGAATCATCGTGAATGTGACGCCCTTCGAACCCGAGTGGGAGGGATTTGTCACGCTTGAGATCTCCAATACCACTCCGCTGCCTGCCAAGGTGTACGCCAACGAAGGACTGTGCCAGATCCTGTTCTTCCGCGGCGATCAGCCCTGCGAGACGAGCTATGCGGACCGCAAGGGCAAATATCAAAAGCAGCAAGGAATTGTGTTGCCCAAGCTGTGAGAGTTTATCGAAACCGCGCCACGCGTGCGCAATGAGGTTCTGGTGAAAAACCGGATCAATCCGCAAGGGCCCCATGATCGACGATTTCCGGATGCCACCTTAGCGTCAATGATCTAGCACCTATTTCTTAGCGAACCGGATGTTGGTGGTATTTCAGTTCCAACTCCCGGGCTCGATGATTCAATTCAGGACTCCTTCGTAACCAAAGTTGCGCTGACGTGTTTTCTCCCTGGATCGATCAAAGGCAACATCAAGCGGAATCTGAAGAAGCCAGTAAGACTCTGGCATGACCCGGACGGGTGTGGGGATGACATCGTCAAAGCACGGTCCTAAGGCAATTCGTATTGGGGTGGCGGCGGATGAACCGATTCGCGTCGCCGGGCTTGCGAGCATTTTTGACCAGCCCGCGCAGCAGGACGAGGCCCAACTCGTTCCCGTGATTGAGACCCTGCAAGAACTGCTGGCCCTCGACGACATTGATTACATTGTTGTCGACCTGCATTCCACCCCTGGCGGTTTGGAGGCTTTGGAGACGATTCGACGCGACCGGCCCGACGTGCGATCGATCGTGATTGGCCCGGACGGCGACGATGAGCTGATTTTGAGCGCGATCATCGCCGGAGCCAGGGGCTACCTCGGGCAGTCCGCAGGGCCTGAGATGGTTCGCAGCGCCATTGACGTGGTGACTTCGGGGTCGATTTGGGCACCCAGGCGGCTGCTGTGCCGCGTGATCGACCGTTTAATGAGCGTTCCTGGAGTATCGCAAGCAGCTGCTAATCAACAGCTTACGAAGAGAGAGCGGGAAGTTTTAGAGCTGATCCTGGGGGCTCACTCGACGCGTGAAATCGCCAACCAGCTGGGGATCGAGCAGCGCACCGTGAAAGCCTACGTTGGCCGCCTGATGCGCAAGACGGGTGTCGACAACCGGATCAAGCTGTCCATGTCGGCACTCGGCCGTTCGCTCGTGCCGAGAGGTTTCGGTGGGCACGGAGGGGATGAAACTCACGAAAGTGCAACAAAATAGGTAGAATACAGGTTACTTTTTGTCATCACCCTTAAGTACTCTTGTGTAGTTACCCAAATTTCCGCATTCTTATCCACAGAAACAACGCAGATCTGGGGAAAGGAGTTCCCCGGCGGCATGTAAACATGATGCCTGGGAACTCCTCTTTTTTGGCCGCACGTTCTCCGGAGCCTGGTTGTCTCGGTTTCTTCAGCCCTCCCCCAACCCCATTCACGCATCTCAACCGTAGAGCCAGTGGCCTCCCTGAAGCCATAGCGGAAGTTGTCTCTTCAGCAGCGACGCAACGGAAGGACCGCGGCTCCGGCATGGACCGCGTTTTCACAGATGGAACATGCGGTCTTGCCCGTGAATGCTGTAGGCTGTTCGAGGAGGATTCGGCGCCGCCTGCCAGCCGACCGTTCCCCTGAACCCTCCAGTTCGATGACTCTGGCAGAGAATCGAATGTTCCCGACTGAGAGTTCTCAAATCCGCGGCGTCTAGCCAGCGGAATGGAAAGGATATGGACATGAAAAAGGCCATTGCTTCTATTCTCCTCAGCTTACTGCTGCCATCTACGGCCCTGGCCGCCTCCACAAGGGAAGATTTGCAGGCTCGCATCGATGCGGCCAAGGTCGTCCTCGACCAGATCATGGGCGCCGGTGACAGGACGATTCCCAGTAACATTCTGCGCAAGGCGACATGCGTCGCTGTGGTTCCGGGAATGGTGAAGGGCGCTTTTCTTGTAGGCGCGCAGTACGGTCAGGGTGTGGTCACCTGCCGCACCGGCCATGGTTGGAGTGCACCGGTATTCATTCGGATGGCCGGCGGGTCATTTGGCTTCCAGATTGGCGGCCAGGCAACGGACCTGGTTCTCGTCGCGGTGAATGAGCGCGGCTTCCAGGATCTGCTCAAGGACAAATTCAAGATTGGTGGCGACGCCTCGGCTGCTGCAGGTCCCGTGGGGCGCGCCGGAACGGCTTCGACGGACTGGAAGATGACAGCGGAGCTGTTGAGCTACTCACGTGCCAGGGGCATCTTTGCCGGCATCGACCTTGACGGCACCAGCGTGAGCCAGAACAAGGAAGACACGGAGGTGTACTTCGGAACGCCCCACCACTTCGAAGCCATCCTGCGTGGCGACGTTGGCGTACCGCCGGGCGCGGTCGCGTTTGTCCGCGATGTCGCGCAATACTTTGTTGAAGCCAGGGCCCAGTAGCAAGAGAGCAATCCCCCTTTTCGGGAGAGCCCCGAGTGTTCTCGCCCCTTCGTTCCACACACGCGCGGAGTGGAGGGGTGACAGGGGTTTGTGACTCCGAGGCCCCCTCGGCTGCGTCGAGCGTCTACACTGATCCTTACGTCCAGCGATGTGGGAAAACCTCCAGTATGGGATCGTTGTAGCCATCGCACGCTGCCTGGGTCGCATGCCGCGCGGCGTAGCGCGCGTTTTTTCCGGTTGCATTGCTTTTGGAGTTTACTGGTGCTTCGGCAGGCTGCGGCGCGTCGGCATGCGCAACCTAGAGCTTGCCCTGCCCGAACTCCCCTCCAAAACCAGAAAAAGAATTCTGCGGCGCGTTTACGTTCACTTAGGCTGGCAACTCGTCGAGTTCTGCCGCATGACGCGCTACACGGCAGAGAATACTCGCGACTGGTTGCGCACTGAGGGCCTCGAACACTATATGGCCGCGCAGGCTCGCGGCAAGGGAGTGCTCGTTCTCACGGGGCATCTGGGCGCGTGGGAACTTTCGAGCTTCTATCACTCGCTGATGGGCCATCCCATGGGCATGCTGATCCGCAGGCTCGACAACCGGAAGCTCGATCAGTATGTGAACGCGATCCGGTGCATGCACGGAAACTTCGTGCTGTCGAAGGATGACTTCGGGCGTGGGCTGCTCACCGCGATTCACTCCGGAGGCACGGTAGGAATGTTGATCGACACAAATATGACGCCGCCTCGGGGCGAGTTCGTGAAGTTCTTCGGCATCGACGCCTGCACCGGAACTGGCCTGGCTCACGTGGCGCGCATGACCGGGGCTGCCGTGCTGCCGGGATTTATGCTTTGGGAACCGGGCGAACGAAAATACGTTCTCTGGTTCGGGCCCGAGATCGAGATTCCCAACACGGCAAACCGCGACATGGATATTCTGGAAGGCACGCGGCGCTGCACCGCTGAACTGGAACGGTGGATTCGGCTCTATCCTGACCAGTGGTTGTGGATTCACCGGAGATGGAAGACGCGGCCACTGGGGGAGACGGGGCTGTACGGGAAGTGAACAGTGGACTGGGGACAGTGAACAGAATGCGAGTGTCCAGCGATGACGATTAGGGAGTTGGTTGACCAGCTCGGCGGGAAATTGGCGCAGGGCCGGCTGGAGATGGAGATCACCGGCGTGAACGGGTGCGAGCGAGCCACGGCCACCGACCTGCTCTTCGCCGAGGAGGCAGCTGCGGCGACCGAAGCTCTCGCAAGTCGCGCCGGTGCGGTCGTGCTCAAACCCGGCCGCCTTGCCGGTTACACCACTAACCCAGCGGTCGCCGTGATTGAATCCGATCAGCCGCGGGTATGGTTTGCGCGTGCCGCCAAGCTACTGGCCAAGCCGCTGCCGGTCGAAGGAGTTCATCCCACGGCGGTCGTTGGGGGCGAGGTCAATCTCGGAGTGGACGTAACTATTGGCGCCTGCGCCGTGATCGGCGATCACGCGCAGATCGGCGCAGGAACGCGCATCGAGGCCGGAGCGGTGATCGGCGAGGGCGTGCAGATTGGCGAACAATGCCGCATCTATCCGCGCGTCGCGGTTTATCCTGGAACAACGATCGGCAATCGCGTGATGGTGCATGCGGGCGCTGTGCTGGGCGCTGACGGCTTTGGTTACGTGCGCGATCCCGCGACCGGCGCACACACGCAGTTTCCGCAGCAGGGCACGCTGGTCATCGAAGACGATGTGGAGATCGGCGCCAACTCGACCATTGACCGCGGCGCGCTGGGCGAGACGCGTGTGCGGCGGGGGGCCAAGTTCGACAATTTGGTCCACGTGGGCCACAACTGCGACATCGGCGAGGATGCGATTCTTGTCGCGCTGACCGGCATCTCCGGCTCGAGCACCATTGGCAAGGACGCGGTGCTTGCTGGGCAGGTGGGCATCGGCGACCATGTGCATGTGGGGCCGGGCGTGATTCTGGGGGGCCAGGCGGGCGTATTCAGCGGCAAGACGGTGACCAACGAGGGCCTGAAGCCGGGGACTGTGCACTGGGGCACGCCGGCGCGGCCGCTGCAGCAGGTGTTGCGCGAGCAGGCGACCTTGGCGCGGCTGGCGAAGAGGCAGAAGAAAGCCGTTAGCACTTAGCCCTTAGCTTTTAGCTGGGGCGCGGGTGAACCAGCTATCTCGACTTCCGCAAGAGAGAAGCGAGCAGATCAAATCCGGGATTCGCGCAATGGCCATCATCGTAGTCGGCGGCGGGGGGCGCGGCGCGGGCAAAACCGGGCTGGTTTGTGGCTTGATGCGCGCGTTGCCGGAAATCCCATGGACGGCAATCAAGGTCACAACGCACGAGCACGGCAAGGCAACTCCGATTTGGGAGGAGACCGCGCCGAGGCAGGGGACCGACACGGCCCGCTTTCTTGCAGCCGGAGCGCGGCGCGCGCTGCTTGTGACCGCGAGTGAGGATGCGCTTGGACCGATCGTGCAGCAGATTCTTCGAGAGTGTCCGCCGCGGGCCGGCGTGATCTTCGAGTCGAACAGCGTGCTCCGCCACCTGCGCCCGGATCTTTGCCTTGCGGCCGCTTCCAGTCCCTGGACTGAGCAAAAGCCCTCCTACGATTTCGTGATGGAGCGCGTCGATGCCACGGTTGAGCTGGCAGGGCACGATCACATCGTCGAGGCCGAGAGGATTACGTTTCGCCTGGCATCGTTGGAGCGCGTCTCGCCGACGATGCAGGAATGGTTGAGAGAACGGCTTGGTGACCGGCTGCCTTGACTTCCGGGTCGCTTGCTTGTAACGTGGGCGAACATTCCCTTGAACTGCGTTTGTGTCTTCTAAGACAACAGGCGGAGTGTGCGAATTTTGGACACTGTATCGATTTTGGACAAAGGCGCGGGTTCAGACAACGGCGCAGGTTCAGACAGCGGCGCGGCAGCGATGACGGCGCGGACGAGCAGCGCGGAACCGGCTCGAGCTGCGCAAGAGCCGGCGCTGCGGGGACAACTTGACGAGGATCGGCTGGCGTGGCTGGCGTTGACGCTGGCGCCGGGATTGGGGCCGAAGCGGATTCTCGACGCCGTAAAGCAACTGGAGTCGGCGAGCCAGATCTTCACGATGCCGCTGACGGCCCTTGAGGGGCTCAGGTTTCCTGCTGAGGCGGCGCAGTTCCTCTTCGACGGCAAGGGGCGACGGGCCGCGGAAGACGAGTGGGCGCGGGTGGCCGCGCAGGGCGCGACCATTGTCAGCTATTCGAGCCCGGAGTATCCCGAGCGGCTGCGCGAGATCTACGATCCACCGCCGGTCCTGTGGGTGCGTGGCGACGCGAAGCTGTTGAGCCGGCCCGCGATTGCGGTGGTGGGAACGCGGCATCCCACTCCTTACGGGACGGGGATCGCCGAGTTGCTGTCGCGGGACCTGGCGGCGCGCCGGCTGCTCATAGTGAGCGGTATGGCGCGGGGCATTGATTCCTGCGCGCACAAGGGGGCGCTGGCGGCGCGCATGCCCACGGTGGCCGTGTGGGGCACGGGAATCGACGTGGTCTATCCCAAGGAGAACAAGAAGCTGGCGGAGGAGATTCTCGCGTTCGGCGGGGCCATTGTGAGCGAGTTGCCCATGGCAACCTTTCCTGCGCCGCAGAACTTTCCGCGCAGGAATCGCATCCTAAGCGGGCTTTGCGTGGCGGTTCTGGTGGTGGAGGCGGGCGAAAACTCGGGAACGCGCGTGACTGCTCGCTGCGCCGCCGAGCAGAATCGGGACCTGTTCGCCGTTCCGGGCAATGTGACCAACAAGGGCTCCTGGACGCCTAACACGTTGATAAAACAGGGAGCTAAGCTTGTAGCGACCTGGGAGGACATCTGGGAGGACCTGCCCTCGCGGGTGCGGCTGGAGCTGGAGGCCGAGGCTTCGGCTGCATCCAAACCGCAGGCTGGCGCATCCTTATTGCCTGATCCAGTGCTGCGGCCCCAGGAAGCCATCGTGCTGGAGGTCCTGCGCACCGACGAGAGTTTGCAGATCGACGAGATCCTCGACCTCCTTGAGACACAACTTACGTCTTCTGAGGTATTTACGGCTTTGTTCGAGCTGGAAATGGCAGGCCGGGTACGGCAACTGCCGGGGAAGAACTACGTGCGGACGATGTAGGAACAAGGATTAGGGATTAGGAACCAGGGATTAGTAGAAGCTGGTGAATTGCAGCTGACCCAAGGCTGAGGAGAGGGTGGGAACGGACGTTTCTTGACGAATCCGGGTGATCGGGCCGAGAGCGGCGCCGAAAATATCATTCCGATCGCCGGCTCCCGAATTGTGGCAGTTACTTTCCGGATGCACCTCCATTAAAGGATGCAAAGGGACGGATTTGAGGCGGTTTGCGAGCCGCGGAGGGAGTTTATGTGCGCGGATTTGAGACGAGCAGGCAAGAAAAATGCTCGGTGCCGGTAGAAATGAGGAGGTATTCCGTGCTACGGTGCAAGCCTTGCGGCCATTTTTTGCCGGTGTGGGCCAGGAGACGCAGGTAACGCGAGGCAGGAATCGCGAATGCACCAAATGAACGGAATGCCTGGGAGAGAGTCAAACAGGCCAGTAGTCGATAGAGAGAGGGAACTGGGTTAAGGGATGGCAACAACGAAATCATTGGTGATTGTCGAATCGCCGGCAAAGGCGAAGACGATTGAGAAATATCTGGGCAAGGGATTCGATGTGCGGGCCTCGGTTGGCCACATCATGGATCTGCCCAAGAACGAACTAGGCGTGGAGCTGAAGAATCGCACCTTCGAGCCCGAGCTCATCGTGTCTCCGGGCAAGGAGAAGGTCGTCGAGCAGTTGAAGAAGGCGGGCGCCAAGGCCGACGAGATTTACCTGGCGCCCGACCCAGACCGTGAGGGCGAAGCGATTGCGTACCACCTCGCCTTGCAACTGGGGACCAACGCGAAAGAGAGAAAGAAGATTCACCGCGTCACCTTCAACGAAATTACGAAGAAGGCCGTGCAGGAAGCATTCAAGCATGCGCGCGACATCGATCAGCATCTGGTGGACGCGCAGCAGACGCGGCGCGTGCTCGACCGCCTGGTGGGCTACCAGATTTCGCCGCTGCTTTGGGACAAGGTGCGGCGCGGGCTTTCGGCGGGTCGAGTGCAAACCGTTGCGCTGCGGCTCATCGTCGAGCGGGAACGCGAGATTCGCGCGTTTCAGCCGCTCGAGTACTGGACGCTGGAAGCTCTGCTCCACCCAGAAAAACAGGGCGATCAAAAGTTCAAGGCAAAGTTCATCGGCATCGGCGGCGAGCCGGTGCGCGTGCCCAATGGCACGGACAAGGACGGCAAAGAGCAGTTCATCGCGAGCGCGCTGCCCGACAAGAAGTCGATGGACGAGGTGCTGGCCGCGCTCGAAAAGGCGGACTGGTCGATCACCGGCGTACAGTCGCGCGAACAGCAGCGCCGGCCGCTGGCGCCGTTCATCACCAGCCAACTGCAGCGTGACGCCGCCAACAAGCTGGGCTTCAACGTGCGCCGCACCATGGGCGTGGCGCAAAGGCTCTATGAGGGCGTGGAGATAGGCGCCGAGGGCACGACCGGCCTGATCACATACATGCGTACCGATTCGCCGCGCGTGGCGCCGGAAGCCATCGCCTCGGCCCGTGAGTGGATTGCGAAGAACCTCGGCAAGAACTACCTGCCCTCGGCGGCCAATGTGTACAAAGGCAAAAAGGACGCGCAGGACGCGCACGAGGCCATCCGGCCCGCGGACGCCGCGCGCACGCCTGAGTCGCTGGCGCGCTTCCTCAGCGACGAACAGCTCAAGCTCTACACGCTCATCTGGCGGCGCTTTGTGGCTTCGNNNNTCTACGACGTGACGACAGCAAACATTGCGGCAAACTCATCCAAAACCAGAAAAATATACGATTTCCGCGTCAGCGGTTCGGTGCAGCGCTTCGACGGATTCCTCAAGCTGTACGAGTCGTCGGAAGAGAACAAGGACGACGACGAGTCCGCGAACCGGCTGCCCAGCCTGGATGGCGTCAAGACTCTTATCAAGGACGAGTTGCTCCCCGAGGAACACGCCACGCAGCCCCCGCCGCGGTACAACGAAGCCTCGCTGGTGAAGGAGCTCGAGGAGCGCGGCATCGGGCGGCCGTCCACCTACGCTTCGATCATCAGCACCATTCAGGATCGCGAGTATGTCGTCAAGCACGGCGGCTCGCGCGGGCGCTTCTATCCCACGGAGATCGGCGTGGTGGTGTGCGATTTGCTGGTGAAGAACTTCCCCTACATCTTCGACACCGCGTACACGGCCAAGCTCGAAACCGAACTGGACGACATCGAAGAAGGCACGGAGAAGTGGACCGATCTTCTTAACGGCTTCTACGGCTACTTCGAGCAGGAATTGAAGGATGCCGGCAAGAAGATGGAAAACATCAAGCGCATGGAGCAGAAGACCGCGGAGAAGTGCGACGTCTGCGGCTCGCCGCTGTTGTT
>JBEKAJ010000037.1:0-17392 GCA_050018295.1 Occallatibacter sp. | reverse complement strand
CGGCACGGCGGGCGGCCAACAGCAGACGCGCGCCCTCGGCTGCAAAAGCCATTGCGGTAGCCGCGCCAATGCCGGCGCTGGCCCCGGTGATGAAGACGATTTTGCCGTTCAGCTTCATTTGCATCACATCTTACGAGCGCGTTTGACTGTCCTGCTGTGACATCCGGTACATTCCCCCGGCCCAATCCGCCTGGCCAAGGCCAGCGGTGCGGGCGCGAGAGAAGACGCCGGCGAGGGAATCGGCAAGACTGAGGCGCGTTCCGCTGGCTGCCGCAGCCTCGCGAAGCAGGCGCAAGTCCTTCTCGCCCAGCTCAATGGTCGCGCCCGGATGCTCCGGCGGGTGCAGCATCACGTTGGCGTAGGCCGCGTAAAACGGCGACTGGAAGAGCGCGCTGTTGACGGTCTCAAGAAAGATTGCAGGATCGATTCCCTGCCCTGCCGCGTAGACAAAGGATTCAGAGAGGGAGTAGATCATCGCGCTGATGAGGAAGTTGCCACCCAGTTTGACGGCGTGCGCCTGACGCGGCTCCGCGCCGACGACGGAGATACCGCGCGAGAAGGATTCCAGCAGCGGCCGTGCCCTGGCGACGGCGTGCTCCGCGCCAGCAACAACTATCCACAAGCGGCCCTCCTCGGCGACATTGGGGCGGCCAAAGACCGGCGCGGCGACGAATTCGTGCCCTCGGCGGGCGTGCTCGGCGGTGAGCCGCTCGCTCAGCGCCACGCTGATGGTGCTGCACGAAATGTGCAGCGTGCCCGGGCTTAGCGCATCCATGAGCCCGTTCGCGCCAAAGAGCACCTCTTCATGCGCTGCATCGTCAAAGAGCATGGTGATGACAGCGTCGGCGCCCAGTTCGGCCTCCGCTGGGGTGGCCGCCGCAATGGCGCCTTCGCGAAGGAGCGGTTCGGTGCGGCCTTCGGTACGGTTCCAAACCGCAAGTTCGTGGCCGGCGGCGAGCAAGCTGCGCGCCATCGGTGTGCCCATCTTGCCTAAGCCAAGGAAACCGATTTTCATGACAGTTGCCTCCTCCAGCAAATGCGTGGAGATCAATCTTCAATTCCCAGATGATTGAGATGCGCCTCGGGCGCGACAGCCTTGTGAGTCGCTGCTAATTCGGCGTGCCTGCGGGCTCGGTATCGGTAAACGTGCATTCCTTGCATTGGCAAACGCGGCGCAGGTATTCCCATGAGTAGATTCCGCCGGAATGGCCGTCGAGCCAGTTGAATTGGATGGCATAGCGGCCCACGGCATGCGCGCTCGCCGGCTTTGGCGGAGGCGCGTACATAGGCAGCAGAGCTGCGGGCTTGGGCTTCGGCTGGCCAACCTTTCGGCCCTGCTGCGCGCGCTCGTCGACGCAGGTAGCGCAAGGGCAGGCATCGCGCAGCCAGGCAAAGCCCCAGGCGCTCTTGTGGCCGTCGGCCCAGTCGATTTCAAGGCCCTTGCCCTCGGTCATTAGCACGCGCACCTTTTCCGGTGTGATGGCGATGCGCGATAGTGGCCGGTTCGCCTGATTATCGCGCGCCTGCTCGTCTCTTGCGGCGAAGCGGATGCCCTCGTGGCTCATAGATACAGTTTACAGGGGTCAGGTTTCAGAGATCAGGGCCCTTAGTCAGCGGCAGTTAGTGGCGGGCCGAGCCTGGGCGCTCATAGTGCAGCGCGAGCGTGAGGATGGCTACGACGAGAACGAGGCTCAGGCTATTGGCGGCGATCACCGAAGGGGAGCGAATGCCGATGCCGTAGAGGAGCCAGAGACCGATTCCGAGGCCAAAGACCGTGAACATGGCAAGCGAAAGATCGTGAGCGCTCTTCGAGCGCCAGATCCGATGAAGCTGCGGAACAAGGGAGAGTGTTGTGCAGAAACCTGCAAGCGAGCCAATGAGTTCCGTCATCCATCGTTCGGGCATCTTAGGGTTGGTTCTTTCCGGCGCGGAGGTCAGCCTCAGCGCCACCCTCAAAATACGCGCGAAGCATGGACCAGTATGTGCTGAGGCTCACTTCCGGTGTCCGGCAGGGCTTGGAGTGCGGAAAATGCGCATGGCTTCCGCAAGCGCCGGTTTACTGCCTCGCAAAGAACCAGGCGGCCATCCCGAGGCCGATGACCACGACGAGTCCGCGGAGCACCGGCTGGGGTACGCGCTTCGCCAGGGTGGCCGATGCGTAGCCTCCGATGGCGGCGGCGATCATGGCCGCCAGGCAATAGCGCCAGACGACCTGGCCATCGATGATGAAGATGATGAAGGCGATGCCGTTGGCCAGCAGGTTGGCCACCACCTTGAACGCGTTGATGGCGTGGATGTCTTCGTAGCCAAACAGTGCCAGAAGGGTCATGAAGAGAAAACCGGCCCCAGCGCCAAAGTAGCCGACATAAAAGCTGACCACGATGGCGGCAAGAAAGAGCGGCAGGCGGCGCGGCGAGCGAGTTTGCCCGGCTGCGGCGCGCTCGCGCCGGGCCCGCTTCAACCGTTCGAGCCAGCGCGAGACGGGTCCGCTGACGGCGAAGATCGACGCGGCGCCCAGCAGCAGCCAGGGAACCAGATGGAGGAACGTCGTCTGCGGCGTGTTCAGCAGAACAACGGCTCCGGCCGTGCCACCCAAAAGGCCGGCCAGCCCCATAAGCATCGCAGCGCGCATATTCTTGCGCACATCGGGCCAGTAGGCGGCGACCGACGTCAATTGGCCGGGCCAGATCGCGACTGTGTTCGTGGCATTGGCCTGAACGGGCAGAATCTTCATGTTCAGGAGGGCGGGAAAGGAGAGGAATGAGCCGCCGCCAGCGACGGCGTTCAAAACGCCAGCAAGAAAGGTCGCAATCACCAACCATACCCAATGCCAGTTGACGGTTGCAGCCACGCCGGGAAGGTGCATGAAGCGGATTGTATTCGAGCAACCCGGGCGTGCAGTCTGCCTCGCAATTGAAATCCCCACCTCCTCGTCCACTCATCGCGCCAAAGAAATCTCTTTCGCGCCGGATTGCGCCATCGTATTCTCTCCACATGCCCGCTCTTCCCTTTCGCCAGAATCTGGCAGCGGGTTTGCTCGTTGTCGCGCCCTCGATTCTCTCCTTTGCGCTGCCCGGCGCGCTCACTGCGCAGACCATTCTCACCGTCTCACCGCAGCAGTGCGTCTGGCGCTCCGGAGATAACCCCGCCTGGGCCGCGCCGAATCTCGACGAATCCGGCTGGCAGCCGTATGCCCAGTTTCCGCTCAGCCCCGATCAGCCTCGTTTCTGGATCCGCTGCCGGCTCAATCGCGCCGCGTTCCGAAACCTCGACCATCCCGCCGTACAGATTCGCATGCTCATCGCTTATGAAGCTTTCTTCAACGGCGTCTCCTTTGCTCGCAACGGCAATCTCGAAAGCGGCAACTTCGGGATGAATTCGATCCGGGTTTTTCCCATTCCGCTGCCGATGGAACACGATCCTGATGTGCTGGCGATGCGCGTGGTGCAGCGGTATGCCGCTCTCGTCACCCCGCCTGAAGTTCGCCTCGGCGACGAACAAGCTCTTGCGAACGACAGAGCAGGCTATTTGCTGGGCACTATGCCCTCTGCGCTCCTCCAGAATCTGCCCTTCATCGTGATCGGGATCGTCAGCCTGGTCCTGCTGCCCTTCTCACTGTCCGAGCGCTCCCGTCTGGGGGCGATCCTGCTCGGTGTGACGAATGTGGCTGCCGCTGTGGTATTCCTTGACGTGCTTTGTGTTGCCTTGATGTTGAACGAACCGGTCTGGCTCAGCATTAGCCTTGGGGGCATTGCAGGCGCAGTCAGCTTCTTCACTCAGTTTTGGTTCCCTTTTGCCCTGGCGAGGCGGCGTGTCCCAGCCGTCTTCTGGATTCCCATGAGCGCCTGGAGTTTTTCTGCGGCTTGGCCCATCGTTGAGGTCTTCGTTCCTCTGCAAGTAGCCTTCCGGCTCGATGGGATTCGCGCATTCGTGCTAACCCCTGTCAACTACGGTGCCGCGGCCCTGCTTGGGGCTGCACCCCTCGTCGCTTTCTGGCCTTGGAACAGAATTCCGCGTCCCATGCGCGCAATCGCCTGGTTTTCTCTCGCCTGGGGGATGAGCCAGACGCTCTTCTTTACAGCCGTCGTGACTACGCTCAATATTCCGGGAATACCCAATGTGTTTCAGGGCTGGATGTTTCCGGCGTCAACCGTTGCGCAGGTCTTCGTAATTGCTGCCATCATCGCCCTCATCCTCCGAGACCAGCGCCATATCGCTTTGCAGCGGGCGTCCCTGGCCGGCGAGATGCGAGCCGCCAGCGAAATTCAGCAAATGCTGGCTCCGGCCGTGATTGAAACCGCACCCGGCCTGAGGATTGACGTCGCTTTTCATCCCATGCGCGACGTTGGCGGCGACTTCTATCTCTGCCGCGTGCTTTCCGATGGCCGCCAGCGCGTGCTGCTGGGCGATGTAAGCGGCAAAGGCGCAGCCGCTGCCATGGCCGCCACCTTACTGCTGGGTGCAGCCGCCGCGCGCGAATCGGATTCCCCCGCCGGTTTGCTCTCACACCTCAACCGGGTACTTCGCGAAAACCATCTGAGCGGCTTCGCCACTTGCCTCTGCGCCGATGTCGCAACCAACGGACGCCTGACGTTAGCCAACGCCGGTCATCTGCCGCCTTATCGCGACGGGCGCGAGATCGAATTCGATTCCGGTCTCCCGCTCGGCATTGCGTCCGAGTCGGAGTACGGCGAAACGACCCTCCGGCTCGACCCCGGCGCGCAGCTCACGCTGCTTTCTGACGGGATTGTGGAGGCCCGCAGCACCCAAGGTGAGCTGTTTGGCTTCGACCGCACCCAAGCAATTTCTAGCCAATCCGCCGAATCCATCTCCCAGGCCGCGCGGGCTTTCGGCCAGGAGGATGACATCACGGTGCTGACGCTGAAGCTGCTTTCTGCCGACTCCGAGGGCATGCCAATGGGAGAACAGGTGCCGATTCCCACCCCGGCTTGAGCCAGCCCAGCCTTTTTTCCAGCTGAAGTAGATTGAAAAAATAATGACTTACTCGGTTTTTCAGAATATTAGCATATAACGCTCATATTTTATGAATTATTTGTGCTATAGTTTCATCAGATTGATTGAGCGGCTGGTATTCCACCCCGCTGCAATCGAATTCATTTGATTCATCAGGAGGAAGAAGATCATGGCAATCACTCGTTGGGATCCGTTCCGGGAAGTTGTGGCTCTGCAGAATCGCATGAATTCGCTGTTCCGCGATCTGAACGAAGGGGAAGGGCCGATGACGACGGCCAGTTTTGTGCCGGCGGTCGACGTTTATGAGGACGAAAAGAAGGTTGTCCTCAAGCTGGAAGTACCGGGCATCGAGGAGAAGGACCTGGACGTGAGCGTGGAAAACAACACGCTGACTGTCAAGGGCGAGCGGAAGTTCGAGAAGGAAGAGAAGGAAGAGAACTTCCATCGCATCGAGCGGCGCTACGGCAGCTTCTATCGCGCCTTCACGCTGCCCACGACCGTCGATGCCGAAGCCGTCGCGGCCAGCTACAACGCTGGCGTGCTGAAGCTCGAGCTCAAGAAGAAGCCCGAAGCGCAGCCCAAGCAGATCAAGGTGAACGTGAGCCATACGCTGGCGGCGTAAGAGCCAGGGCTCAGGGATCAGGTTTCAGGGATCAGTCGCCCCTCCCGTGCGCCACGTAATATGCTTGCCAGAGAGCGAGTTTGGTGCCGCGGCGCTCGTTATGGGATATCGGCTGATCCCGTTTTTCTGAGCCCTTACACCTGAAACCTGCCCCCTCGCACCGCAAAATCATTCATTGAGGCATCAAACCATGGCCATTCGTTGGGAAAAATTGACGGTCAAGACGCAGCAGGCGATCCAGGAGGCGCAGGCGCGCGCTGCCGAGCTTAGCAATCCTGAGCTGCAGCCCGTGCACCTGTTGCTGGCGCTCATTGAGGACCACGAGGGAGTGGTCCCAGCCGTGCTTGAGAAGATTGGTGTGCCCACGGAGCATTTGGAGAGCGACCTGCGCGGCATCGAGCAGAAACTGCCCCGGGTGGCCGGCGCGGCGGCACAGCCCGGCCTGAGCCAGGCGATGAACAAGGTGCTTGAACAGGCTTTTCGCGAGGCCGCGAACTTCAAGGACGAGTACGTTTCAACGGAGCACCTGCTGCTTGGCGTGGCACATCTGAAAGGCGATGCCGCGCGGGATGCGCTGGTGGCCGGCGGCGCCACGCATGAGGCCATTCTGCAGGCGCTGACTGCTGTGCGCGGCTCGCAGCGCGTCACCGACCAAAATCCGGAAGAGAAATTTCAGGCGCTGGAAAAATACGCCAAGGATCTGACGGAGCTCGCGCGCCGCGGGAAGCTCGATCCGGTAGTCGGCCGCGATGAGGAGATTCGTCGCGTCATTCAAGTGCTGAGCCGCCGCACGAAAAACAATCCGGTTCTGATTGGCGAGCCCGGTGTAGGCAAGACTGCAATCGTCGAAGGGCTCGCTCGCCGTATCGTTTCGGGCGATGTGCCCGAGAGCCTGCGGGACAAGCGCGTGATTGCGCTCGATCTGGGCTCCATGCTCGCCGGTGCCAAGTATCGCGGCGAGTTCGAGGACCGGCTCAAGGCAGTACTCAAGGAAATCGAAGAATCGAACGGCCAGATTGTGCTGTTCATCGACGAGCTGCATACGCTGGTGGGCGCGGGCGCGGCCGAGGGCGCTATCGACGCCAGCAACATGCTGAAGCCGGCGCTGGCGCGCGGCGAGTTGCGGGCCATCGGCGCAACCACGCTGAACGAGTACCGCAAGTACATCGAAAAGGACAAGGCGCTCGAGCGCCGCTTTCAGATCGTGTATGTGGGCGAGCCGAACGTCGAGGATACGATTGCGATTCTGCGCGGCCTGAAGGAGCGCTACGAGTCGCACCACAACGTGCGCATCAAGGACGCGGCGATTGTGGCCGCGGCTACGCTCTCGCACCGCTACATTAGCGACCGCTTTCTGCCGGATAAGGCCATCGACCTTGTCGACGAGGCTGCCGCGTCGTTGGCCATCCAGATCGGCTCCGTACCGACCGAGATCGACCAGTTGGAGCGTCAGGCAACGTCGCTTGAGATCGAGCGCGCCGCGCTGAAGCGCGAAACCGACGCTGCCAGCAAGGAGCGTTTGCAGGCGGTGGAGCGCGAAGTGGCGCAACTGCGCGAGCAGATTACTGCGCTGCGGGCGCGCTGGACGAAGGAGCGCGAGGCCATCAATCGCATCGGCGACCTGAAGAAGAAGATTGAAGCGCTGCGCTTCGAGGCCGAGGAGCAGACCCGCAAGGGCCAGCTCGATCGCGCCGCGCAGATTCAATATGGCGAGTTGCCCAAGCTCGAAGCGGAGTTGAAGAAGCTCGACGCCGCGCAGAACGGCAAGTTAGGCGTCGCGCGGATGCTCAAGGAAGAAGTCGACGAAGAGGACCTCGCAAAGATCGTGAGCAAGTGGACGGGTATTCCTGTCTCGCGGATGCTGGAGGGCGAAGTGAAGAAGCTTGTCCAGATGGAAGACAGGCTGCGTGAGCGCGTGGTGGGCCAGGACGATGCGCTGAGCGTCGTGGCCAACGCCATTCGCCGTTCGCGCGCGGGCCTGAGCGATCCAAAGCGGCCCATCGGTTCGTTCATTTTTCTAGGACCGACAGGAGTGGGCAAGACGGAGACGGCGCGGGCTCTTGCTGAGTTCCTGTTTGACGACGAACAGGCGCTGGTACGCATCGACATGAGCGAGTACATGGAGAAGCACGCTGTAGCTCGCCTGATCGGCGCGCCGCCGGGCTACGTGGGCTACGACGAGGGCGGGCAATTGACTGAGGCGATTCATCGGCGGCCCTACGCGGTGATCCTCTTCGACGAAATCGAAAAGGCGCACCCGGACGTCTTCAACATCTTGCTGCAGGTGATGGACGACGGGCGGTTGACTGACGCCAAGGGCCGGACTGTGGACTTCAAGAACACGGTGCTGATTATGACGTCGAACCTGGGCGCTGTGATGCTCGCGGGCGAAAAACTGAAGACCGAGCACGATTTCGACATGGCGCGCGAGAGCGTGATGCGCGTGTTGAGGGAGCATTTCAGGCCGGAGTTTTTGAATCGCGTGGACGACATTGTGATTTTCCGGCCGCTGGGCAATGTGCAGTTGAGCAAGATTCTCGATCTGCGCCTGAACGAGGTGCGCAAGCTGCTCGAAGACCGGGCGATTTCGTTTGAATTGACCGAGCCGGCGCGGCAGTTGATCCTGACTTCTGGCTCCGACGCAGCGTATGGAGCGCGCCCGTTGAAGAGGGCGTTGCATCGCATGGTTCAGGACCCACTCGCCATCAAGATTCTCGATGGCGAAGTGCTGCACGGCGCGCACGTCCGCATCGACGTGGACCGCAAGTCGAATCAGTTGGTCTTCGAGCCGATGGGGCGGGAAGCGATGGCGTAAAAGCAGCGAGTCAGCAGGTCAGCGAGTTAGCAAGCCAGCAAACAGGCTTCGCAATGCGGGGCCTGCTTTGTCTTTAGGTTCACAACGGTCGCGTCTTGGGCGTCGCGAGAAGCTATTGCCGCAACTCCACAAGCGTTGCGCCCTGGCCACCTTCGTCTTGCGGAGCCTCTTCGATTCCCGCGACGTGCGGATGAGATTTGAGGAATTCGCGGACGCCGCGGCGCAGGATTCCAGCGCCGTGGCCGTGGATGACGCGCACGCGCGGCAGACCAGCGAGAAACGCGTGATCGAGGTATTTTTCGAGTTCGCCCGTCGCCTCATCGACCGTACGGCCGATGAGATTGATCTCCGCACGCAGCTCGTCGGTGTTCGCGCTCGTCACAGTGACGTGCACGCCTTTCTGCTTTCTGGCCGCGGCGAGCGGGTCAATCTTTTCTTGCCCGGCCTTCCCCTGCCCGGACCCACCTCCAGGACCTGAGGGCTCGGAGCACTCGTCCCGCTTAACGCGCATCTTGATCGGGCCCAGGGCAACTTCGAAAAGGTCCTTCTCGACTTCGCGCTGCACCACGGCGACTTTGCCCATCGACTTCAGGAAAACCTTGTCGCCCGGCGCGATGCGTCGCAACAGATGCGGCTGGGCATTGACGTCGCCTTGGTCAGCCCCGGTCCTATGCGCCACGACAGCCTGGTTGAAACTTTCCTGAAACTCACGGCGCAGGCGGGTGATGCGCCGTTCAGCTTCTTTGGAGAGCTTTTGTTGCGCTGCACGGTCCTCGACCGCGCGGACGTTCTCGCGCATCTGAAACTCGAAGTCCTTGAGCAACGAAGCCAGCTTGCCTTCGAGTTCGCGCACGCGGTTGCGAACTTCAACGTCGCCCTCGCGTTCCAGCCTTTTCGTCTCCTGATTGAGGGCGTACTGCTGTTCGCGCGCCGCCTTGCTCTCGACTGCGAGTTGCGCGAGTTCGTTATGCAGCCGGTCGAGGAAGCGCGCGATGTCGGCCTGCTGCGAACCCAGGCGTTCACGCGCAGCGGCGATAATCGCGGCGTTCAGGCCCAGGCGCTCCGCCGTCTGAATTCCGGCCGATGCGCCCGGCACGCCGAGATGAAACTGATAGTTGGGAACCAGCGTCAGCTCGTCCACGCCGGCCGCAGCATTGCGCACGCCGGGCGTGTTGGCCGCGTAAACCTTGAGGGACGTGTGATGCGTCGAGATCAGCGACCATGCGCCGGCTTTAAGAAAATGATGTGCCACAGCCACGGCGAGAGCCGCGCCTTCTTCAGGATCGGTCGAGGAACCCAGCTCGTCGAGCAG
The DNA here is from genome assembly GCA_050018295.1 of Occallatibacter sp. GTDB lineage: Bacteria > Acidobacteriota > Terriglobia > Terriglobales > Acidobacteriaceae > Telmatobacter. The sequence goes on along the minus strand of JBEKAJ010000037.1, from coordinate 7,669 downwards.
CACCAGCGAGCGCGCATCGGCGAGCCGCGAGAGGCGGTCAAGATTAGTGATGTGCGCGGAGAAGCTGGAAAGCGCCGCCTCGATTGACTGCGCATCGCCAATGTCGGCGAGGAACGCCGTGAAGACAGGAAAGCTCGCGCCCGAGGCGGGAACAGGAATTCCAGCCTGCGCCATCATGGCAAGCAGCGCGGTGGTCTTCAGAGCCACCGTTTTTCCGCCGGTGTTGGGCCCGCTGATGATCAGCTGGTGCTCGTCCGCCGTCAACTCCAGAACGAGCGGAACAGTTTGACCGCCGCTTGCCCGCAACCGCTTTTCAAGCAGCGGGTGGCGCGCGCCCTCGAGGAGCAGCCGCTTGGGATCGAATGTGGGCGAGATGCAATCGAAATCGCGCGCAAAGCGAGCCCGCGCCAGCAGGCTGTCGACCAGGGCCAGCACACGCGCGCCCTCGACCAAACTGAGCGCGTAACCTGCGACCTGACGCGTGAGTGCGACAAATATACGGTGAATCTCTGCCTGCTCTTCCTCGATGAGCCGCACCAGCTCATTATTCTGCTCAATGGTTTCGAGCGGCTCGACGTAGACCGTTTGGCCCGAGGAGCTCGCGCCGTGAATCACTCCCGTGACGCGCCGCTTGAGCTCCGCGCGCACGGGAATCACGAAGCGCTCGCCGCGAATGGTGATGACGTCGTCCTGCGTCGCGTTTTCCGCGGACAATTTGCGCAGCACCGCGCGCAGGCTTTCTTCGATGAGCTTCTGCTGGCGCTCCTGCTCACGGCGGATGCGATTCAACTCGGGCGAGGCGTCGTCGGCGAGCGAGCCGTCGGGCTGAATTGTGCGTTCAATGGATTCGGCGAGCGGCCGCAGACTCGTCGTGAGGGCCGCTGAGAGGCCGGAAAGCCCGGGCAATCTGCCGACAAGACGAATCGGCGGCTCACGCAAGAGAGCCTGCCACGCGGCGACGTCGTTGGCCAAGCGCGCCGCGCTTTGAAGCTCCGCCGCTTCAAGTGCTGCGCCGTCAATCTGCGCCTTGGCGGCGAGTTGCGTGGGGTCGAACAAGCCGCCGAGCGGAATGGAGACTTGTTCTTCGAGGATCAACCGCACTTCCGCGGCAAGCAGGTGCTGCCGGACAATCCATTCCTCGTCGGTTGAGGGATGCAACGCGAGGATGGATTCGCGGCCGACCGGGGACGCAGCGAACCCGGCCAGCAGCGCCAAAAGCGGCTGCCATTCGAGCGCCGCGAGATCGGCGTGCTCCACCGGCGACGGAATGGGATCGAGGAGCGGCATGGTCAGGAACTATGGTAGCGTCTCGGAGCGTGATTGCGGGGTGGTCGGCCGGCTGCGAAGTGCGTGGCCGCGATCATGTGGCGGCGGGCCGGCCGCGCGTCACTTCGCCGTTGTGCCGGGCTTCGAAGCAGGACCAGAATGGGCCGGGCTGGCTGCGGCACTGTCGCTGCTGCTCGGAGCCTTGGGTTGAGACTTCGTCTCCGATTTCTTATCCGATTTGGCGTCGGACGCAGATTCGCCAGCAGGCGCGCTGCTCTTTGAGGCGTAGTCGTTCACGTACCAACCAGCGCCCTTGAAGCTCAGGCCGGGCGCGGTGAGAGTCCGCTCCAGCATGCCGCCGCATTGCGGACAGATCTTCTCCGGTTCGGCGCCGAAGTGTTGGATTTTCTCAAATCGATGACCGCACTGCGTGCAGCGATAAGGATAGAGCGGCAAAGTTCCTGTCCCCTCGGCGAAGAATCATTCACGTCTTCTCCATTCTACCGGGAGAGCGGCGATTGCAGGGAAAGTCGCCGCCCCTGGGCGAAGCCGGAGGTAACAGGTCGACCCGCTCTCAATGCACGCGGATGGGGACAGAGGCACTCATGTTCTCCCAGGCGAGCGTCAGAGTCCCTTTGCCGCCGCCATTGTCGGTGATCGTATACGTCAGATCCTCGACGAGCGACGGGGGAGCGGACATCGTCATCTTCGTTTTGCCGAGATCCTGCGTGCTGTCGTAGGCAAGCCCCCACTCACCATTCTTCTTGTTCACGATCAAGACCCAATTCGCGGGGTCGGAGATGTCGACGAACAGAGTATAGGTGCCGGCGGGAACGCTGAGGTCGCCGATGGTCAGGTCGGCGTCAGTTTTCAGGGTGGTGGCGGCATTCGCGCCCGCGCGCCAGACTGGGTAGTGCGGATCGTGGCTGATGAGGCCGTCTGAGGTGAAGATGTGGCCCGCACGACCACGGACTCGCGGCGAGCTATAGGTGATGGTGATGGTCTTGCCGGCGATAGTCGCTGTTGCCGTGGCGGGCGGACTCTTGGGCGGACCAGCAGGCGGTTTTTCCTGGGCAAGGAGAGCGGTTGCGGCAAACAGTAAACATGTACAGATCAAAGTGTGCTTCATTGTGATATTTCTCCTCCGGGCGGAGCCTTGTTCTTACTGGGGCGGCACCGACGCGATGATTGTCGCACCGCATGGCTATGTTGCGAAAGCGGCCTCTTTGAAGACCCTGTTATGATGCGCCAAAGGAAGATGCATGGCCGGCGGTGAGAGCAACAATTCGGCGGGGGCGCGTTTCCGCGCGGCGCTCGAGGCAGTGAGGCCGTTGCAGGTAGTGGGGACGATCAACGCGTACGCGGCGCGCATGGCGGAGGCTGTGGGTTTTCGCGCGATTTACCTCTCTGGCGGCGGTGTGGCGGCCAATTCGCTAGGCGTTCCGGACCTGGGGATCAGCACCATGGAAGATGTGCTCACAGACGTCCGGCGCATCACCGACGCTTGCGCATTGCCGCTGCTGGTCGACATCGACACTGGATGGGGCGGGGCGTTCAACATCGCGCGGACGATTCGGAAGATGATCAAGGCCGGCGCGGCGGCCATACATATTGAGGACCAGGTAAGCGCAAAGCGGTGCGGCCACCGCCCGGGCAAGGATCTGGTGCCGGCCGAAGAAATGGCGGACCGCATCAAGGCCGCGGTGGATGCGCGCACCGATCCGGAGTTTGTGATTATGGCGCGGACGGATGCGTTGGCAAGCGAGGGGTTGGAGCGGGCGATTGAGCGAGCGCAGGCGTACGTGGCGGCCGGGGCCGACATGATATTTGCCGAGGCGGTGACGGAAGCCTCCATGTACACCGCGTTTCGCAAGGCTGTGGGAGTGCCGGTTCTCGCCAATATTACTGAATTCGGCAAAACTCCCCTCTTCACGCGTGAGGAGCTGGCAGCGGCGGGCGTCGACATCATTCTTTATTGCTGCGCGGCGTATCGGGCGATGAATGCCGCGGCACTGAAGGTCTACGAGGCGATTCGTACCGAGGGAACGCAGAAAAATGTGCTGCCGCTGATGCAAACTCGCGACGAGCTGTACCGCTATCTTGGCTATCACGCATACGAGCAGAAGCTGGATGAGCTTTTTACCAAGGGCAAAAAGACTGAGTAGACATTCCCTATTTTGATTCGTTAGCTTCGTGCTCTTCGGAGGTCGAACCATGAGCGTTCACGAGGCGGGCCACGGGCTGGGCGCCTTCAAGCCAAAGAAGTCGGTGGCGCTGTCGGGGACTGCCGCGGGCGAGACGGCGGTCTGCACGGTCGGCCAAAGCGGCAATGACCTGCACTACCGCGGGTACGACATTGCCGACCTGGCGGAGCATTGCGAGTTTGCCGAAGTTGCTTATCTGCTGATCCACGGCAAGCTGCCTAATGCCACGGAACTGGCCGCATACAAGGCGCGCCTACTCGGGTTGCGCAGTTTGCCCGCCGAAGTGAAGGAGGCGCTCGAGCTGGTGCCCCGGAGCGCGCATCCGATGGACGTGCTGCGCACGGGCGTTTCCGTGCTGGGTTGTGTGCGGCCTGAGGCTGAGGACCATAGCGCTGCCGGGGCGCGCGACCTTGGCGATGCGCTGCTGGCTTCGCTTCCGTCGATGCTTCTGTACTGGCACCACTTTGCACGAAACGGCAAGAGGATCGCAGTGGACGCAGACAGCGAACCGCTGGCGGCACATTTTCTGCATCTGTTGCACGGTCGACCGCCGAGCAAGGAGTGGATCCACGCCATGCAGGTTTCGCTGATCCTCTACGCAGAACATGAGTTCAACGCATCCACGTTCACGGCGCGCGTGATTGCAGGAACCGGCTCCGATCTTTACTCCTGCATCGTGGGCGCAATCGGAGCGCTCAAGGGGCCCAAGCACGGCGGCGCCAACGAAGTGGCGCTGGAGATTCAGCAGCGATACAAGACAGCGGATGAGGCTGAGGCCGACATTCGCCGCCGCATCGAACAGCGCGAAGTGATTATCGGATTCGGTCATCCGGTGTACACGGTCAGTGACCCGCGCAGCCACTTCATCAAGGAGCAGGCGCGAAAATTGGCGGTGGACGCAGATGGCAAGCGCCTTTTCTCGGTCGCCGAGCGGATTGAGAGCACCATGCAGGACGCCAAGCGCATGTTTCCAAATCTCGATTGGTATTCGGCGGTGGCCTATCACTTGATGGGCCTTCCGGTCGATCTTTTTACGCCACTGTTTGTGATGGCACGAACGGCGGGATGGTGTGCGCACGTGATCGAGCAGAGGCGGGATGGAAAGATCATCAGGCCGTCAGCCATCTATACTGGGCCGGAGAATCTGAAGTTTGTGCCGATTGAGGCACGGGAATAGGAAGACAGGAGCCCGCGTGTCGTCGCACATCAGCAATGAACGCCCAGCGCCCGACAAAGTCCTCACCGACATCGCCGACTACGCCTTGAGTTTCAGGATGGAGAGCGATCTCGCGTATGCGACTGCGCGCTACTGCTTGATGGATACGCTGGGCTGTGGCCTCGAAGCGCTTGAATATCCGGCATGCACAAAACTGCTAGGACCGATCGTGCCAGGCACGGTTGTACCGAACGGCGCGCGGGTTCCTGGCACCAGCTTTCAGCTCGATCCCGTGCAGGCTGCGTTCAACATTGGCGCGATGATTCGCTGGCTCGACTTCAACGACACGTGGCTGGCCGCGGAGTGGGGCCATCCGAGTGACAATCTGGGCGGCATTCTGGCCACGGCTGATTGGCTCTCGCGCGAGGCCATTGCTGAGGGCTGGCCGCCGCTGACGATGCGCGCTGTGCTGACGGCGATGATTAAGGCGCACGAGATCCAGGGATGCATTGCTCTCGAGAATTCCTTCAACAAGGTCGGACTCGATCATGTGGTGCTGGTGAAGGTGGCATCAACTGCCGTCGTGAGTCAGCTGTTGCGTCTAAGCCGCGAGCAGACCATTAATGCACTGTCGCTTGCGTGGGTCGATGGCCAGAGTCTGCGCACCTATCGTCACGCGCCGAATACCGGCTCGCGAAAGAGCTGGGCGGCGGGAGATGCGACGAGCCGTGCTGTGCGACTCGCTTTGATGGCGCGCACAGGCGAGATGGGTTATCCGTCAGCGCTCACCGCGAAAACGTGGGGCTTTTACGATGTTTCGTTCCGCGGACAGGAGTTCAAGTTCCAGCGGGCTTACGGAACATATGTGATGGAGAATGTGCTGTTCAAAATCAGCTACCCTGCGGAGTTTCACGCGCAGACCGCGGTGGAAGCGGCGATGAAGCTGCGCGCGCGGCTCGAAGCGACGGGCAAGTCGGCGGCGGACATTCGCAAGATCACGATCCATACGCACGAGGCATGCCTGCGCATTATCGATAAGAAAGGCCCGCTGTCGAATCCGGCCGACCGCGACCATTGCGTGCAGTACATGGTTGCGATTCCGCTGCTCTTCGGAAGGCTGACCGCTGCCGATTACGAGGACGACATAGCTTCGGATCCGCGGATCGACGCGCTTCGCGCGAAGATCGAGTGCGTTGAAGAGCCGCGATTCACGGCCGATTATCACGATCCGCAAAAGCGGTCGATTGCGAGTGCGCTTCGTATGGAGCTGAATGACGGAACGGTTTTCGAAGAGACCGTCGAGTATCCGATCGGGCATCGAAGGCGCCGCGAAGAAGGAATGCCGCTGCTGGTTGAGAAGTTCAAGACGAATCTGCGGCGGCGATTCAACGAAGCGCAACAGCAGCGGATTCTTGACGTCTCGCTCGACGGTGAACGGCTGGAAAAAATGCCTGTGAATGAATACGTCGATCTTTACGTGCCGCAAAATTGGCGGAAGAGAACGCGCTTGTATGTTTCTTCCGAAATGCGCGAATCGGAACCAGCGGAAAAATCGAAACAGTGAAAAGCGAAACTGTGAAACTGTGAAACTGTGGCTGCAAGTTGTTGATTCGGCAGGCTCCACAGTTTCACAGTTTCACAGTTTCACAAAAGGCATAGGGGGGGTGGGTGCCGGAGGCAGGGGGGGTGGGGTGAAAGGCAGTGGTTTGTGGGTAGTGGTTAGTGGCTAGTGAACGGTGTACAGGGAGCAGAAAAGCAGAGGGGCGAGTGAAGAAGTGAAAAAGTGAATGAGTGAAGAGGTGAATGAGTGAAGAAGCGAATCGCGGGTCGTAAACCGTGAATGGGGAGCAAGGGCGTGAGGGAGCTAGTGAGCAGAGATCGAAAAGATAATGGCCATCGAAAAGTTTGCGATGAACTGGAGTGACAGTAGGGCGCGCGGGGCGGAAAGGGTGATGAAAAAGCGCTCGGAATTTTGCGGAGAATTGCAAAGCGCACCTCAGGGTGGTCAATGATTCAATTGTGCGCCGATTGGGGAAATAATCGGCAAATGGAAGTGGTGAAAATGCAAGGGTTTAGGGATCGCGCCTCTTGACAAAAAGGCTCAATGGGCGAGGACGGGGATTTGGCAGGGCGTCGGAAGGGTCTCGTTGAGAGTTATCGCCGGAATTCTTTCGCCTCCGCGGGGCTCTTCGGCTGGGAGGATAGCTTTCCCAGGACTTGCGTCCTGGGCTAACTTCTGTCGCTCCCTTCGGGAGCTCTTTGTTCGCGGTCGATCCGACGCTATTGAAAGGTGAGATGGTGCGGAGATATGAGCGAAGAAACAGAAGCAACTGCAGATCTCTCGACTCGGTCGCGGTGCGTCCTCGCTCGAGATGACAGTGGGAGCGGATGAGATCGCGGTATCCCATGTCCCAGGATCGGGACCTGGGGCACCCATGTAATTGCTCATCCAACAAAAAAGCTGTTACGGCTTCTACGCTTTAGCCAGGACGGGTTTGCCGAGGCGCTCGGCCATGATTTCGTGGGCGTGGGCGAAGAACTCGTCCTTTGAGATTTTGTTTGCGTCGACGTCGGCGAGGATAGCCTTCTGCGCCTGGTACTCGCGGTTTTGGACGCCGGCCTTCGATTGCAGCATGCGCCAGGCCTTGCGGCGCTCCACGCAGAACATGACCAACTGGCGACTGACGGCGTAGTAGACGGTCTTGCCGTCCTGGTCAAATTGGATAAAGACTCCGAAGTCGGGAATGAAGCTGCGGTGCTCGGGCAAGAGATAGTAGCGGTAGACCACGTCCTGCTGCGTGATACGGACGAGCATGTTGTCGAGGGGGACGAGCTTTGCCGCTTGCTCGGGCTTGATTTTCTTGAGGTGGTTGCGGAAGCGCGCCTCGGTGACGCACCAGTGAGCAACGGTATAGCGATACGGCTCGTTGGTGACCTTGGACTTGGTTTCGTACCAGTCGAGATCGATGGAGGGATTGCCCTTGATGTCGAGCGCCTCCGGATAGGTTTCGCCGAGGCGCGGGTTGAAGACGAACTCCGGCGC
>JBEKAJ010000036.1:0-17530 GCA_050018295.1 Occallatibacter sp. | reverse complement strand
CGACGCCTCAAGGGCTTCCGCCGCATCTTCTCCCGCTTCGAAAAGCTCGATGTCCTCTTCCTTGGCTTCCTCACCTTCGCTCTGATCGTCGAGGCGCTTAGATAGTGTTAACACGCCCTAGCCTGAGGAGTGGGCAACGGAGAGCCAAGATGAGGGTAAAGGTGAATCGCCTGCTGAGCGCGGGAAAGTACCACGTCAACTTCGAGGTGGGTGATTTTACGCCTGAGGAACTGGCCAAAATGTCCAGTTTTGGGGTTCCAATGATCGGCCTACGTTGGGCGTCTCAGGCTGGTTCGTCAGCTGGGAGCATCGCGCTCAATCAGATTAGCAAGGCCTATGACGCGATCTTCGTGTCGGAGCAAGAGGCGAAGAAATACGAGGAGGGCGTTTTAGCCCAGATACGGGTCACGATGGAGCGCCTTCGCACAAGCAAGGACGAGTTCAGTTCCTCCCAGGAGGTTGAGCTCTGATGTCACGGGCGAGGGTCATACGAATGCTCGTAGTCGTGATCCTGCTCGTGGTCGCTCTCGTGTGGGTGAGTCAGACAGACGCCAGACCCGAACGTGTAAGTCTCTTCGTCGCCGCTGTGATTGGGGCTGTGACAGCGATTTACGCGTTGTTTACTTATGAGATGTTGCTCCAGAACCAAACGATGGCGAAAGCTGCGTTGGATTCTTCGGTCCTAATGGAACGAAGCCTCCGGTTTTCGCAGACCGCGAGTCTTCTCTACGAAACGAGGAATACGAAGGACCCCACATTCAAGTCGGCTGCCGGACATGTTACTCCGATTGAAAACGAAGATTACAAACGGGCCCTTACCGAGTTCAGTGAAGGCGGGGCGCAGATGGAGTTTGTGTTTGCCGTCGTTAAGAATATGGGTCAAGGGTCGGCCACGAACCTAAGCATCGAGGCGAGCTACAACCTCATCGACAGCAGCAATCCGAACCGCGAATCGACGGTTACTAAGCGTGCCTCGGTTCCGATACTTGAGTCGAGAAAAGGGGTTGCCCTTTGCATTTTCATCTCGAAGGTTCCCACGCCTGATGATCGAGTGTCCCTTATTTCGGCCCACCTGGCTGCCGGGGATTTCTACCGCGACGCCATTAAGGAGCTACCGCAACAGGTCGATATAGACCCTCACACGCATCATTTTGAGCGGGCGGCCGATTGTGTCGTGCGCCTAGCATAGAGCGTCCGCGGTCCCGTGAATCCGGGAACTCCTCTGAAAGGCAATTTTGCAACGTCGGCAAGGTTCGGAGTCTTTCCGTCTGGGCTCAGGGTCCTATCCTCGATCGCGATGGTTTGTGGCAGGCGGATGATCGTCGCAATGTGATTCAATAGAAATGATGGGCATTTCCCGGAGATCGACGGTGCGCGGGCGCGCAATTACTGCGAAGCGGAAGGTGCGCGAGTACGCGATGGTGGTGCGGGCGCTGGCGGACACTTCGCACCCGGTGCTGGTGCAGATTATTCCCACGCGGTTTTGCAACCTGAGCTGCGCCTACTGCAATGAATACGACAAAGTGAGCGAGCCGGTGCCGCTTGCGGAGATGGAGCGGCGGATCGACGCGCTGGGGCGGCTGGGGACGGCGATGATCGGCATCTCGGGCGGAGAGCCTTTGACGCACCCGCAACTGGAAGACATTATTCGGCGGATGAGAAAGACGGGCGCGATTGCGGGGATGATCACGAACGGGTTCCTGCTCTCGCCTGAGAGGATCATCCGGCTGAACGAGGCGGGACTGGATCATATGCAGATCTCGATCGACAACCTGGAGCCGGACGAGGTGTCGAAGAAATCCCTCAAGACTTTAGACAAGCGGCTGGAGATGCTGGCCGAGTATGCCGAGTTCCACGTGAACATTAATTCGGTGGTGGGCGGAGGGATCAAGGATCCAAACGACGCGCTGGTGATTGGCAGGCGGGCGCTGGAGCTGGGGTTCGAGTCGACGATCGGGATTATCCACGACGGGGATGGGCAACTGAAGCCGCTGAAGCCGGACGAGGCGCGGGTGTACCACGAGATGAAGGCGCGGAAGAAGACGAACTACGCGCAGTTCGACAAGTTCCAGGAGGCGATTGCCGAGGGGCGCGCGAATGACTGGCGGTGCCGGGCGGGGTCGCGGTATTTGTATGTGTGCGAGGACGGGCTGGTCCACTACTGCAGCCAGCAGCGGGGATACCCGGGGGTTCCGGTGGCGGAGTACACGAAGGCGGATTTGAAGCGGGAGTTTACGACGGCGAAGAGCTGCGCGCCGAATTGCACGGTGGGTTGCGTGCACAGGATTAGCTATATTGACCACTGGCGGGCGCCGCAGACGCGGATGGTGGCGCCGGGCGGGCAGGAGCTGGTGGCAATACAGGGATTGGGGAATAGGGAGTAGAAAGACAGGGGTTAGGGACCAGGTGTCAGAGATGGCGTTCGCTGCGGCGGACGCCGTTTTTGTTTGGGGGCAAAGGACAGCCGGTAGCCGGTAGCCAGGAGCCGGTAGCCAGGAGCCGGTAGCCAGTAGCCGGTAGCCAGTAGCCGGTAGCCAGTAGCCTGAAGCAAAACGGCGACAACCAAAACCAGCGGCGAGGGTTGGTGGGTTTGGCGCAAATCGCGAGCAGCGATTTGCGCCGGAAAGGCGGGGAGCCTGCGCAGAGGGCGGTCCAGCGGGGTTAGTGGCCGCGGGATTCGGCGAGGGCCGTGTCGATGAGCTGGTAGAGGCGGCCGCGGTCGAGAACCTCGACGAAGGGCGGGGCATGGGCGGCGCTGGTGACGATCCAGATGGTGGGAGTGTGCTCGATGCCGACGCGTTGGCCGAGGGCGTAGTCGTCTTTGACTTCCTGGGTGAGGCGGCCCATGGGATCGATGGCGAAGGGCAGGGCGACACCATGGGCGGAGGCGAAGCGCTGCGTGAATTGCTGGAGCTGATCGAGGGTCTCGATGGAGATCTGGTTGGCGAAGACCTCATCGCGGTAGTCGTTGCCGAGGGTCTTGCTCTTGGTGTCGAAGAAGCGAGCGTTGACGGCGGCCTGGAAGCTCCAGTTGTGCATGGGGAGCGGGAAGTCGTGGCGGACCCAGGGGATGTTGTACTTGGCGGCGGCCTCTTTGAGGAGAGGGTTAGCGTTGGCGCAGTCGGGGCACTCGAGGTCTTCGAACTCGATGATGGCGACGCGAGCGCCGGCGGGCGGCTTGAGGGCGGAGGGGTCGTTCACGTGTGTGGTGGGCGGCGCGCCGAATTGGGCGTGGGCGGGGATGGCGAGCAGGGCGGCGAAGGCCAGGGTGAGGGCGAGGACAAGGCCGCCGGGACGGCTCGAGAGGAAACGGAGGCTGAGGAAACGATGCATAGCGTTTGGACGGCTCCCTAAACCCATTGTAACGGGAGGGATGGGGAGGGCGGGAGCAAGGCCAGCGGAATTAGCGGGGTTAGCGGAGTTGGCGGAGTTAGGGAAAGCAGCGAGCGAGCGAGGGAACGGGAGAGCGAGGGAGCAAGGAAGAGAGATCAGAGATCAGAGGGCCGCTCATTGCGGTCGCGCCGGTGGCGGGCGAGCCATTGACGCCATTTGTAGTCGGCAAAGAGCGAGGCGCCGACGATGAGAATGGCTGCGATGACGAGAAAGATTTTCATGCCTGCGTACGGGGTCGCATCGAATTCAGCGGCCAACGACGATGACGGTGAAAGTGCCGGGAATGACGGGTGGACGCGGGCGTGGGTTTTGCGGAGTGGGATCGGGGCGCGGGCCGAGATCGGCGGTGATGAGATAGACGCGGTCGGTGGAGGGGTCGTAGGTCATGGTGCGCGCGCCGGCCTGGGTGGCGAGGCTCTCGATGGTGGGATAGCCGGGGGCGGCGGCGTCGATTACGGAGAGGATGCCGTCGCGGCTGGAGGCGAAGGCGAGCGAGTGGGCGTCGCTGTAACCGGCGGCGTCAGGGCCGTCGCCGATGGTGGGGTTGGCGAGGAGCTTGCCGGTGGTGGAGTCGATGACGGACATCTTCTTGCCGTCGCAGACGGGGAAGAGGCGGTGGCCGGTTGCGTCGAGGGCGAGGCCGGAGGGGGAATCGCAGCCGGCGGGCCAGGTGGCAGTGATGGATTTGGTGCGCGCGTCGATGCGGACGATCTCGCTCTTGTCTTCGAGGTTGTCGAAGACGGTGCCCTGGCCATCAGCGACAGCAAACTCCGGCTTGCCGGGAAGGGGGATGGTGGCAATGACTGTATTCGAGGTGGGGTTGATGACAGAGATATCGCTGGAGCGGCCGTTGAAGGCCCAGACGGTTTTGGTGGCCGGTTCGTAGATGATGCAGTCTGGGTTGGTTCCGGCGGGAATGGTGGCAACGATGGCGAGGGCTGACCGGTCGAACGCGACGACTGCGTTGCCACCGCCGTCGGAGATGTAGCCGAACTTGCCGGCGGGATCGAGAGCGACACCGTGGACGCCGTGAAGGCCGATGATGGCGCCGATGACCTTGCCGGTTGTGGTGTCGACGACATCGACACGCGTGCCGTGGGCGAGGTAGAGGCGATGGGCGCCGGGGTCAACGTTGAGATAGTCCCATCCGCCTTCACCGCCGATGTTCCAGTGGTCGATGATGTGGTAGGGCTGAGCCGGCCCCGTGGACGAAGACGCGGCGGCGGGGGCTGCTGGCTGTTGTGCGGGCAAGGTGATTGGCGCTGCGGCGATAAGTGAGGCGGCGAGCGAGATTGCGATGAGGGGAAAATGCGGACGGGACATGAGGAGCTCCGGGTCGAATTCTGACGGGGCAAGAATAGCACGGGAGGGTTGAAGGCAGGGTCAAAGGCGGATGAACCGGGCGATGACAGGTGGTGGGCCAATTTGAGAGAAGTTTCCCTCAGGGGCTGAAGCCCGCGATTATTTTGCTCATGTTGTACGGGCTGAGGCCCGTACCCTTCAAACTGACCCACTACCTGGTGGCTATGTGGATGAGCGCAGGTGCTATCTTGGACAGAACTGTAGCGGAGCGATGACGCGAGAGATGAGCAATCGGGCGTTGGTGCGGAGCGGCGTTTTGGTGGCGGCGGTGTGGATTGCCGCGGCGGCTGGAGTGTTCGCGCAGGGGCCGGCGGAGAATCCGGCGGAGGCGTGCGCGGCGAAGAATCAGACGTCCGCGACGACGGTGGGGCAGTACCAGTTCGCGGCGTACAAGAGCAACGATGGCGCGTGCCTGCAGGTGACGAGCGGAGGCAAAGTTGTTTACAGCCAAAGCGTGGACAGCTTTGAAACTTATACGCTCGGGCAGCTGGGCGATTCGCAGAACGACATTCCGGCGATCGCGAACGGGACAGATGTGACGGGGCGGGGGCAGCCGGACATGATTGTGTCGCTCTATACGGGTGGGGCGCATTGCTGCTCGATTCACTTTGTCTTTGAGTTGCAGCCGACATTCAAGCTGCTGGCGACGCTGAACGATTCCGATGACGATATGGCGCATTTTGAGCGCCTCGCGGATGGGCACTACTACTACGTGACGGCTGACTGGACGTTTGGCTATTGGCCCACGTGCTTTGCGTGCTCGCCGTCAGCGTTGGTGACTTTGCGTTGGACGGACGATGCAAAGGGTGACGGGTTCCATTTGGCGATAGATAAGATGCAGACGCCCGCGCCGACGACGGCGGAGTGGAACACTGAGCTAAGCGCAGCGCAGAAGGTGGTGACGGCAGGCGATGCCGATTCCATCGGAACGACGATGTGGCAAACGGTGCTGAATCTGATTTACGGCGGGCACTCGGACCTAGCATGGAAGTTTGTCAATGCGCTGGGGCCCAAGGCACAACAGAAGCCGCTGCCGGCGCTCGGGGATTTTTGCTCGCTTCTGAAAGCGAGTCCTTATTGGCCGGACCTACAGCCGACGTTGAAAAACACTCCGGCGGCGTGCGCGAATGCCAAGGCAAAACCTTCGCAATAACGGCGGAGCTTAAGAGATTGTAAGACTCCCGGCCGTTGCCGCACCGGTTACCCAGAAGGTCACTAGCAGCCAGTCGAACTGCGCCTTGCCTGTGCTAGGCTTCGACCATCTGTGGCCAATTTCGAAAAAGCGCCGGCGGAGGTCCAGGAGATCCTTTCCAAGCCGATTCAGCAACTCGGCTTGAAGCTGGAAGGCTCTCCCCTCGAACGCCTGGTGCAGCAACTCCACAAAGAGCTGGATGGCAAGGGGCTGCATCGATTCCGCCCCAAGTGCTACCTGACCGATGAGTGGGGCTGTCCGAACATGGAGCCCGTCATCGGAATTCCGTTTTACCTGGCCGATCCCAAGCTGCAGCGCCTCGAGTCGGAGATGAACGACATTGAAGACGCGCAGCAGATCATGATGTACATGCGCCATGAGGCTGGCCACGCTTTCAATTACGCTTACGCGCTGTTTAAAACACCGGAGTGGCGCGATCGCTTCGGACCGTTCCGGCGGGCTTACCGGGATAACTACAAACCGGTCCCGTTCTCGCGCCAGTTCGTGCGGCACATGGAGGGCTGGTATGCGCAAAAGCATCCCGATGAAGATTTCGCTGAAACGTTCGCGGTATGGCTGACGCCTCGCTCCAATTGGCGGAAGCGGTACAAAGGCTGGGGAGCGATGAAAAAGCTACTCTATATGGATCGCATTGCCCGCAAGCTAGGCGATGCCGAACCTGTAGTCGCGCACGGCAACACCGATATTACCGTCGACGAAATGGCGGTGACGGTGGGCGAATTCTACCAGCGCGCGCTCGATCAGCAGCTCACGCCCGGCGAGCTTCCCCTGGACAGCGATCTGCACGACATTTTCAATGTATCCAAGCGCCGCAGAAGGAATGTTCGCCCGGCAGCCGATCTGCTTCGCGAGAATCGCAAGGTCCTCATCGACAAAGTGAATTATTGGACGGGCGTGCAACGGCCGCTGGTGAAGAAGCTGGTGGAAACCATCGAAGCAAAAGTCGGCGACCTTGGTCTGCATGCCGACATAAAATGTGAGCGGGAATACCTGACCGAAGTGAGTGTGTATGCGACGGCACTGGCAATGAACTACATCAATCGGGGCAAGTTCATTCTGCCCTGATGAGCGCCGGCCACCTGCCGATAGCGGCAGACGCGGGCAATACCGAGAAAGCGCAGGAACATGATGGCGAACCTGAAAGTAACGATCCTGCACGACGTCTGGGAAGAGGGCCCGCCCGAGCCTGAGCCGGAGCCGGTGAAGGCGCCGCGCGGCAAGAATGCCAAACGCCGGAAGAAAAAGAATCCGCTGCACGACCGCGAAGAGATCTTCGCGGCGCTGACAAAGCTTGGGCACGAACCTTCTTATCACGTCCTGGACGGCAAGAACCAATCGCTGCTGGCGCTGGCAAAGTGCGGCGCCGACCTCGTCTTCAACCTCACTGAGTCTTATGCCGGCGACGATACGATGGACAAGAACATCGCCGCCTATCTGGAACTGCTGCAGATTCCATATACCGGCGGCGGCCCGCAGGCTCTTTATCTTTCCCAGGACAAGTCGCTCGCAAAAAAGATTTTCGACTTTCACAAGATCAAGACTCCGGACTTTGCAACTTCCTATAAAGGCCGCACCGATCACTCGCACGATATCGAATTTCCGCTCATCGTGAAACCCGTCTCCGAGGACGGATCCATCGGTATCGACACAGGCTCCGTGGTCGATAGCGTGAAAGAGCTGATGGAACGCATTCACTACATCCACGAGGAATTCGACAGTCCTGCGCTGATTGAGGAATACATTGAAGGCCGCGAAATCTACGCCTCCATTCTCGGTAACGACGACGCCGAGGTCCTTCCGATGATTGAACTCGACCTCTCCAAGCTACCAAAGGGAACTCCTCGGATCGCCTGCCACGACGTGAAGTTCGATCAAGAGACCGAGGCCTACAAAGTGACGAAATCGGCGCCGGCCGAAGACCTTGACGAGGAGACTATGCAGAAGCTCCAGGACACGGCGCTCGCCGCCTATCGCGCGCTCAAGTTGCGCGATTACGGCCGCATCGATATGCGGCTGAACAAGAAAGGCCAGGTGTACGTGATCGAAGCGAACCCAAACCCATGGCTCGCCAGCGCCGCCGAATTTTCAATGGCAGCCAGAAAGGGCGGTTACTCATACACCGACATGATCGAGAAGATTGTGGAACTGGCTCGCGCCCGTTCGATGTAGTTAAAAGAGAGACCAACGGACGCAGCGACCGCTTGACCCGCGTTTCCGAACCATCAAAAGCAACTCTCATTGATGCATCGCAATCTTTCGATTGCTGCCCCATGCATTAGTCTCAAAGATGCAAAACCATCATGCGTTGGGGAGCCGAGGATTGCGCATTGTTCTGTCGAACATTGGGACGTTTGGGGACATCAATCCGCTGATTGCGATTGCACTGGAGCTGAAGCGGCGCGGACATAGGCCGGTGATGGCGCTGCCCAACGTCTACCGGCCGAAAATTGAGCCGCTCGGCCTGGAGTTTCACGCGCTGCGACCGGACATCGATCCCGAGAACACCAAGCTCGTGGAGATGATCTACGACGTGAAGAAGGGCACGGAGACGGGGCTGCGGGAGTTTCTGTTTCCGGTGCTGCGGCAGACGTACGACGATCTGCTGGATGCGGCGACCAAGCCGGCGCGCGCGGACCTGCTGCTGCTGGGCGAGCTGAACTACGCGGGGCCGATTGTGGCTGAGGTGACGGGGATCCCGTGGGCGAGCTACGTGCTGGCGCCGTTCTCGTTTTTCTCGGCATTCGATCCGCCGGTGCTGCCGCCGTATCCACGGCTGGCGCGGGCGGACAAGATCAAGGGGATGGGACGCGCGATGCGGCGGCTGGCGCGGTTTGTAACGCGCAAGTGGCCCGAGCCGGTCTATGAGCTGCGGCGGGAACTGGGATTGCCCAAGGGCAAGAATCCGATCTTCGACGCCAAGCACTCGCCGCACCTGGTGCTGGCGCTGTTCTCACACGTGCTGGGCGTGGAGCAGAAGGATTGGCCGGAACATACGCTCATCACGGGATTCTGCTTTTACGATGCGGACGCAGGCAACGCGGCGCTGCCGGAGCCGCTTGAGAAATTTCTGGCCGCGGGCGAGGCGCCGGTGGTGTTTACGCTGGGGTCGGCGGCGGTGCTGGCGGCGGGAGACTTTTATGAGCAGTCAGCGAAAGCGGCGAAGAAGCTGGGAGTGCGCGCCGTGCTGTTGATCGGTTCGGACGCGAGAAACCGGCCCAAAGGTGAGCTGCCGGATTCCATTTGCGTGGCGGAGTACGCGCCGTTTTCGAAGCTGTTCGGGCGCGTGTCTCTGGCGGTGCACCAGGGCGGCGTGGGGACGACGGCGCAGTGCCTGCGTGCGGGGCGGCCGATGCTGATTATGCCCTACTCGCACGACCAGCCGGACAATGCGCGGCGCATGAAGAGAATGGGCGTGGCGCGGGTGATCCAGCGGGCGAGCTACAAGCCGTGGCGCGTGGCGCGGAGGGTACGGGCGATGCTGGCCGAGCCGGAGTTCGAAGAGCAGGCGCGCGCCGTGGCCGAGGAAGTGGCGCGCGAGAACGGAGTGAAGACGGCGTGCGACGCGCTGGAAGAGCTGCAGAGAAAGACAGGGAATAGGGAGTAGGGACTAAGGAGACTCTCGCGGATTGTTCATGATCGTTGATGCGGTGTGCACCCAATAAGAAAAGCAACCGCAGATCGTTCGACTCCATTTGGCGCGCAACGAAGATCGTTGTGCGCCAAACGTCGCTCAGGATGACAAAGCGAATACTTGGCGGCGCGGCTCTTTCCGTTCAGGATGACAAGTTGAGAATTGATGGCGCGATTCCGCAGAGGCTATAGCCCGCCCTTTTCTTTTTTGGTCTTTTCGGCACGACTGAAGTCGTGCCCTGATACAAAACCTCGCTTCGGAAAAACGCTGCGGACGCTACTGCGGGGCGGGGAGGGTAGCGGGGGCTTCGGCGGAAGGTGGCGGGACGGCCAAGGCTTCGGTTTCGGCAGACAAAGGAGCGGGGAGCGGACGCTCGAGAGCGATCGCGAGAACTTCGTCCATGGTGTCGACGAAGCGGAGCTTCATGGCGTTCTTGATGTTGTCGGGCAGCTCGGAGAGATCCTTCTCGTTGGCGCGGGGAAGGATGGTCTCGAAGATGCCGGCGCGGAGGGCGGCGAGGAGCTTTTCCTTGAGGCCGCCGATGGCGAGCACCTTGCCGCGGAGGGTGATTTCCCCGGTCATGGCGATGTCGCGACGAACGGGGATTTTGGCGAGAGCACTGGCGAGGGCGGTGGCCATGGTGATGCCGGCAGAAGGGCCGTCCTTGGGAATTGCGCCTTCAGGCACGTGCAGGTGGAGGTCGACGTTGCGATAGAACTCGCGCGAGAGGCCGAGGGCCTGCGCCTTGCTGCGAATGTAGGCGAGCGCGGCCTGCGCCGATTCTTGCATGACGTCGCCGAGCTGGCCGGTGATGGTGAGCTTGCCCTTGCCGTCGAGGACCTGGACTTCAGTGGTGAGGATGCTGCCGCCAACCTCAGTCCAGGCGAGGCCGGTGACGAGACCGACTTCGCTCTTTTCGTGGACCTCGGAGTCGCGGAACCTGGCCACGCCGAGGAATTCGGCGATGTTCGCGGCGGTGACTTCTTCCTTGTGCTTGACGCCGGCTTTGACTACCTTTCGAGCGACCTTGCGGCAGACGTTGCCGATTTCGCGCTCGAGATTGCGGACGCCGGCCTCGCGCGTGTAGAAGCGGATGATTTCGAGGATGGCGTCGTCGCTGAAGACGAGGTTTTTCTCGCTCAGGCCGGTCTGCTCGCGCTGCTTTTTGACGAGATACTGGCGCGCGATTTCGAGCTTTTCCTGCTCGGTGTAGCCTTGCAGGCGGAGGATTTCCATGCGGTCCTGTAGCGCGGGCGGAATGGTGTGCAGCACGTTGGCGGTGGCCACGAAGAGGACCTGCGAGAGGTCGTAGTCGACGTCGAGGTAGTGGTCCTGGAAGGTGATGTTCTGCTCGGGGTCGAGAACTTCAAGCAGCGCGGAGGCCGGATCGCCACGGAAGTCTGAGGAGATCTTGTCGACTTCGTCGAGGAGGAAGACAGGGTTCTTGGTGCCGGCGCGCTTCATGTGCTGGATGATCTGGCCAGGCATAGCGCCGATGTAGGTGCGGCGATGGCCGCGAATCTCGGCTTCATCGCGCACGCCGCCGAGCGAGAGGCGCACGAACTTGCGGCCGGTGGCCTTGGCGATCGACATGCCGAGCGAGGTTTTGCCCACGCCGGGGGGGCCGACGAAGCAGAGGATAGAACCCCTGGGATTCTTGACCAACTGGCGAACGGCGAGGAACTCGAGGATGCGCTCCTTGATTTTCTCGAGGCCGTAGTGGTCGGTGTTGAGAACTTTTTCTGCGTAGTCGATGGAGCGGGTTTCCTTGGAGCGCTTCTTCCAGGGGACGGCGAGGAGCCAGTCGATGTAATTGCGGCTGACGGTGGACTCGGCCGACATGGGCGGCATGGCTTCAAGCTTCTTGAGCTCCTGGACGCACTTCTCGAGGACGTCCTTGGGCATGCCGGCGGATTCGATCTTCTTGCGCAGCTCGTCGAACTCGCTTTTTTCACCGCGGCCCAGCTCTTTCTGGATGGCCTTGATTTTCTCGTTGAGGTAGTACTCTTTTTGCGCGCGCTCCATCTGGCGCTTGACGCGGGACTGGATGTTGCGGTCGATGTCGAGCTTTTCGATCTCAACGTCGAGGACGTCCGCGAGCCGGGCCAGCCGCGCCGCGGGGTCGAAGATGGCGAGCAGCTCCTGCTTTTCCTCGATGCCGACCTGCAGGTTGGCGGCGATGGTGTCAGAGAGCTTGGCAGGCTCGTCCATGCGCACGCTGGCGATGATGGTCTCGTAATTGAGCGACTGCTGCAGCTTGACGTAGTTCTCAAAGAGAGTGGTGACGCGCTGCATGAGCTGCTCGGCGGCGGGCGTCACTTCGAAGTCGTGCTTGCCGGTGCGCACGGTGGCGACGAAGAAGCCGTCGCGGTCAGTGACGTCGATGGACTTGGCGCGCTCGACGCCCTCAACGAGGACCTTGATGTTGCCGTCGGGCATTTTGACACTCTGCACGATGTTGCAGATGGAGCCGACCTGGTAGATGTCCTTGGCCTTGGGCTCGTCGATGGAGGCGTCGTGCTGGGTGGCGAGAAAGATCTTGCGATCGCCGCTGAGGGCCTCCTCGAGGGCACGAACGCTGGACTCGCGGCCCACCACGAAGGGCGTCATCATATAGGGGAAGATGACCATGTCGCGGATAGGCATCATGGGCAGCTTGCGCGGCTCGTTTTTGTCGCGGGTCACGGTCATCAGGGCACCTGGATACGTTTGGCTCCGGAGGCCAACTCGACTTGCCGAGCAGCCCGCGGAGACCTGTACGGATTGTACAGCCAAAGCGGGTTGGCACGAAGCTGAGGGAATGGACCATTGGCGTCATGACGGAAGTCATGTGCTGCAAATAAGAAGCTTTGCAAAAAGCAGATTCGACTGCGGGGACAGAGGGGGCTTCAGGAATTCGCCTCATGTTGCTTAATTAATAGATGAGCTTGAGCGAGAACTGAATCTGGCGCGAGTTGCCGGCGGTTCGGCTGATCTCGCCGAAGCCGGAGCCGGCGATGATGTTTGCCGGCAGACCCATATCGACGATGTTGAAGATGTTGAAGAACTCCGCACGGAACTGAAGATCAATCAGTTCGGCGACGCTTTTGCGTACTCCAAAGGGTGTGTCTTTGATCGTGGCCAGATCGAGGTTGTAAAACGCCGGACCTCGGAAGGTGTTGCGCCCGAGCGTCCCAAACCGTCCCTGGTTTGGCCCGGTGCCGCCGGCGACGTGAATAGGGATCGAGAAAAAATCTGCCGCATTGTTAGCGTCTTCGCCAAAGTAATCCTCGCGCACCGTACGCGCAGTGGAGAGATGCGGCACGGCAATCTGATCGGGCCGGTCGACGCCGCCGGCACCGGCGCCGGTTTGCTGGATGCCGGAGTAGACGGTGAAGGGCGAGCCGGAACTGAGCGAGAGGATGCTCAAAAGCTCCCATCCGTATGTGAGCTTGCGGCCGGCGAAACGCAGAAAACGGGAGCTGTCGAGATGGAGGTCCTGAGCCGCGCTGAGATTGAAGGCGTTGGTCACGTCGAAGGATGACGGGCCCTTTTCGGCGTGATAGTCAAAGGGATTCTGGGGAAAGGGAATCGCTACCGCGCCAGTTGACCCTGTGCCACCGATGACGGTGCTGCTGTTGTCAATTGACTTGCTCCACGTAAAACCTGCCTGGATACCCGGCCCGCCGTGGACAATCGTCCCGGCGAGCGAAACCTGGAGGGCGTGATAGGTGGAATGCGCCGCGGCGGCGACGACGTTTTCCGTACCGAAGCCACCTGTAACATTGCCCGCGGCGTCAAATGTTGTATAGCGCGCGAAGGCGGGGCTGGCGCCGGAGTAGGCGTTGGGAAAACTGACGGCAGGAAGCTTTTCGCTGGCCGTGCCCACATAGGTTGCATCGGCAGTGAGGCCGCCCAGTTTGCGTTCCAAGCCGGCAGTCCAGGTGTAAAGCGTGGCGCTGCCAAATGAGGGGTCGATGCCGCTGAGGGACAAATCGCTTACAGGACCACCGGGCGTGAGCGCGGCGAGTTCCTGTTCATAGCGGTTCACATCCATCACCGTGTTGGGAGCGACCTGTTTGGGACTGTCGGCAGGAAAGACGTTTGCGCCGGAGGTCGAGTAGACGGGGGGAACTTCGGCGGGAGCGATCTGAAACCCATAATGAATGGGCGCGCCGGGAGCGGAGAGCAAGCGCGGATAGACGGCAAATGGCGTGGAGCCGGTGAGGAAGTTGTCCTGCCAGATGTTGGGAGGGATAGTCATGATGCTCGCGCCTGCGCGTGCCAGAAATTTGGGAGTTGCTTGCCATGCGATTTGTACGCGCGGCTGCCAGGCATTCCAATTTGTCTTGTAGCCGGGCTGCGGGTTGATGACATATTGCTGCGCACCACTGGCTGTGACAACTGTGGATGTTCGCCGTGCCCGTTCGCTGATGGGCGTGTAGAGATCCCACCGAATGCCGTAGTCGAGGGTCAGGCGGCTATTTACCTTGAATGTATCCTGCACGAAGAAGCTGACGTTATTTCGGTTGATGGCGGCAGGGCCGATGTGCGCGCCGTTGGAGAAGTACGGAGGGGCGATGGCTACGGTGTAGGCGAAGGGGCTGCCGGAAAGAAGGCCTGAAAGCGTATCCGGCAACAGGTTACCAGGGTGAATATCGTGCGTGCCGCTCTGCGACGGGATGAACTCGGTTGCGTACGCGGCCCCGCCGCCAAAGTCGTATTCGCCGTTGGGGCTGATGCCGAAATAGGTCGTGTCTCGATTGAGACGCGCCTCGAATCCGGCCTTGAATGCGTGCCGTCCGGCAGAGAAGGTAACGAGCTGGCGCCCCTGAAAGAGGTTTCCGTAAGCCTGCATCACCGAGCCTGCAGCGGCGTTGAACGGCTCAAACAGCCCGTCGTTGAACTTGACGGCAGGATCGGTGCGATTGGGCGTGGGGAATCCGGGCGTGGAGCGCGTGATGCTAATCGAAGATACGAAAGCCAGGTGCGGCGAAACTGTCCGCGTATACGTGCCCACGACATTGCGTTGCCGGTCGATGTACGTAGTAGCAAAAGAGGGATCGATGGCTGTCTGATCGGGATTCGTGGTGGGGCCGGTCAAATTATCGATATTGACGCGAGCGAAGAACTGATCTTTGGCGCTGAAGCTGTGGTCCAGGCGGAGGGAAAACTGGTTGGCGTTGGTGATTACGTTCGAGGGAGTCGCATAGGTGTGCGCTGCAAAGGAGCCCATCGGGTAGTTGGGCAAGGGATAGCGCTTGAGCACGGCGGCGATGCCGGGATCGACAGGAACTTCAAGCGTATCGCCGGGAAAGGCAGAGGTGTCGAGGCCCGCACGCTCGTCTGCCGTGGGCACAGGCATCACCTGCGTTGTACCGAGGATCTGGCGGAATCCCTGGAATTGAGTGAAGTAGAAGGTCCGCGCTCGGCCGTCGTAGAGATGAGGGATGAACACGGGGCCGCCATTGGTGAGTCCAAACTCATTGCGGCGGAAGGGCGGAATGCGGCCCGGATAGACGGGCGTGGGGTGGTCGAAGTAGTTGCGCGCGTCAAGGGCGGAGTTGCGGAGGAACTCAAAGAACGAGCCGTGAAACCCGGCAGCTCCCGAGCGGGTGACGATGTTAGTGAAACCGGAAGCGCCGCGACCGATCTCGGCGGGCATCCAGCCCGAGCTGGATTGGATTTCCTCGACTGCATCGACGTTGAAGTTGCTGAATGTTGAACCGCCCATCTCCGGATCGCTGATGTCTGCGCCGTCCATGGCGAAGGTCGCTTCGACTCCACGCTGACCGTTGATAGCGAACTGCTGGGTGAAGTTGGTGGCGCCGTTGGCATCCGTCATGGTGCCGGCCGCGAGGAGAAGCAACTGGCTGAAATCTCGTTTGTTCAGCGGCAGTTCGCTGACGACCGCACTGGAGAGCTCTTCGCCTCCGGTGGCGTTGATCTGTTGCGAAGCAGTGACCGACAGCTGGCCACTGCCTGAGAGCGTAAGCACAGCGAGCGAAGCGACCGGCAAGATCTCGATCGATGAGGGATATGCAACCTTGCGGCCGCGAGCTTCAACGGTGAGTTTGTATGGTCCCGGGGGCAGTGCCGCAAACCGGAAACTGCCATCTGTGCCGGTCGATGCATCGGCACTGGTTCCGTTACCCGTCAGCCGGATTTTGGCTTGCGCGATTGGAGAATCCGAGGCATCGCGGAGGGTGCCCTGCCATGCGCCCGGAGTCGCTGCCGACTGAGCTTGCGATGAGATGGAGAAGACGAGAAATGCTGTGAATGCAAATCGCCTCAGGCAACAAGACCTACCGGAGAGGTGCACGGCGGTCTTATCGTGGCGCTTTGCAATGCCAGATCTGAGAGGTGCAAGCACACGGGCGCAAACCGCGCACAGACCCTTCCCACCACTTTCGGGGTTCATGGTGCAATGGTATCCGATCCGAATCGTGGAGTGATCGGACTTTGGGACAGCTGAAGGCGATCAAGACGCAGCCGCTTCCGTTAACAAAGAACGGAGATGCTTCCGTCCGGTTTTCGAAGGGATTTCGACGCGTTCAGAGCTGAGGAGGCGTAAGAAGAGCGGGCCGCTCAGTTCGTTGCTGAGCGGCCCGCTTTGCGAGGAGAACCAAGGGCGCCGAGCCAGGAATTGTGCTACAATGCCTACAAGAGTGACAATGTAAGGTTTTCAATATGAAAACAGTCCCTTCAATGGTCGTGAGCATGCGCCTGGCGACGGAGAGCGGAAGACGCCTGAAGCGCATGGCCAGCCGCCATGGCTGGACCGCCAGCGACGCCAGCGCGCGGCTCGTCGAAGAGGGATTGCGGAGGTCGGAGTTTGCCTTCATCGATTTCCGCGATTCGGCTGCGGGCCGGCAAGCCTGCATTCAGGGCAGCTCGCTGGCGGTGTGGGAGGTGGTGCTGCTGCTGCGCTCCTATAAGGGAGATGCCGCGGCTGTGGCCAAGCATCTTCGCTGGCCGGAAGCGAAGGTTCAGGCAGCGGCCCACTACGCATTTGCGTTCCCCGAAGAAATCAATATGGCAATTTCGGAAAACGATGAGACGGATTTCGACACGCTGAAACACATGCTGCCTCAGGCGGTCGAGTTCGTTGCCAAAAGGACTGCAAGGCGCCGAGATGCTCAAGCTGCTTCTCGATGAGCATATCTCGCCGGACGTAGCCAACGGCCTGCGCCGCCGCATGCGGGGGATTGTTGTTCACGCGATGGCAGAATGGGAGAGCGGCGCCTTCATGGGACAGGATGACTCCACGTGCTTGCGGGAAGCCGCGGCCCAGGGACTGACGCTTGTGACTTATGACCGGCGAACGATTCCGCCTTTGCTGAAGGCTTGGGCGGAAGAAGGAAGTTCGCATGGCGGCGTGATCTTCATGGACGAGAAGACCATTTCGCCAGCAGACATTGGCGCGCTGGTTCGGGCTTTGACCGGATTGGCGAAGGAGACTGGAAGCTGGGACTGGAGAGGCCGGGTGGTGTTTATGAGGCGGTGAGCAGCCGTCTGCGCGATCTGCACTTCGACGTGCTGATCGCGTTGACGGCTCGGTCGCATGGCGCGCGGCTCATCACGTCGAACCGTGCGGACTTCGAGTTGATTCGGGAGTACCGGGATTTCAAGCTGGAAGTGCGGTAGGACGTGCGTTCCCAAGCCTGAAGCATAAACCCAAACCTTCAGCACACAAAAAACGGGCCGCTCAGTTCGCTGCTGAGCGGCCCGTTCTATTGAGAGAACCAAGGGAGGGATCTTGATTAGTCGCCAGCGACCAGTTCACCTTCCTGCCGCCTGTTGATGGGCGAGGCGGCGTTGTTTGAGGCTGGCCGGATGGAGTCGAGCGAGACCAGGCCGTCAACAGGCTTCTCACCGAGGACGTGCTCGCGGTAGAGCTTGGCCATGCGGGCGTTCTCGGCTTCCTGCTTCATCTTTTCGTCGCGCGCGCG
>JBEKAJ010000035.1:0-26031 GCA_050018295.1 Occallatibacter sp. | reverse complement strand
CGGTTGTTCCGGCCAGATTGCCGGGATGCGTGTCCCAAGTGGTCAGACGGTTTGTTCCGTTAGCGAAGAATCCATGACCAGCATAGAAGAAGATGAACCGATCCCCGGGAGCAAGTTGGCGAATCAGGTAAGGGAGATCGTTCTCGAACACCGACTTCGTAGCTTCGAAATCGAGCCAAACGGTGATGTTCTCGGCGGGCACGCCCAGCTCTTGAACGAGGAGGTCCTTTATCGCAGCCGCATCGGCTTGAGCAAACTGGACCGAGCTAATTCCTTGCTTCTGGTAGGTTTCAATTCCGATCAAAACGGCGTATGTCGTGCCCACTGAAGTGCATCCTCACTATGCTCTACATCTGCCCATCTCAATATTTTAGATGGCCCGGAAACGACGCGCCGCGAGCTGCAGAAGGTTTGGCAGGCTCAGTCCCTAAAAACGCCCCAGGCTACGGGAGCATCCTTGGAGTCCCAGCCTGCCGGCAGCGCGCAACATTTCAGTCGCCATGCCGACATTTCGTTATCGATTCAAGCTGATGAGACGATCTTTGGGGTCACTCCGCCTGTAATGATATTTCGACGGGGCCGGAACCTAGCCGGAGGGGATCGCCGTTCTGCGTTCGCGTGAGAAATAATAGGAGGCATGGCGACGATCGCCGAAAGCCTGTACGACTGGATCCGCATCGCGAATGAGGCTCGCGAGCGGATTGACCTGCCTGTTGGGACAATTGAGGAAGCAATTGCGACGCTTCAGAGCGCTTTCGGCGACATGTATCTGGGTAGCCTGATTCCCTCAGACCAGGATCACAGCAAACGAATTGTGACTGCGCGGGATGACAGACCACTGGCCTATTGGCTTTCGGGACCAGGACTCGACAGTTCCGTCGTGCAACTCGTCGAAACGGCCGTTGTCATTCGATCCTTCCTATCGGATCCCTGCCTGCCCAAGAAGATCGAACGAATCAAAAACGATACGTTCTGGCCGACTTTCTACGAACTTGCGATGGCGTTTCGTGTAAAGCGCAGCCTACACGGGGCTGGTTCACTGGCACTCGCCCCGGAAATTAAAGAAAACAATGGCGATTTCACTGTTGACATCGATGGGGGGCGCCTTTTGTGCGAATGTGCCCGCATCAGTCGCACTCCCTTCGCGGAAGAGGGGATACGCATCACTCAGGACATCTTCGACTATGTTGCCGGGAAGATCAGGACATATGCGCGTCCTTGCTGCGTCAAGATCCGAGTAAATGCGGAGCTGAAGCGTGCGGACTTCAATATGATTCTTCAGCTGCTGAAGCGAACACTCGAACGACACGAGCGGACCGGAGAAGTCTCGGTCGTGTCATCGCAACAGCTGATTGAAGTTCAGGTGGAACCGCTCACGGAACAAACGGAGAAGGTCCCTTTTAGAGTGGTCGATGGAAATCTTATCGACGTCACCGGCTCAGAATGGGTGCATGCCCAATCCATAGGAGGCGTAGCCGGGAAGTCCTCAGCCGAAGTTTCCGAAATGTTCAGGGCAGGCGTTGAATACGACTATAGAGAGCGCGGGCGGGTCTTTATCAAGTATGCGCCGCCTAGGAAGGCGGAAGATCCTTACGAACGGCTGACGGACAAGATCCACGATAAGGTTTCGCAGACCAAGATCGCTCCTGGCACACGAACAGCCAAATTTCTCTGGATCGAATCTCCCTACGACTTGCGGACGCTTGATCACGGGGTCTTGCAGCAGTTAGCCGTCATGGAAATGAGCCGCTCTACGCACACGCTGGGAGTAGCGATCACGCACCGGGAACCCACCTGCATCGCGGCGCACATTGGTCAGGAGCTTCCCCAACGGATCGTCTGAACGGCATGCGCGAAGGTCCTGATCAAGTGCCGTTTCTGCCGCCTTGCTATATCGGTGGAGCAGCGCAGCCATTGCCAGCCACCCCGCCATTCCTCTGGGATCACGTTCACGGGCTGTGGTTGATGCGCAGATTGCTATTACCGGTACAAGGAGGGCACCGCTCCAGAGTATATCCATGTTGACGAGTCCGAACTCGTTGCGCACCAAGGCAATCGCTTGCTCTGTTGCTCTCTTGGTCCGCGACCATGCGCTGGCAACCTCTGCCCTGCTGAGTTCGTGTAACGGCGTACGGCTTCGACCATCCGGCATGGCCACAAACGCGCAGGCACGGAACAAGTGCATGACATTCAATCGCTCAAAACCTTGCCGGCGGAGTTCGTCCACGAAAGGGGTGACCTCGTCCGCTATGAATCCGCTATGCCGGGCTGCCACGCGGGCGCTGTCAATGTCTTCCCTCTTCAGCTTGACACCGAGGGTGTTAATGCGAGTAAACGCCTCAACAGCCTCGTCAAAGGTATGGTCCACCATTTGGACTGCAGGGATCTCGTATTCGCGGATTCCGCGCACACGCTCAAACTGCGCCTCTCGCCTCTCGCCTTTATTACCTTCAGGCAACGAACGGCGAATCTGGCGATACGACTCGTCGTCAAGTAACTCGCTTACTCGGAACCAGTTACTGTCTCGGCGGGTCGCGGCGTTGGAAAGACGGAACTGATCTTCATCCGGATTAAAGACCACGTCTATGCCCTCGTCGCCGCTCAAAATGCGAGACATAGTGATTACCCGCTGTTGCCCATCAATGAGCCACGAAACTGAGCTTGCCCGAGACGGCCGCGGGTCGCGGCGCCGTGCTCTTGCTTCGACGGAGCTTGTCCAGAGCAATAGGACGGAGATTGGGAACCCGTGATAGATCGAATCGAGCAGCTTGGGCGCACGACTTGGCTTCCACACGTATTCGCGCTGAAACTCGGGGATTACTAATCTACCGCCGCGGTAATCCTCCACAACCTGTCGAATCTTCAGCTTCTGTATCTCTAACCGTGCTTTCTGCATATCGGCGTGCCACCCCTTTCGCTTGGAATCATGAAACTGTCTTTATTAGTATTGAGCGAGCCCTGGTAACTGTAGATTTGCATCCATCAGTGCCCTAAGTCGTCTAGGAACTCCGATGCCGGCGTGGTACTCGTAACCAGCAGATAGTCGCGGGCGCGGGTGCAGGCGACGTACAGCAATTGCCGCTCGGTGTTGTACACGTCCTCAAGGTCAGCTTCATCCGTAACCGTCTCAATCCGCTCCTGGAGTGGGATTACCTCGTCGTCACAAGCCATCACCGCGACCGCTCGGAACTCCAGGCCCTTGGCAAGGTGCATGGTGCTGATCGACAGCCGACCTGCAGTCGTTTCAACATTGTTGTCGAGTACCACAAAGTCTAGTGACGCCTCCTTCGCGGAGGCTTTGGCCCGGCCCAACTCGGCCGGAGAGCGCACAAAGATCGCGATTTCATGCAGCTGAACCCCAGCCTTCGTGACGGCCGCCAGCCATTCGCTCACCGCCTTGATTTCTGCTTCGCTGGTTGGCAGAACCTTGATGCCTGGCGCCGGCCCGTCGAACACCGAGATCGTTCCCTTGCGTTCCTCGGAGTTGCCGTCTACATCGGACACTTCTACGCCAAGGAGGCGGTCAGCCTGCGAACGAATCTGGTGCGACGTCCGGTAGTTGATCTTTAACGTCGTTGAGCGCCCGCGCACATCCACGCCCAGGGCCTTCCAGGAGAAGGGCTGCTGGAAGATTCTCTGGCCGAGGTCGCCGGCAAAGAAAAGGCTATTCGCCCGCCCATCCCCGAGCGCCGCCAGGAGCCGGAGTTGCGCGATACTGATGTCCTGAGCCTCATCGACAACCACGAAGTCGAATGGAGATTTGGTACCGCTGGCGTACAGGCCAGCCAGAACATTGAAGAGCCCTGAGTCGGTGATCGACCCCTGGGATTTCAATCCAGACCGCACCCGTTCAAAGATCGACCAGAGGATTGCCCGCTGCGCTTCTTTGAGCCGGGTCTTCCTGCCCAGGCGGGCCACGTCACGGTAGTCTTCCCACGTATCCAGTTGCCGGGCGTCCACGACTTGTTCCCACTCGGTGGTCAGGAACTGCAGCGAGAACTTACTCCCATCCACCAATCTGGCGGCCTCTTCTAATAGGCCCTTCACAGCCTCTGGCGTGGCGATCTGGGGCTTGCCAATGTTCAGTTCAAAAAGCCTGCGACCGATGGAGTCCATCGAGTGAACCTCGATGCGCTCCCCGAGACGGGGTTCACCAGTCAGCAATAGTCGACGTTTTGCATCCAGTGCCTTGGCCAGCGGGTCGGAGAAGGTCGTGAGCAGCACCCGTGCGTTCGGGTTTGTGCGGGCAAGGTGGAAGGCCCGGTGCAATGCGACAATCGTCTTCCCGGTGCCTGCTGAGCCCGCGACTCTCGCGGGACCGTTGAAGTCCTTCTGAACTAACTGGCGCTGCGCCGGATGCAGGAAAACTGCCCAGCGTTCCCAGGGGTACTCAAGCGCCAGCGCAAGTTCTTCTACGTTCTTCATCACCCTGAAGCGGCGCAGAGCGTCGGGATGCTCGAAGGGATTGGTACCCACCGGCACTGGCTCTGGCAACGGCGGCTTGATTCCAGTTGCCAGGTTAAGCAGTGCCTCGGCAGCCTCGGCCGGCAGGTGCCCTGCGATTTCCAGCAGGCTGTCCTCCGTAGCCTCCCTCACAGCATCCAGCCACTCCGGGGGTACCCCGTAGGCCAGGAACTGTCCATCGGAGATGTACTTGAAAACTGGCGGCTTGGGTGGAGCGGGCTTCTCGACTTCCACGTACTTGGGAATTTCCTGTACACGCTCGCGAACTTCCACCAACTGCGCAGCGCCAGTCTTGGGATGCGTCTCCAGTCGGCGCCGTTCGGCCCAATGGTAGGCTTCGTCGTGGTGATTGACATAGCACAGCAGCAGGCTGGCTCCGGTCCGGTGAACGATAAGCCGGATGTCTTGGCTGACGCGGATTGACCAGAAGTTCGGGTCTTTAGACTTGTCGAGCTTATGCAATTGCAGGCTGGGATGAGCAGGGTTCAACTGGAGATCGAAGGCCGTCGTTTTCACAGCCTTCTGCTCCTCGCCAGTGAGCTTGGCGAGGCTGTCAGTAAACGTGTCTGCGATTCGAAATTCCATCTTTTTCAGTATCGGTACACGATGGGTTGAAGTCTGGCATCGGTCAGCATTTTGTTTAAGTAATCCATCAACTTGCGCCGCTCAATGTTGTAATGACCTGCCCTGTCGTTAGCGTACCGTTGGTCGTGCGACAGTTTCTGCGCCTCCGAAATGAACGTGTGGTACATCTTCGAAAGCATGTTGTCGATCTTCTTAACGGAGTTCTTATACTTACCATCTGGCAAAGAACGAAGTGGCACAGTTTGAATTACGCCTATGGATGAATCGCGATCGCGTACAATGCCGAGGCTGAACAGCCGCAAAGTCTCGGCAAGTGCCTCGCCAAAATGGCCGTAGTTTCGTTCATGCGCAAAACTATCCCTGAATGCGGGTCTATTAAATGCCGACCCAAGGCATTCGAGATGATGAGATTGATCTGTCTCGTGAAATGCTGTCTTGTAATCCTCATAGCACGCATTCAGAACCATCGCAGACTGATTGATGTCTTGCTGGAAATCATCCCAAAACTCGATCCTAAGTTTAAACGGATACTCCCCACTGCTATTAAGTCCCATCACAACATCTTGGAGTCGCTTATCCCTTCGCTCCGTCGTCGCGATGATGAAGAGATCAAGCTTCTGCGAAAAACCCTTTGCATCTTTCGCGTCAGTCTCGATGATCTTCTTATCGATGTGAGCCTTAGTCTCCTTACACTGGATGCCGATCTTGCTTCCGTCGCCACCCTCGGCATATATGTCAACACCGTGCTGTTTCTGTCCTTGACGCCCATAATCCTGAACGGACTCCGGCACGTACCGCTTCTTGGCAACCTGCACGACAAGATCCTGAAAGGCCTGCCAATCTGATGGCGGAGGCAAATAAATCTTCACTTGACTCATGCTTCCCCCTTATGCCCTGAAAACCTTCATCACTTCGTCGCCCAGATGGTTGATAACCTTCACTGCGATTCTGCCATTGGCTGGCTTGTCAAAGGGCCGCGAGGTATCACTGTGCAGCGTCTCCCAAGCCTCTTCGTTAATCTCCGCCTTCAGCGTCGTCTTGAGCGCCTTGTAGGGGTCATTGGCGCCGAGGAAGTATGCGTGGCGCACGAAGAAGCTCTCCTCGTTATAGTCGGTGTCGATGAACCAGCAGGCCAGTTCATCCGGGCTGCTTGACTCCACCTTGCCCAAGTGGGGCTTGAAGACGTCCACGCCATTCACCTTCACCTGAATCTGCCCGCCTTCTGCCGAGAGAATCAGGATGTCCGGCTCGCCGAAGATGACGAAGAGGTTGCCCTTGCCGGTGTTCTTCAAGTCGTCGGCCATGTGCAGGTCGGCATTCATCCGGGCCTTGAGTACGGGGATGCGCCCCAGCTTGTTAAAGTCTGACGAGTGCGCGTCGTAGTTGAAGGCGCAGGTGATCAGCACATCGAAACCCGCGTCGCCAGCCTCCTTGGCCGCTGAAACCAGGTTCGGGCGGGAGACGGTGCCGAACTCGGGGCCGATGAAGATGGCCGCACGCTTCTCCGTGCCATCCGCGTCGGTGTACCGCCCGTCGGCGCAGATGAAGTCGCCAGGCCAGGGGGTCAACGAGGAGAAGGTGATCTTGTCTTCCTTATGGGCCTG
Organism: Occallatibacter sp.; assembly: GCA_050018295.1. Lineage (GTDB taxonomy): Bacteria > Acidobacteriota > Terriglobia > Terriglobales > Acidobacteriaceae > Telmatobacter. The sequence continues at coordinate 19,378 of JBEKAJ010000035.1, read as the reverse complement.
CTGGACGCCGCTGATCTTCAGGGTATCGAGGATCACTTGGACAAAATCCTGGGCGCCGCGCACATCCACGTCGGCGCTGCCGGGCGAATCGATCACGTCCTCGTTCTCATTCACAGCTAGAACGCGGTGTGGAGAAAGGCTCTCGACGGTGAAGGGGCCGGAGACGCGAACCTTCTTGTTGTCTTCGTAGGGCTTGTCGTAGAGGTACTCGAACTCGGCCTTGGCTGCGATGGATGCGTCGATCGCCTTCTGGCGGGCAATGCAGTGTTCCCACCACTCACTGTGCAGGTCTTTGGCTGTCTGCGGCCATGCCGGGCCAGCCTCGCGGGGGATATTCCAACCTTGCCAATCCTTCTTGAGTTCAGCATTCAATTGTTCCCGGATCGGCTCAAGAACAAGCTGAAATTCATCCCAGATCACATCGATCTCGGCATCGTTTGCAATGGAGCTAAGCATGATGTGCGGGACACGATCGTAGACGAAGCCTTGGCGAATGCTGCCGTGCGTAGGCAAACAGGAAGGAACCTTCCCCTGCAGGCTCGCTTCCTTGTACTGACCATCAGGACTGTCTGCTAGCAAATAGTAGGGATACCGCGCACCCATAACTCGGGCCCGTGCTAATGCGAGTGCGACACGAGAAGTGTCAATTGTGATCCAGCGCCGACCCCACTGCTCAGAGACATAAGCAGTGGTCCCGGCACCGCAAGTCGGATCAAGGACTAAATCGCTGGGATCAGTAGTCATGAGGATGCAGCGTTTGATCACTTCGTCCTTGGTTTGCACTACATAGATTTGCTTCTGCTCACTACGCGTGTCTGTCCAGACATTTGTGATGGACGCATACTCACTGTCGGAAAAGTACCTGCGATACAGCCGGGTTGGACCTTGCGTGAAGTCTAGTCGCCTCGCCTTCTCCAGCCTCCAAAGTCCATCATCGCCTGTTTTCCAGTGTCTATGGTCACCGCAATGCTTCTTCACTCCACACAGAAACTCGACTTCCTTTGTCAGCGTTGGGCTCGCCTCTGGTGACACGGCCGTATTTGTTCGCACAAGTTGAGCCCCCTCCGGGATGGAGGGAGGTGTCTCGCGTTCATCTGTAGTGGTCTTCCTCTCGCGCAAGTCGGGTAAGAGTAAGGACTTGAACTCGCCATTCATTGCCTCATCTAAGGATAGCTTCCGAAGTACGGATCGAAACTTTATCCTTGTTCTCGATTTGGCATACCACACGATTAGATCCCCGACCGTCGGAAGGATGCCACTTGACGTTCCGGTCGTCTTCGAGAAGAAGATCAAAGAACAAAAGTTGCTCTCACCCAACACTTCGTCCATCAAAGCACGTACTCGGTGCACGTTTTCGTCGCTTATTTGGACAAAAACAGAGCCGGATTCATTCAGCAAATCGCGAGCGACGGTCAGGCGGTCCCTCAGGTACGTGAGGTAGGAGTGGATTCCATCACGCCAAGTGTCCCGGAAGGCCTTGACCTGCTCCGGCTCGCGTGTGATGTGATCCATGTTGCCGTCCTTCACGTCGCGACTGGTGGTGGACCACTGGAAATTAGAGTTGAACTTGATGCCATAGGGCGGATCGATGTAGATACACTGCACTTTGCCTCGGAGGCCCTCGCGTTCTGCCAGCGATGCCATCACCTGCAGGCTGTCGCCAAGGATCATCCGATTCGACCAGTGGGCATCGTGCTGGTAGAACTCCGTCTTGGCGTCCTCGCTTGGCAGTCCATTGAAGTCAGCGAAGAGATCAAATTGTGGAGTTGCCTCCTTGGGTGTATTCTTCTCCGTCTGCCTGCGCAGGTCGTCGATGAGCACCTTGGGCTGCGGCACAACCAGATCGGACCAATCTTGTTCGTCCTTGCCGCGCCAAACCAGTTGCGGATCCAGATCGCGGTTGCGTCGCTCGTAGGCCACACGGATCGGCGTCTGCTCGTCCGTCCGCATGACGGACTGGTACTCCGCCGTGGGAATGTTCTTACGCGAGGCCTCGTCGTGCGTCAGGGTCTCGACAGTCTTTTTCTGCTTCGGGGCCTTAGTTTCCAGAGTGTTCTTCGCCATCGTCTCTTCTCTTCGGTCGGCCTTACGCCGTGGGCTGAACGGCCGCCAGTGGGGCAACCTTGTCGATCATGCTGTTGAACTCGGCCTCAACCTTTGCCGCGAAGTCCGCCTCCATGGCGTAGACCTCGGTGAACTCCGCAAAGGCCCAGCGGCCAAACTTGCCGCTGTTGTTCACGCCGGGAACCCAGTAGGTCTCCATGGTGAGCTTCTTGTCCTTTGCATCCTCGCGGCGGTATCCCTTGATCTCGACCACCAGATGCAGCAGGTCCTTGTCCCCACATCCATCATCGACGAGTACGATGAAGTCCGGGCGGTAGATGCGGCTCTCCGAACCATAACGGTAAGGCACCTCGAACCCAAGGTTGTGATTCTTGACGTATGCCTTGACGCGAGCGTGCGATTCGGCCACACGGCAGAACTCGGCTTCCCAGTCGCTATCCAGAACGACCCAGTTGATGTGGCAGCGATCGGCTTTCGTCTGCCAGCGGTCCGTCTTGGAGGTCGTGAAGCTGACGTGCATGGTAGAGCCAGTGGGATTGTATGGGTCCAGCAGCGCCTTGATGGGCATCTTGCCCACGGTGTCCTGCACGATGGCATCGGTGATTCGGTTGCAAGCCTCATCGGCAAGCTCTCGAATCATGAGCTGCGCGGGGTAGGTACCCCCTGAACACCGGAGGCAGGTATCCAGCCATTGCTTGGTGATGCGCTTGAGCTGACCAAACAAGGTGAACTGCGGTTCCTCACCGGTGTCACGCCACTTGGTGGATAGCAGGTGTGCAGTGAGGTTGTAGAGAACCGTTGAGGGGCGTGTGTCGGCGAGGTGCTCAACCGTGAGGCTCACTTCCTCGCCGATGATGCCGGAGTTGATGTTCATGGTGGGGCCGACAAGTTCAGGCGTGAGATTCAGGACTGAGTCGTCGGTGAAGGTAGCGGTCAGCCGATCTTCCGGCAGTTCCACACGGTAGCCCAAAACCCTTGGGAACTGGATTTCCAGCGCATCCCGCTCTGGACGCATCGCCTTGACCTGGATCGTCTCCCTCGGTTTCTGCGGGGGAGCTACGACCGGCTTGGCCGTGAAGTCGAAGGGAATGCCGAGGACGTCGGCATACTCGACATTGAAGAGGCCCTCCTCGTTCAGGTCATAGGACTGGCGGCGAAGGGCGCGACCAATGACCTGCTCGCAAAGGAGCTGCGTGCCGAATGCCCGAACACCCACAACGTGGGTGACAGTATTGGCGTCCCAGCCCTCGGTGAGCATGGAAACCGAGACAACGCAGCGGATGCGTTCGCCGAGCCGATCAGGTTTACCCACGGTGTTCATGACCTCGCGGAGCAAGTCCTGGTCGGAAATGTTCTCGGCTTGCTGGCGGTCGCCTGTGCGCTCCATGATCTCCCGGCGGAATCGGTCGATCTCGTCGGCGGCAATCTCACGGAACTTGGGGTCCAAGGCGTCGCCGGATTCGAGCTGCTCGCTGTCGATGAGTAACGTATGGGGTCGGGGGAGCGGGTTGCCGTGCACGTCGGAGTTCCGGAAGTATTCAAGCCGGCCTACTTCGGGCTTACTTGAGCCGTCCTGGTTGGTGCGGATGAAGCCGGAGATGTAGTCGTATACCAGTTTGGAGATCGCGGTGTTCTGGCAAACGACGATGAAGCAGGGCGGCACAGCGATCTTGGCTTCGCGCCAGGCATCGAAGGTCTTCACGTAGTGCCCATAGAGGACTTCCAACGCAGTGCACAGCTTCGCCGGCAACTTGAGAGGGTCAAGGACCTCGCCCTTGCTGCGCCCCTTCTTGGGCATGTCGGCTCGGATGTGCTCCCACAGGTTGCGGAAGACGGGGACCTCCTCGCCGGGGATATTGTCGGCGACCGGCACTCGTGGCAGCTTGACGATGCCGCATTCGATCGCGTCCATCAGCGAGAAGTCGCACATTGTCCAGGGGAAGAGTGTTCCCTCAGCGTACCCCGAACCCCGGAGGAAGAACGGCGTAGCCGACAGGTCGATGACGCGGGCAATGCCGAGCTTGCGGTTGACGGCCTCCAGGCCGGATATCCAGAGGCGGGCCGCTTCCTTGTTCTTCTCGGCTTCCTGCTTTTCCTCCCCCGAAATATCCTCCTCGACCGGATCGCCCGGCTTCTCCCGGTAGCAGTGGTGCGCCTCGTCGTTGAGCACCAGGATGTTCTTCAACCCCATCAGGTCAGGCATGACCCGCTGGATCATCTGCCCTTCGGTCTCTTCTGTCTTGAGGGGCTCACCTCGGCCCTGGAGAAGAGAGCGTCCGCCCTTGGAGAGATCCAGCCGCTCGCGCAACTTGAACGCGTGATAGTTGGTGATGACGATCTTGGCGCGCTGGATGTCATCCAGCATGTCGGGGGGCACCAACTCGCGGCTCATGTAGTAGCTGTCGGGGTCGTTGGGTTGGAGAACCCTGAGCCGGTCTTTGATTGTGAGTCCCGGCGCCACGATCAGGAAGCCCTTCGTGAAGAGCGAACTGCCAGGGCGGCGGACGGCGTTGACGGTCTGCCAGGCAATCAGCATGGCCATGACGGTGGTCTTGCCGGCGCCGGTGGCGAGCTTCAGGGCCAAGCGCATGAGTTCGGGATTGGCAGCGGCGTTCGCGTTGGCCAGGTGCTCAAGGAAGCCTTTGCCTATTTTCCCGGCCTTCGGAGCCACCTCGGTCAGCCAGATCGCAGTCTCGACGGCTTCGATCTGGCAAAAGAATGGCCGGATGTCAGAGAACTTGTGGTGCCGCCAGTGCTTGAGGAGTCGTTCCGTTTCAGGGGTCACATGCCAGTCTTTTGGATCGGGCCACTTCCGCCACTGGTCTACCTGGTAGCGAAGCTCATTGATGATTGGCGTCGGGTCGTACTGCTGCTCTGCCGTGGAGACACCGGCTCCCTCATCGAAAACAAGCGATCCCTGCGTCGCCCCCTTTTTTCTCTTCCGAGGTTTTGGGACCGGCGTGATGTACTTTGCAACGCGCCGGGTTTCAATGGTTTGCTGCGTCGGCTGGCCGTCGGCATCGAGTTCCCAGTGCCGGGCAGGACACTCGTAAGGGGAATTGAGGATCGGGTGCTCGAAGAACGGGTTTTCCATATCTGGCCGCACGCCTCAGTAAACGCTATTTCAGGGTTTTCCGCATATGCCCTGCTTGCTGGGCATTCAGGTGTCCCTCCCGGCGAGCCGTCCAGCACGAAGTCAACTGGATGCGCTGAGTGGAGAACGTATACAAGTCTATCCTCCACAGTCGTGATTGACACTCCCTCTCGCTCCAGCATATTCGTTCTAAAAGGGATCGACACGATGGATCATGCCCAATTTGCGTCTTTTTATCGTAGCCAAACAAGGCTCTGCGCTCCTTCGAGAAAGTGAGCCTTGTCGGCATCCCGATCAAGCACCGCAACGGAAGCTAGGAGTCCCGCGCCGATTCCGCCAGCCATGTCGTTGCCAGTGGAAGACGAAGGCGCGCATTCTATAGATCAGGTATTCCGAACACGCACCGGCTCCCGCTGCATCTCGGTGCCAAGCTCATGTCCGTTATGCACGTCGCTGCCATGATGGCGCCATAGCCGGCGTCTCTCCTTGAGACGCAGACCCTAGGAACTTCGCAGGCTGACCCGGCTGGAGCGAGCGAACCGCGACGCAGGCTGGGCCCACTTGCTCCCCGGTCCATCCCGCAATTGGTCTTTGGCGCCACCGTCGAGTCGTTGCCTCGGAATGAGTCTCGTCTCCCTCCTTTTGCCTTTTCTATCCTCCGGTCTTCTCTCACCGCAGTTTTCATTGACTCCCGCTGACTGTGATACCGTCGCTATCAAAGCCTTTGCGTTGCATCGACTTAGAGGCAGCATTTACACTCTGGATGGTCTCGATACGAGTGATGCCTTCTCGGCCGGACCGCGATTACTCAACTGCTTTGGGCCAAGGCTAAGCATTTCAGTTTGCCAAGGGGGGTCCGTTGCCATCAAAGCATCCGACACATCCATCAAAAGCTTTCGCCGCGCCGGCGTTGCAACTTCAAACGTCGCCTCCGGTCTATGCTGTTGCGCTCTCGGGCCACTGGCTCCTGCACCACACCACTCCGTCGTGGCGGATCAAAGATCCAGTCAAGGGTTTTCAACGAATCGTGAAGGAGGAACGCGCGAAACAAATTGCGCGAACGGTGCTCGACCGGAGGCGTGCATTTCCCAATGCAATCACATTAGCTTCTGACATCAAAGATCTTCAGCACTCGGCAAACGACGTCATCCTGCCCGAGAAGGTGCGGTTCCTGGTCGTAGATGGTCAGCACCGTCTTTGGGCTCAGACCTTTTCCAAAAAGGATGCTCAGTACGCGTGCATTATTCACATGAACAAGACAGAGAAGGAAATGGCGGAGCTCTTTCTTGAAATCAACGATAACCAGAGGCGCGTGCCGTCTTCGCTTCGCTGGGATCTAGTCAGATTAGTTAAGCCGGAGGGGGACGAAGCAGCAATTATGGCATCGGAACTTGTGTTCGAGCTGGTGGAACGTGCGGACAGTCCCTTCTACATTGCGATTGACCTTACCGGCGAGCAGAAAGACATAAGCGTAAAGCAAGGCTCCCTGGCACCCGAAATTAAGACCCTGATCACCAGAACAAGAAAGGTACCCGACAATGGCTTTGAGGAATACGCGACATTACTGATTCGTTTCTTTTCCGCAGTGCGTTCCTTGGACCCTAAGGGATGGGGAGACACGAGCAGTACTTACTACAAAGCACGAGTGCTTCGAGCTCTTATACGGGTCCTTATCGATCTCGTTGTCGAGGCTAATACGATCTCCGGACTGTCGGCGTCCACGCTGCTTCAAAGGCTTAAGAAGATCGATCCCACAACGCTGTCGGAAGAAAAGATCCGCGCCGCTCAAGGCTCGGCGGGAGTGAGGGACCTTTACGTGGCGATGAAAGAGCAGGTGTTTGCATAATGCAATTGTTCGACTTCACCGAAGCTGAGCATTTCTGCAGACCGCTGACTGCATATGTTCCTGGCGTCGGCCAGTCGCTAGACGCGTTTCACAGAAATCTCTCCGTGAAACGGCTCAGAGAGCCAAATCAGGACTTTGAAATTCACCGCGTGAGTCTCCTGAACGCCATAGAGCGGTGGCTTCTCTTTGGCGCCGCTCACTACAGAAGAGCGCTTGACATGTTCATCCCAAGCAACGCTCCGTGGGCTCACGTGACGCTTTATTACTCATCCTTCTTCGCGGCAAACGCAGTCCTGGGGATGTTCGGCGTGTGGATTCACCTGAAACGGTGGGTTGACGTCGAGGCCGGGCTCCCTAATCACCAGGTTCTAAGAATCAATGGCAAACCGAAAGGCCCGAATGGTTTTGGAGGAAGCCATCAGCGGTTTTGGGACTACTTCTATGAAGGCTGCGGCACGATATCGCCTTGGGTACCCAACGAGCTTCTGTCAGCAATCGCCCCGGTCAACAGCGATCGCATTTGGCAGATAAACTCTCGAAATGAGGTGAATTATGACACATTCATGGCGTTCGATGCAGCTATGTCGCTTCACATCAACTTCAATTCAAATAGGCTGAAATCCTATGGCGGTCCGTTGGGACAACAGCTCGCGATCACGGAAGCAATGCTGCAGCTGGCACTCTATTTCGCCAATACATTCAAAGTCAACAGCTTCCCATATCACGGTTTGGCGACTGGTACGCGGCCGAAGGCCCTCAGAGCGCTCGTCACAAAGTCGACTCCTGGTCTCACCAACCAGTCGATTCTCCAGAACCTTTTCGTTTAGTTCCGGCTTTAGCTCCGACTCGGCGCTTGCTGGACCCCGCCTTCTCCTTCCCCTCACGGCCAGTGGGCGGAGCGGGCTATACCTTGGCAGGTTCAATCAAGGCTTTGAGGAGATCAGGCTTTTGGAGAGCCAGATCAGCACTGGTGATTTCGTCGGTGTCCCGCTGAGTATATCGGGCAAGTCTGTGCTTCTGGCTGATGCTGAAGTCGATGAATTCATCGATCGTTCCTTCCGCAGTGAGCAGAACGATCTCGCATGCTTTTGTCTGCGATAAGCGATGGATCCTGTCCTGAGACTGGAGAAAGTCCACCAGGTTAAATGTTCGATCAAGATAGATCGCGGTTCGCGCCTGCGTGAGCGTCAGGCCCTCTCGAGCAGCTGCGGGATTTGCAATCAGCAGGCGGACAGTGCGATCTTTCTTGAACGCCGCGATAGCTCTTTCACGGGAGAGCCCATCCATCTCGCCGTAGAGAGTGACCGGCTTCAGATCTCTATAGCGCGCCTGCAGCGAAGGAATGTGTCCTACAAAGGAGGTCCACAGGATGATTTTGTCTGAATCATCCTGGAGGTAGGCGGGAATCAGCTCCGACAGCGCCTCGAACTTTGCGGGAGTTTCCCTGTAGTCTGAATCGATGAGCGCAGGGTTCGATGCGAGCTGGGCAAGCCGGATCAGTCGAGTCAGGATGTTCTCCGCTTTTGCGAGGATTTCCTCTCCGGAGAGGTCGCGAATCCACAAGGCTAGTTGATCGCGCATCTCCTCATACATGCTCAATTGCCTACCGTGCAGGGTCACCGGAACGCGGACAATTGTTTTCGATGGAAGTTCGACGGTGCCTAGTTTCTCCCGGCGTAGAGAGAGAGAAGCGATCCGCTCGCGGAGCTCGTCAACGCGGATGTACCCGCCTTCGGTTGTACAGAACCGGGAACGAAAAGCATCGAAGGTGCGGCCCAAGGTAGCACCATCATCGAGAAAGAAGTACTGAGCCCACAGGTCTTCCGGTTTATTCGCTACCGGGGTTCCTGTCATAATGTAACGCCGCACCGCAAGTGCACGGAGAGAATGAACCGCACGCGTGACGTTCGCCTCCGGGGTCTTGATTCGATGGCTCTCGTCAAGGACCAATGCCATTCTCTTGAATCGGAGCAGGGCGCGCAGGGAGGGGAGCTCAGCTGCAACCGCTTCGTAGTTGATGACATAGAACGACGCACGCAGGCTCTGGAAGGTCAGCCTTCTGGCCTTTCTGCCTGCACCGAAGATCGCGTAGCGAAGCGTTGAGTAACGCTGAATTTCCTCTCCCCATGTCGCCTTGATGGTATTGGGGCAAACGATCAGTGCGCCGTCCAGCACGCCCTCTCTGGCATCCTCGTTAATCGCATCGATGAGTTGTTTGCTCTTCCCGAGCCCTTGTTCATCGAAAAGCGCGGCCGCTTCTTTGTTGCGCAAGAAGGCCGTTCCCTCCTGCTGATGCGGAAGCGGCCGGATTTGAGCGTCATGCGTGCTCATTGCGTTCCTCCGCAATAAAGCAGTCCGGGATATGTAAGCGGACCAGATGCCTTGCCCCAAGCAAGCCGACATCCCGGAGCACTCTGTCGAGTGCGGGCGCAGTTGACCGCGGAACTGCGATGTATAGGCGGCACGCCGTTCCCCGGCTGCGGTTAATAAGCCTCCCAAAGACTCGCAGCTGTCTCCGCGTGTGCGGTGTATTGATATCTTTCCAAGTTTTGGCTTCGCCGAAGGCGAGCTCGCCCGTCTTCGGGGCAATGGCGAGCGCATCGGGCCGGCTGTCGGCAAACTCGAACGGTGAAGGCAAACTGTTCCAGGGACCGCCCTCCGGCATCGAACCATCGCATGCAACGACAAGAAATCCGTCGGCAATCATCTTGCGGACTGTCCATAACAGGAGCGTCTGGTGCGAGGTCGATGGCATCGGTGCCTTCAGTCTCCGTTCACCCGTTCTACGGCTTCGAGGACCCGTGATAGTTCATCTTTGAGGTTCGAGAATATGTCCCTGCGTTCCTGGCTCCCGCTCAATTCCATGAGTTCGGTAACGGTCATCGACTCGAGACGAATGCGCGTGCGCTCAACGAGAGCGTAGAGCTCCTGTTCTTCCGGATGTTGCTTGGCGAGATATTCGTCAGCCGCATCGAACCCGATCAGATCGAGCAGGCGTGTCGCCTCTCTGGAGTCGAGGATCTTCGGTAATCGGCGCACGCGAGCGCCCGTATCAATCCGGCCATCCCTGACCCAGCGCGCAAAGCGCTCCTGCAAATCAGGAATGGAGTCGCTGTGCGCCTGGATCCGCCCATTTTTATAGAACTCCAGAAAATAAGAGAATTTGGTTCGATGCTCCGGGTCAGTAGGATTGTCAGTAATAGGAAAATACTGGCTGTCCATGAAATCGATAGCCGCAAGCTGTTGCCGCACGTCGCGCGCCTCCATCCGGTAGCGTTCTGCAATCTCCTCTTCGATGAGTCCACCCTCCACCAGTGCCCGCATCTGCAATGCCTTCTCATACGGGGCCCAGCCTCGAACCGAACCCAAATGCACTTCATTCAAGAGGTCCTGAATGACGTGCTCCGGCGTCCTTTCCGGAATGCGCCATGCAGGCATCTTCGTAAGCTGAGGGTCCTCGGGATGCTCTTCGAGAGCCGCTCTTAGAGCGACGACCCTCCGATTGCCCTCAGCCACGCGGCCGTCTGCGCGCAGATAGATTGGCTCCTGCACGCCGCCCGATGCGATGATCGAGCGGCGCAAAGCTTCTGTGTCCTCCTGGCTTGTCAACAGAAGTGAGCATGCAGCTTCGTTTCTTTCCTCCTCGCCGAGTTGGCGCATGGAAAACCCGATGCGCGGGTTCGCGGGATCGAGCGTGACGTCATTTGGATTGACTTCTATGAGGGTCAACTCGACGGAATAACCTTGGATGTTGCGCGTATAGGTCGCCATTCGATCTCCTAGCCTGCAATGCCACACAGCTCGACAAAGTGTCTCAGGGAATCACTGAGATCATTCACAATTTTCTTCGCTTTTGCGCTCCGGGACTGCCGCACTCTTTGGACATCCTCGAGTTGCGCTTTCCTTAGGGCTTCGGTCATCTCCACCATCCTCCGAAAAAGCTTTGATGTCACTGCCGGATTGTCTTCGGCGAGGACGCGCTGTGCCGCCGCAAACCCTTCCTGGGTGAGGGCATTTAACGCATCGTCGTCCTCGATGATCGAAGGCAGATCGCGTACCTGAACCCCCTGGTCGAGTTTCCCGGTCCCGATCCAATCTACAAAGAGATCTTCCGCGCCGGGCGTCGAAGTCACCCAGTCGCGAAGGGGAGGCTTTTTGAAAAGCTCCTCAAAGTAGCTAAACTTGCGGCTATTTGCGGGACCTGGATATTTGGGCAGATATTTGGACTTCATCATGTCGAAGGCCCGGATCAACTGGTTCACCTTCGATTTCGACATCCTGAGGCGGACCGCGATTTCGTCCTGGGCGAGGGCGAAGTCATTGTGCAAACGATAGACGTGCCCGGCTTTCTCAAAAGGAGTCCAGGTATTCTTTCCGGCGACGTGCATCTCGCCGAGAAGGATTGCCACGTCGCGGTCTCCGATATCCGGCGGGAGCAACCGGGCAGGAATGTTCTTCCAGCGGCGCTCATTGGGCTGCTTTTCGCGAAGCTTCCTGTAAACAACCGTGCGGCAATTGCCTTCAACAACCTTTCCATCCTGCCTGACAATGATCCGCTCTACCAGGCCTTTATTGATCAACACCTGACGATACAGATCACGAACGTCGGCATCCTCCCACAGAAGGGCTTCGAGTCTTCTTTGCAGAGCCACGCCCTCTTCGGAGATCGAAATGGAGACCGTATTGGCGATGCGTGGATTACGAGGATCGAGCGTCACCTGGTCGAGAGGCAGGTCAACACTCTGCACTTGGACTCGCTTGCCGTCGAGAGTGATCTCGTCGACGACCAATGGGACAGATGAAATGGCAGCTCGCGACATATTTGACACCTATTGCGGGAGTTTTACTCCCGCAGCTTTTGCGGCGTTCTTTAATGCTGAAAACAGGTCTTGCAGGATCAGCCGGGAATTCTCGTTGTCTCGCAGCCGTTGCAGTTCCTTGCTCGGCAATTTCTGAAGCAGGCTCGTAGCTTCTTTCAGTTTGCGGAAAGTTCGTGAGTCCGCAGTTGGATCGGCCTTGCCGACCATGGAAATGGCGCTATCGACGCCTTGCTTTGCGAGCACCTTGGATGCGCCGGGGTGTTTCAGAATCTTCGACAGCTTTCGGACGTCGGCGCCGCGCTTTATTTTGTCGTTGACAACCAGGGAAACGAAAGCGTCCACGTTTTCGGGTTTGTTGCGGTACTCTTCGAGGTCCTTCCTCTTGTAGAGCTCCTGCACGAAGCTCCATTTATCAAGGCCGTGCCCACGCTTGATTTTCGGTAGCAGCTTGTGGGTCATGGTCTCGTAGGATTTGAGATCTCTTGCGACCTCGCGTTCCGTCATGCCCAGCGCTTGCGCGATCTCCTTTTCATCCATTTGGAGGATCGTCTTCATCGTGTGCAGATGTCCGGCCTTCTCATAGGCCTGCCACTTATTTTTGCCGGCGACGTGGTAATGCCCTTGGAGGATCGCTACCTGCCGGTCAGAGATGCTTGGCACGAAGACCGCCGGAATTGTCTCCCACTTGCTGTCATTGCCCTTGATGCTGGCGCGCAGCTTCAGATAGCATGCCGCCCGACAATTGCCCTCAATCACTCTTCCGTCGGGACGGACGTGGATCGGTTCGAGAAGTCCGCCGTTATCGCGAATCGACTTGAACAGTTCCGAAACACCCGGCATCTCCATGATGAGTTTTTGCAGATCGCCCTGCTCGACCTCGGCATCCTTGAACTTTTGTCGCACTGCGTGCTGGATTCGCGGATTGCTTGGGTCCAGCCGGACATCCTTGAGCGGCATGAGCCGATGCTCGACCGGAACGACCGCATCTCCGATAATCAGCATCTCGCCCGCAAGAGTTGGCCCCGATGGAAAACTCGACGGTTTCTTCGCGTTCATTTGCCCATCCTTCAGTATCCATTATTACAAAGATACCAATGAATACTAAGAAAACCGTATCGTACCGGATGTCAAATGTCAAGCCTGGTTAGGATTCGCGCTCGTGCCCTCGACATCCGGTGTATCGTCGGGCCATCGGAGCCTGCTCCCTGATCTTGCACGCAGGTTTGCTATATAGATATGACACTAAACATGTTATTGTGAAATAGTCAGCTGGGGATGTGGATTTCTTTTGCTTGACTTGCAGCCGATCTGTGACATAATTGCAGTGAAAGGCTGCAAATTCCCTCGCGTCATTTATATGGATGATCTGATCATCATTCCCTGCCAGCTTGGCACTTCTGCTCATAGAAAGGTCGTTCTGGGCTTCGCACCGGCCAAGCTGCTTTCTGCTTTGAGCTTCGCGGATGTGCTCGACGAGGAAACTGGCCGCGGGTATCAGCGGCGGTTTAACGAAAAACACAGTCTGGATTTTCGCAGGTATATTCAGCAACCGAATAGTTCCACGATTCCCCTGACCTTCAATCTGCGCCCCCACCCGGAGGGCGGCTGGAAACTGCGCGAAGGGGCTCCGGGAAACGCCATTTTGGAGATCTTCCCGGCGGTGGGAAAAGTGATGGTCCGGGTGGATTGTCAGCACCGTCTTGGATACCTCGACGATGTCGATGTGTCCTTGCCCTTCATGTCATTTCTCGGCCTGGACGAGCGGGAGGAGATGGAGATTTTCAGCATCATCAACAGCAAGGCGAAAGGCTTGAGCAATAGTCTGCTCGATTATCATGACGCCTCGCTCGCAGCCGATCTGGGAAAGGACCGGCCCGAACTTTTTATTGCCTTGCAACTGAATTCAAACACCGAGTCTCCTTGGTGCAGACAACTCGACCTTGGAGGCAAATCCACTTCCGGCACTATGAGAAGAGCATCCTTGAGAACGATGCAAAAAGCTGTCAAGAGATTTCTCACCCAGAGCCGTCTTCTCCGGACGCAAACGCCAGAGATCGCGGCAGAAACGGTAATCTCGTTTTGGGCGGCAGTTGCCACGGTTCTCCCTGAAGCTTGGAACTCTCCACGCGCATACTTGATCAACAAAGGCATAGGTGTTTACGCGCTTATGACAATTGCTGCAGATCTCTTTTGCGAAAACCGGAACCGGCCCTGCGACAAGAAATACTACGTGGGTAAACTATCGGAGTTTCTCTCCGACTTGGACTGGAGCAGAACCGGACCGATGAAGGGACTTGGAGGTCAAGGCGGGGTCTCATCGGTTGTGGCCATGGTTCGTCAGGCCCGATCCAAGCGCGCCTTCAAGGTGGTGGCGCGTGGCTAATAATCAGATTCTGCTGATCGAACCCGGCTACAAGAACAAATATCCGCCGCTGGGGCTGATGAAGATTGCTCAATATCACGGTCCGCGCGGAAAGCAGGATCGAGTCGTATTCATCAAAGGTGCGGACAAGAGGGTTCTGGGCCAGGCATGGGATCGAATCTACGTCACAACTCTGTTTTCCTTTGAATATCGCCGAATCGCCGAGACGATCGAGTTTGCCATAGCAGCTTCCGGAAATCGTCGTGACAAAGTATTTGTTGGTGGCATCGCGGCTTCGTTGATGCATGACGACTTCGTCAATGACCCTCGCTGGTGCGGCATCCGGTTCATCAAGGGACTCCTCAGCGAGGCTCCCGCGAATTCGTTGCAGCTTGATGATTTCTCCGATGAACTCTATGCGAACGATCGAAACGGCCCGCCAATTGAGGACCTGATACCCGACTACAGTATCCTCGATCAAATCGACTATAAGTACCCGGTGAGCGACGCGTACTTTACCTACGCATCCCGGGGTTGTATACGTAAGTGCAGCTTCTGCGGCGTGCCGAAGCTCGAGGGCGACCAGCGCGACGCAAACTCGATTTCAACCATCGTTCGCGGAGTAGAAAAACTCTATGGGGCAAAGAAGGATCTCACCCTCATGGACAATAATGTCGTCGCTTCGGCAAATTTCAAGAACATTATCGCCGAGATCAGGGACCTCGGCTTTACGCCAGGCGCAAAGCTTAACCGGGGACGTATCGCCGTGCAGCGTCGAGTGGATTTCAACCAGGGAGTCGATGCGCGCATTCTTTGCCAGGAGAAGATGTACCTGCGCGAATTGTCCACAATTTGCCTGCGCCCGCTGCGAATCGCTTTCGATCACATTGGACTCAAGAAGCCCTACGAACAAGCCATCCGATATGCGACCGAATTCGGTCTCACGGAACTGTCCAACTATATGCTCTACAACTTTCACGATTCCCCGCGCGACCTCTTTGAGCGAATGAGCCTCAATGTGGCCTTGAATCAAGAACTGGGCATTCGCATCTGGTCATTCCCGATGCGCTTCCAACCTACCGACCGCAAGGACAGAACCTATGTCGGTGAAAAGTGGTCCAGATACCAACTGCGCTCGATGCAGTTGATCCTCCAGGCCACACACGGCATCGTGAGCGGACAGCCGGAATTCTTTACCCACGCGTTTGGCCGCTCACACGACGAATTCGAGCGCATCCTTCTGCTTCCGCATCACTTCATTTTCAATCGTGAATGGTATGAGCTCCATGGCGGCAAGTCCGAATTAGAGCAATTCGCCCGACAATTCTCAACACTTCAGCCGGACGACCGGGCGGAGTTGCTATATCTCCTCTCGTCAACGGACCCGAGGGGCTTCACCAGGCTTGCCGCGAGGGCAACGGCGCCGCGTGTGCGCAAGATTCTTGGTTACTACATACCGCTTGGGAAGGCGGACGAAGCGCAGATCTGGAAAGCTCCCCGGGGCGTAGCCGCCGTTCCCGACGACGAGAGGGTGGAGGACGCAGGACTCAATGACGACGTGGCTGAGTTGACGGAATCGGGTACGCCTGACCTTGCGGAGGTCCCGGCATAATGCCCTCAGCCCTTGTGACCATGAAAGTGAAAGAGCCGAACTGGTTGCGGCGTACGGATCCGATTTTCGTCGGTAAGGACGTCCTGGAGCTTTTGAGCAGTTCAATGTACATCGATCCTCTTTCGATGTACCGGGAATACGTCCAGAATGCTGCGGACGCATATGATTTCGTTCGCGAGTGCGAATCGTCGGAAGCGATAGGGAGGGTCGACATCCGCATCGAGCCGGCGGCACGGCGCATCCTCATCACCGACTTTGGTTATGGACTCGATGAACGCATGTTCTACCAGCGCCTCACCGCCATCGGCGGAAGCAGCAAAAGGGGAACTGCGGCTCGAGGGTTTCGAGGCGTTGGGCGCTTGGCAGGACTGGCTTATTGCCAGGAGCTGATCTTTCGCACGCGGCCTTATGGGACGCGGTCGGTTCAGGAAATGCGGTGGGACTCGCGCAAGATTCGCGATCTTCTTCGCTCGCAGGACACGACCCTGGACCTCGCGCGAATTGTCTCTGATTGCGTCGAGACCAGAACCATCGCTGGGGCCGACGCTCCCCAACACTTCTTCGAAGTGGAACTGCGGGGCGTTGTACGTCACGGTAATGACCGGCTGCTCGATGCAGGTGAAGTCGCCCGGTATCTCGGTCAGGTCGCCCCGGTTCCATTCGGACCGGAGTTCTCCTTTGGGCGGCAGATTCTCGATTTCCTCCGTTCGACCGGAGCTGACCGGATTCCCTTGCATATTGAAATAGCGGGCACAGGTCAGGTGTTTCGACCGTACAGTGATCGCCTCGAACTGGGCAACGACAAATTCATCGCCTTCACAAGCTTAGAGACATTCACAACGCTCGATCGAGACGGCACTCCCGCTGCAGCGTCATGGATTCTCCATCACGGCTACAACGGGGCATTGCCCAGGACCTCGCAGGTAAGTGGTTGGCGTTTCCGCTCCGGTGACATTCAGATTGGAGGAAACGATATCATTCAGGATCTTTATCCCGAGCCCAGGTTTAACGCATGGACGGTTGCCGAATCGCATGTTCTCGACCGGAAAATCATTCCCAACGGGAGAAGAGACAACTTCGAGCACAACGCGTTTTTCGCCGATCTCTTGACGCGCCTGACTCCGCATGTCCGCAACATCGCGCAACTCTGCCGCACAAGCTCGATCAACAGAAACCTGCGTCGCCGAATCGCAGATGATCTTGAGAAATGCGAACAGAAGATAGGAATCGCTTGCAAAAAGCGCACTCCTCCCGCAGTTGTCAGAAGCCTCGCCGAGGAGGTACGGCATTGTCTTGATGGGGTGGAAGCGTCTTCGCGCCGCGCATTGATTTCGTCAGAGGACCGATCGGCAATTGAGGGCAGGACAAAGAGCCTCAGATCAAAACTGCTGTCCCTCAAGGAGCATGGAGACAGCAAGGATTCATTGGCTGAGTTCCCGCCAACGCAGCGGCGAGTCTTGAATGGCGTGTTTGAAGTCATCTATGAATCTTCAAGCTCTCTGGGTCTCGCTGACGAATTGATTGGGAAGATCATTGCCAAAATGCGGAGAGGGAGACAGCCAAAGAAGGCCAAGCCGAAGCGAAACCGGAGATAAGCTCCATCTATAACAGTTGGTCGATCTATACCGAACGCTCAGCAGAGCCGATTGATCACAGCGGTCGCGAGAGAGAAGATGTTGAAGACTCACACAACTCTCAGATGCCATCCCCGGCGCACTTCCGCGCCGGGCACCTGCTCCTGGCGGAGCGTTGCCGCCTTGATTGCATCGGTGTCTGGCTTGGCTTCCTGAATCGACAACTCCAAGCTCTTCGCAAGCTCTTCGGGTAGCAAAGCGAGGACCGTTTCCCACAGGACCCCGTCGATCCGAGCGTCAATCTTGCAGTAGGACTTCGGCAACGCTGCCTCGTCGTTGATTCGGACAGAGTCCTGGCTGTTCTTCTGTGCGCGCAGAGTGAATTCGCGTCCCTCAATGGATTTGAGATCGCGGCTCATCAGGTAGTAGAGGACCATGTTCTTGGTTCGCTCTGCCTTGCCGGCCGCGGCGCGGGCTCGGTCGCTGAGCCGGACAGCTTCGCTGCGGCAGAACTGCTCACGCGCTTCCATCCGGCGCAGGAAGCGCCCGATACGGTCCACCTTTTCACCGTGCGCTGAACAGAATTCTTGGAAGCGGGCGATGAGTACCCCGGCGGGTTCGGCGCCCTGTGCAGTTTGCTCCTCGATCTCATCGAGAAGGCTATCCAACTCCGCGTCGATCTCAAAAAGCGAATTCGTTGCCGCAATCGTTGACATGGTTCTTTTCCTAATTGGAGTTGTGGTCTGCCAGCAGCATCAGGCGGCAATTCGCTCCTGAATGGTGGCTGCTCTGGCCGCTTGATATGCAAGCGCATCTGCACGGGATTGGATTGGATGGCTGCTGTGCCCTTTGACCCATAGCCAACGAATCGTTCGATCCACATTCAGCAGAAGCAACTCGCGCCACAATTCCTGGTGGCGCAACTCGAAACCGCGGCAATTGCGCCAGCCAAACCGCTGCCAGCGAAAAACTCGGAAGCGCATTCCGTCGATCAGCAGTTCCGAGTCAGAGCGCAGTTCGATTCGGGCGCCGGTTGGAGTCAGACGCAAGGCCTCGACTGCGGCGCGCAGTTCCATTTCAGAGACGGTAGACCACGAAACCGACCCAGCGATCTCCTGCCGTCTTTTTCCGTGGATCACGACAGCCGCCCAGCCGGCAGGGCCTGGGTTGCCGATGGCCGAGCCATCGGTAAAGATGAAGAATTGCTTGTTCATGAGGATGCTCCGTAGCGCGTGCGTTCCAGAGAGCCGAGCATTGGTTACGCCGCGTGCATGGGAACGACACTGCCAAAAGGCGCATGCCGGCTGCCGGTCGAGGCCCAGAGCACGGGATAGTCGGGGGCGGAATCGGGGAAAGTCCCATAGAGATCGGTCAGAAAGACCATTGTCTGTGGGTGGATTCCGTGCTCATTGAGCCAATCGAAGCAGGGACCGAACTCTGTGCCGCCGCCACCGACTGGATCGAGATGGAGCATCTCGCCGGCCGCGTAGGTATCAACCTTGTGAACCTCGGCGTCGAAATAGAGAACGTGCACCCGCTCGGGCCGTTGGCCTTCGAGGATGCAACGGATCTCGGCCTCGAAGAGCCGAAGTTGCCGTGCATTGACAGAACCGGAGCAATCAACGGCGATTGCGATTTCGCCCGTGCCCTCGCGCACAACGCCGGGGAGATAGAGACCGGACCAGATGTGACGGCGGTTGGGCCGCATCCAACTCGAATCAGCCGGGATAGTGTCGGACCAGAGACGGCGCAACAGTTCCCGCCAATCGACCTGGGCTTCCGCCGCGCCTTCCAGAGTTCGCTTGAGACCGGCAGGGACTTTGCCAGCCTGCTGGGCGACGGTCGCCGCCTGGTTGACGGCGATCTCCCAATCGCGCTCCTGTGCCTCGATGCTTGCCATATCGTCGTCGGTTTCCGGTGCGTCGATCACCTGGCCGATGCCGCCCTGGCTCTCCGGAACAGACGGTGTCCCGCTTTCATTCCCATCACCTGCCGAATCGTTCGAA
>JBEKAJ010000034.1:0-20386 GCA_050018295.1 Occallatibacter sp. | reverse complement strand
AGCGGGACACCGTCTGTTCCAGAGAGCCAGGGCGGCATCGGCCAGGTGATCGACGCACCGGAAACCGACGACGATATGGCAAGCATCGAGGAACAGGAGCGCGATTGGGAGATCGCCGTCAATCAGGCGGCGACCGTCGCCCAGCAGGCTGGCAAAGTTCCCGCCGGCCTCAAGCGAACTCTTGAAGGCGCGGCGGAAGCCCAGGTCGATTGGCGGGAACTGTTGCGCCGTCTTTGGTCCGACACTATCCAGGCCGATTCGAGTTGGATGCGGCCCAACCGCCGTCACATCTGGTCCGGTCTCTATCTGCCCGGCGTTGTGCGCGAAGGCACGGGCGAAATCGCGATTGCCGTCGATTGCTCAGGATCAGTCAATGCGCGGCAGTTGCGACTCTTCGAGGCGGAGATCCGTTCGGTCCTGGAAGGCCAGCGGCCCGAGCGGGTGCATGTTCTCTACTTCGACGCCGAGGTTCACAAGGTCGATACCTACACGGCCGGCGAGATGCTTCACCTCGATCCGGTCGGCGGAGGCGGCACCGATTTCGGTCCTTGCTTCGACTGGCTCAATGAGCACGGAATCCACCCACAGACAATGGTTTTTCTGACCGATCTCTACGGGACATTTCCAGACTCCGCACCAGACTATCCCGTCCTCTGGGCCTCGACCGGAGGCCGTCAGGCGCCCTTTGGCAGCGTCATTCCCATGCACGCGGCGTAGCCAATGGTCGGCTCATTGGTAGTAACGCGCTACGGAGCATCCCCATGAACAAGCAATTCTTCATCTTTACCGATGGCTCGGCCATCGGCAACCCAGGTCCTGCCGGCTGGGCAGCTATCGTGATCCACGGGACAAGACGGCAGGAGATCGCCGGATCGGTTCCGTGGTCGACCGTCTCTGAAATGGAACTGCGCGCCGCGGTCGAAGCGCTACGATCCACGGAATGCGCTTCCGCGTCTTCCGCTGGAGACGTTACGGATGGCGCAACAGCCGTGGCTTTGACCTGCAACACCAGGAACTGTGGCGCGAGTTGCTCCTGCTGAATGCGGATCGAACGATTCGTTGGCTATGGGTCAAAGGGCACAGCGGCCATCCAATCCAATCCCGTGCCGATGCGATTGCCTACCAAGCCGCCAGAGCAGTTGCCGTACAGGAACGAATTGCCGCCTGATGCTGCTGGCAGACCATAACCCAATGAGGAAAAGAACCATGTCAACGATTGCCGAAACGAATTCGCTTTTTGAGATCGACGTGGAATTGGATAGCCTTCTCGATGAGATTGAGGAGCAAACTGCACAGGGCGGCGAACCCGCAGGGGAACTCGTCGCCCGCTTCCAAGGATTCTGTTCGGCGTACGGTGAAAAGGTGGACCGTATCGGACGCTTTCTGCGCCAAATGGAAGTGCGCGAACAGTTCTGTCGCAGTGAGGCTGCCCGCCTCAGCGACCGGGCACGAGCAGCGGCCGGAAAAGCGGAGCGAACCAAGAAAATGGTCCTCTACTACCTGATGAGCCGCGACCTCAAAGCGATCGAAGGATGCGAGTTCACCCTGCGGGCGCAGAAGAACAGCCAGGACTCGGTGCGGATCACCGATGAGGCGGCGCTACCAGCCGCCTTTCGCAGGATCGATGCGCGTATCGGCGGCGTTCTCTGGGAAACCGTTCTGGCAAATCTCCCCGACGAACTCGGCAGAATGATCGAGAGTGCTGTGGAAGAGTCAAGGCCAGACACCGACACGATCAAAGCCGCCATCCAGCGCGAGGAACAGGTTCCAGGGGCAGAGCTGCGGCGGGGATGGCACCTGAGAATCAAGTAGCAGTGATCCAGTCTCTGAGAACATGAGTTTCTCAGATGCCCATCGCAGATCCCATCTCGTCGCCGAGGCGCCCTGGGGCAATGGGCTCTTATGTAATCTTGTCGGCGTGGTTCTTGCGGATCCAGTCCTCGACGTCTTTGCGGACTTGCGTAGCTAGTTTGCCCGCGAGATCAGCCTCACCCTGAGCCACAAGCCCGTAGTCGTCGTAGGCGCCCGTATTTCGCTTTCGGCGTAAGGCATCGAGCCTGGGGATGAGCTTTCTCTCCGGATCGATTGAAAACTCCAGAGCCTCGATCGTGCGGTAGTGTTCGCCTCCGCCGCGGACAACCCGGTACCCAGCCGCGCGTAAGGCGGCTGTCGCGGAAGCACGGATCGAGTCCCAGGCTAGGCTCAGTTGCGCATCGGAAGACATTTCGCTCGCGACCGCCTTTCGATAGTCGTCGAGATGCCCGTCCGCATTCGCGAGGAGACGCTCGATCTCCTCCCGATCGGACCCGAGTTTCTCAAGCCACCGATTACTGGCCCAGTTTTCTAAGGACATCCTCGTCTCCGATCAGAAAGAGCTTGTTCTCGCCAAGCACCGTCTTCAGGAAGTTGCCGCGCAGCTTGCCTCTGAACTCATTCGCCGTATAAACCGTAGGGTTGATCTCGCGGTTCAGCGTTTTCTGTGCGTTTGCGATTCGGTCGACCACATCCGCGAATTGCACCCCACCCACAATCATCAAATCGACGTCGCTTTGCTGGCCCTCACGGGAACGCGCCACGGAGCCATAGACAAAAGCAAGGTCGATATTCGCTCGGAGAGGGCTGAGCGCAGCCAGGAGAATGTCGCGAATTCCGACCGTCTTCGCGACAATGGCCCGCATCTCGGCGAATTTGTCACCAGACCGGCGTCGACCAACTGGCGCACCTCCCGCTGCACGGGCCCCAGTGTAATCCCCGTCATCCGGGCAAGTTGTCTTAAGTAGTAGGACTCGCCAACATGCCCAAACAGAACGGCCAACACCGCACCGCGCGTCTGCCCAAACAGCGTGCTCGAAAGTGTGGTTATTGTACCCATTCCGGAGTCAATTGTACCCGAAAAGGATACGGGTAGCAACGCCTCGGTGCATTTCGCGGCGATTCTGGCATCTGAGAGGGTTCAATTCTCAGTGGCCGGTGTCTGAGAAACGTTTATTCCCGGGCACAGGCAATCGCTAGACCCTTGGCGACTTCGCGGTACCAATCGGGTCAATGGGTGATGTGGTATTTAGCACGATTCGAGCAGCGTTCAGTTGAACAGCGCCCCAAATCGATCATTCACGGGTTTCTCCAAGTTATGCTTGCGCCCTAGATACTCTCTGTAGTTAGGACTGAGGCGTGGGTTTCTTTGCTCTTCTTTAGCATGCGGGAGACCTCTCGTCGGCATGCTCTTGATACATACACCACCTCGCGTGGTTTTGAGTTACAGCGCACTTCTCGTGCGCATCTTTGTGTTCCGTCACCTGACCAGCCAGACTCATAATGATTGCTTGTTTTTCGCCAGACACCCTGTAGAGCCCTTTTGAGAAAGTTGATGAACGTTCATCACTTGATTTGGCTCCTGACGGCAATCCCCTGAAGCATGCCCCTAAAAACGTAGTGGTGGAACGGGAGCACGGAATACCAGTAGATGCGGCCAAGCAACCCTAAAGGATCGAAGGAGGCAGTTTGGCGAATGACGGATCCGGTGGAATCGCGCGTCACTTCGAATTCGAGGCTGGCGCGGCCAGGGAGCTTCATCTCCGCGACTAGGCGCAACAAGTGATCGGGTTCGATCGCCTCCACGCGCCAACAATCAACAACATCGCCGACACAAAGCGAATCTGGATCGCGGCGGCCGCGTCTCATTCCCACCCCTCCGACTAACTTGTCCATCCACCCACGCAGTTGCCACATCCAGTTCGCATAATACCAACCGCCCGCGCCGCCAATCCGACGAATCGGTGCGAACGCATCTGCCTGAGATGCGTTCACATGAATCATTCGGGAATCGGTTTTCAGATGCCTTGTGTCGGCATTGATGGCGGCCGAAATGGCTTCGCGAAATCCGTAAGGCCGAATGCCGAACTCAGTCAGTGCACTCGGATCTTCCACGACTGTCGAATGCCGGATGCTGTCAATCAGCTTTCGGCCCACCCGCACGTAGAGGGGAGTGACCAGACCGAGCCAAAGACTGGACAAGCGGGGCGTGAGGAACGGCACGGAGATTACGAGACGCCTCAATCCCCGCTGCCGTGCATATTCTCGCATCAGACCGCCGTAGGACACTCGATCCGAGCCGCCGATTTCGAAGATATTGCTGGATGCAACTGGATAGTCTAGAGCGGCTAGCAGATAGGCGAGCATGTCGGCAATCGCGATCGGCTGCGCGTCGACGGAAACCCAGCGCGGCGCGATCATGACCGGAAGCCGCTCCACCAGCGCGCGGATCATTTCAAAAGAGAGGCTGCCCGATCCGATGACTACCGATGCGCGGAACTCGATGACTGGGACTCCAGCCGACCTGAGGATCTCGCCTACCTCCTGGCGGCTGCGCAGATGGGCGGAGAGTTGGTCGGTACTGTGACCGAGCCCGCCGAGATAGATGATGCGCCGAACTCCAGCCTCGCGGGCAGCATTGGCGAAGTTCTGTGCCCCCGTACGGTCCTGCTCTTCAAAGGACTGAGTCGAGCCCATGGAGTGGACCAAATAATAGGCAGAGCCGACGCCGGTCATCGCGGCGCGTACCGATGCGGAGTTAAGAACATCTCCTTCGACGACCTCGAGCCCGGGAAGCGCCTTCGCTCTGAGAGCTTCCGGACGCCGCGCCAGGCATCGCACTGCGTAGCCCGCGTCCAGGAGCCTTTTCAGCAACTCTCCACCAACATACCCCGTGGCGCCAGCAATCAAAACAAGGGGTTTCACGCCGCGTTCTCTCCCGGCTGGCCGAACAGCGCATCAAATTGCAGGCGGCGGTAATCGAAAATCCGGTTAACCTCCCTGCGTACTTTCACCGCGTGAACAATCCGCCCGAGAACACCGAAAGGCAGCGAGTATTGCACTTCGTCTATCATCTTTGTCCGGCTGCCGTGCGACTCAAATCTATGCGTGTGCCGCCATTGCTTATACGGTCCCTTCGTCTGCTCGTCGACAAAGCAATGGGGAGGATTCCACTCGCAGATTTCCGTCCGCCAGTGAATGCGTATGCCGTGCAGTTGCAGGAGATAGCGAATCACGGTTCCTTCAGAAATAGAGTTGGTGCTCATGGAGAGGATCTTGAAGCCCAGCCAAGGGGGCGTGATCTCCTCAAGGTTGTGAGCGTCGGCGAAGAAGGCAAATACCTCGTCGATGGGACGTGCAATCCAATGCTCACGAAGCAATATGTAGGTCACAGCACTCACTCCTTTCCACCGCTTCCGACTGTGCTGCTACGGTTCACGAAGCAAACCGGACACTTGAGCGGAAATATCCTTGTAGGCTTCTTCATCGAACGCGCCGCTGTGGCGCCAGCGCACCACACCGTGCTTGTCTAGCAAAACCAGATAGGCCGCATCCGGTGACGCGTAGCCCACGCGCTGCTTCCAGGAATCTGTGCCGCCGTAGACCGTGATTACATTTTCCTGATCGTTCAGGGGCGTGCCCTTTCGCATGCCGCTGTCAATGAACCACTTTCCCAGGCGCGCCACGCCGCCAATCATCGGGATCTCGTAGAACGTGACGTGAGGATTGCTGCCGAAGTCCTTGCGAAAGCGGCCAATCCAGGCCTCCACCGGAAATCTCGAATTGTAAGTGAAGCCCAGCGCCAGCAAGGCAACGCGGCCTGAGGCTGCATCTGGAAGCTGTGCTTGGCGGCCGGTGAGAAACTCGCCGCGCAGAGGTGGCAGTGTCTGGCCGGGTTGAATCGTGGAAATCAACGCGGACGCCAGAAGAATCGTCGGCAGCATCGTCATGAGACCTTTTCTCCAATGAGGTGGGCGCCAGGTTTTTCGAACAGATAGTGGGAGACGATCCACTCGTTTCCGCCGGAGAATCCGAACAACTCAGCGCAGGCCATAAAGAAGACTCGCCAACGGGCCAGCCAGCGCTCGGCCTCGCCTTTGCCATAGACGTCCGCGAAGACTGCGAGCACTTCCTTCCTGTGCTTGTCCAGACGGTCCAGCCACGCCTCGGAGGTCTTCTGGTAGTGAACGCCGCTGAATCGCCAGTGTTCGCGAATGCTGAAGTGTTCCTGGAAGTAAAGCAGCAGATCGTCGCTGGGCATCACGCCGCCAGTAAAGAAGTGCTGCGCCATCCAATCGGACGCATCCTCGACTTCGTAGGGATACGCGTCGCGGCTGTGCGCAAACACGTGAACGAAAAGCAATACCCCGGGCCGGGACCAGGATGCGATGCGCCGCAGAAGTTCCGCATAGTTCCGCATATGTTCGAACATCTCGACCGAGACGATGCGATCGAACCGCAAGTCGGTGCTGAAATCGTTCATGTCCGCAGTGACCACGGTGAGGTTCGCGATTCCGCGGCGAGCGGCTTCGGAGTCGATGAACTGCTTCTGCGAGCTTGAGTTCGAGACCGCCAGGATGCGGCTGCCGGGAAAGCGGCGCGCCATGAAAAGCGAGAGAGAGCCCCAGCCGCAGCCAAGTTCGAGCACATCCTGGCCATCTTCAAGGCGAGCGCGACGGCAGGTAAGATCGAGCATCGCCTCCTCAGCTTCGGCAAGATCCTTCGTGCCGGCGTCCCACAGCGCGCAACTGTATTTCATTTGGGCCCCGAGTACATGACGGAAAAACTCCGCGGGAACTTCGTAGTGCTGCGCGTTGGCGGCGTCCGTCCGAATTGCGACCGGGCTCTGGCGCAGTTGCCCGATGAACTGCATCAGGCGCTCTGCCTGCTGCGTTGGAGATCCCTGTTGTTCCTTGCGCAGGCGCGCGGCTACCAGTCGCCGGATGCCGCTGCGGATGAGCCAGTCAGGCAAGAGGCCGCGTTCGAGCCATGTGTTGTAGCCCGCTTCAAGGACAGGTGACGCTGTGAGAGCTTCAGTTTGCATGGTAGTTGTTCCTGGGAAACCACGGCACAAACGCGCTCGTGGTCTCCTGATAACGCTTGTAATCTTCGCCCCTGGTGCGCAGTGCCTGCGCTTCGGTGGCCGGAATACCGGTGACCCGGAAGAGAAAATACAGCATGAGCGCGGGCGGGACGAGCGCCAGATAGCCGTATTTGGAATCGATTGCGAACAGGCAGAAGGCAACCCAGATGAGCCACTCGAAAAAATAGTTGGGATGGCGCGAGTGTTTCCACAAACCTGCGCGGCAGGTTTTTCCGCGGTTGGCGGCGTTGGACTTGAAAGCATTGAGCTGCATATCTGCCGTGATCTCGCCCGCGATCGACACGACCCACAAAACACCCGCGGCATATTCGAAAATGGAGAACGACGGCGCCGGATTTTGTGAAGCAAGAAGAAATGGCGTCGCCAGCACGATGCACAACACGGCCTGAAACTCGAAGAACAAAAGAAACTTCAGCGGGATGTTGGTACGCCACTGCTTGCGGAGCTCGACGTAGCGCCCCTCTTCTGGATGGCCGATGACGCGAGTCAAGAGCAGGAAGATCGCAAGGCGCAATCCCCAGACCAGCGCCATAGCAGCAATCGCGAAGCGGCGCGGCGGCCAGCCAGTGGCCATGTACGCGTAAAGAACGCCCAGCAGGGCCAGCCCTCCGGCCCAACCCGAATCCACAATCGCCGCGTTGTGCAAAGGAAAGAGAATGAGCCACAGCACGAACATCACAGCGCAGACTGCGACCGCTCCCGTCAGGATCAAAGTCAGCAAGACTTCTCTCCTGTCTTGGGAAGAAAACGATCGCGCATACGGCAGAGCACCGGAACCAGCACCAGGTAGAGCAACCCCGTGGCGATGCTTCCCAGCACGAGCCACGCCGCAAGCGCGTGGACGGTGACCGTCCAGAGATTTGCGACGGCTTGAAACACATTGCTGCGGATTAGCGCCAGGATGTGAACCACTGATAGCTGGGACGGAGGAGTTTTGAACATCCATCCGCCGATACGATAGAAGGGAATCAAAAGAGCGAGCTGGAACGGGTACACCAACCAGTTGACAAGCTGAATCGCCGCCACGTTGAGCCGAAATGCGATCGCCGCCAGCGCGCACAGCAGCACGGTGGAACCTAATACCGGAATGACTCCAAGCGTGATCCCCAACGCAATCGTGAAGGAGAGTTTCTCCGGCCTAAGGCCCTGGCGGAGAAGCGCAACAATGGGCCGGACAATTTTGCGGCGCCAAAGTGTTTCGCTCATGCCGATTGCCTCCGCAGGATTGCCGCGGCCGGCTCATCTGGCCCAAGCCGGAAGAGTTGGATCAGCACATAGAAAGACATGGCAATGTTGCCCAGGCCCATGATCAGCAGGAACCACAAGACCCGCGGCAAAACCTGCCGCTCCTTGTAGAAGACCCACGCATAGAAAGTTACGAAGCCGAAGTATGCGTCATAGAGCGTGGCGATGGCCCAGGGATTGGCGGCGTAGCTGGGCCACGCCGCACTCAGGCTGACGGAAAGGCCGGTGCGGATGGTCATCACCACCATGAAGAGGAAGATCCCGCCAAACAAGAGCTTGAGAAACGTCTTCATCGGCCCTCCTTTTTCAGTCTGGCCAGATGCTCTTTGAATTCCGAAAAGTCCTCCAGCGCAATCGTCCGCGCATTCCCGATCGAGGTCTTCGCCTGTTTCAAATCGGTCCCGCCGACCCAAAGCTCCACGGTCGTCGGCAGCTTTGCAGCGAGCAAACGCAGCTCTTCGATGGTCGCGGGCGAGGGCTCGCTTGCCTTGATTCCGAGCACGACCGCGCGCGGCGTAGTCTGTTCGGCAGCGGCTGCAATTTCCAGAGCCGGAAGACTCGACCCGAGGTAGAGCACTTCAAATCCATCCGCAACTGCCAGCATGGCCGCGGCCAGAATGCCGAACTCGTGCAGCTCACCTGACGGCGTGGCAAACAGAAGCCGCTGCGACTGATTTGAGGAAGTGTCGAGGCGAACCAGGCCGCCCAGCAGGTTGCGCAGGATCGACGAGGTCATGTGCTCCTGGGCGATGCTCAAGGTGCCGTCGTGCCAGCGGTCGCCAACCAGCTTCATGAGAGGAAACACCACCTCGCTGACAAGCTTGTCAGCGGGCAGCAACGAAGCCAGTCTGCCGAGAAGGAAGTTGGCCGTTGCGTAGTCAAACGACTCGATGGCTGCCACGACGGGTGTCAGAGCATCGCTTGCGGGAGGCTCAATCCTGCCGGGCACTGAGGCATTTGCGATCGTTGCCGGACTCAGCAAGAGTTTCTCCAGCTCACTGTCTTCCAGCCCCGCCACCTGTCCAATTGCGTGCCCCCGCGCCACTACATCGCGCAGCAGGATGAGCCTGCGGATGTGCCCCTCGCCGTAGACGCGTCCCCTTTCGCCGCGGATGGGCGTAACCGCTTTGTAACGCCTCTCCCAGGCCCGCAGCGTATCAATGCTGAGACCTGTAAGATTTGCCGCTGCCCGAATGGGATAGTGCGCCACGCTCTCGGAACTCATAGTGCAACAATAACCTACTCATTTTTGTTGTGTCAAGCTTCTGTCATGGACAAATGCTTGACATACGTCCAATCCTCCGCTAATCTGGGTTCCTGTGCCCTGCCAGGGGCGCATGGGAGGTTGTTGTGGAATCGCGATCAGGCCGCTACGAGTTCCGCGTGGTTGCGCTGTTTGTGCTGATACACCTGGGTGTACTTGCGGTGTTTTTTGTTCCTTTCTCTCCTCGCCTGCTGGTTTGGACTGCGGCAACCTATTCCATCAGGATGTTCGCCGTCACAGCGGGCTATCACCGGTATTTCAGCCACCGCAGCTACAAGCTGGGCCGCGTCGCACAGTTCTGCATGGCCGCGCTGGCGCAGACTTCCGCTCAAAAAGGCGTGTTGTGGTGGGCGGCCCATCACCGCTGGCACCACCGCTACTCTGACGACGAGCCGGACGTTCACTCGCCGGGGCTGCGCGGCTTTTGGTGGGCGCACATGGGATGGATCCTGTCGAACCAGTACGACAATTACGACGAAAAACGGATTGCAGATTTCGCAAAGTTTCCCGAGTTGCGCTGGCTCGACCGCTACCACTGGGTTCCAGCGGTTGTCTTCGCTCTCCTGATTCTGCTCGTCGGGGGGCCGGCCGCGTTTGTGTGGGGATTTCTGGTTTCCACCGTCCTGCTCTATCACGCTACTTTCTGCATCAATTCGCTGGCCCATGTCTTCGGCAGCCGTCGCTTTGAAACGCCGGATCAGAGCCGCAACAACTGGTTTCTGGCCTTGCTCACCTTCGGCGAGGGCTGGCACAACAACCATCATTTTTCAATGGCCAGCTGCCGCCAGGGATATCGCTGGTGGGAAGTGGACATTACCTTTGCCGTGCTGAAGGTCTTAAGCCTTCTGGGAATCGCTCGCGACCTGAGGCCGTTTCGAGATTCAAGCCAAAGGATCCGGGGAGCCGCTTGATGCGCATCGCGATTATCGGCAGCGGCATCTCCGGCCTCGCGGCAGGCTGGTACCTGAGCCGCAAGCACGAGATCTCCCTCTTTGAGAAAGAACCGCGCCTGGGTGGACACACCAACACTGTGACGGTGGAGAACGGCGGCGACCCGATCCCTGTAGATACCGGATTCATTGTCCACAATGATCGGACTTATCCCAATTTGGTGAGGCTATTGTCGGAACTCGGAGTAGAAACAAAGCCCAGCGACATGTCGTTCTCCGTCTCCTGCCGCCAGACTGGATTCCAGTACTCGAGCCGCGGCATCAACGGCTTCTTTGCGCAGCGTTCAAATCTGCTGCGGCGCGAGCACTACCTGCTGCTCACAGAAATCCTGCGATTCAATCGCACGGCACCGAAACTGCTCGACCAGCCGGGAGCCGAATCGGCCACCATCGGAGACGTGATTGATGAAGGCGGATACCACAAGGTCTTCACGGATCGATACCTGTTTCCCATGGCCTCGGCTGTCTGGTCCATGTCGATCGATTCCATTCGCTCTTTTCCGGCGTTGACTCTCTTGCGCTTCTTCTCGAACCACGGCATGTTGGGTATCAATACTCATCCAAAGTGGAAGGTAATACGTGGCGGCAGCCACACATACATTCCGTTGCTCACGGCGCCATTCAAGCAAAGGATCTTTCTCGATGCGCGCATCGCATCGGTGAGCCGGCACGAGAACAGCGTGACCCTGAACTTCCAGGGTCGTCCTGCGATGGATTTCGATCAGGTCGTGTTTGCCTGCCACGGCAACCAGATTCTGCCGCTGCTCGAGCAGTCAACCGAGGTTGAGCGCGACGTGCTGGGAAATTTCAGAACCAGCCGCAACGTTGCAACACTGCACACGGATGCTTCTTTGTTGCCCAGCCACCTTCCAGCACGGGCAAGCTGGAACTACAATCTCGGCCTGAATGTAAAGAGCGCGGTCGCGGTGACTTATCACATGAACCGGCTGCAGTCGCTCAATTCGGATAAAGACTACAGCGTCACGCTCAACGGGGAAGACGTGATCGATGACGCCAAGGTGCTGCGGAAGATTGTTTACCATCACCCGGTCTACACGCATCAGGCGATCCGAGCACAGGCGCGGTGGAGCGAGATCAGCGGGCAGAACCGGACGCATTATTGCGGGGCGTACTGGTTCTATGGCTTTCACGAGGATGGATTGAACTCAGCATTGCGCGTGGCCCGCGCGCTTTCTGCGGTGAATTAGGCCATGGACTCCGCAATCTATTTCGGCACCGTGAGACACCGCAGGTTTCGTCCTGTGCCGCACAAGTTTTCTTACGGCGTGTTCATGGCCTTTCTGGATATTGACCGGATACCGGAACTCACCGGAATTTCCCGGTTACTGAGTTACAACCGCTTCAACTGGGCCAGCTACGATGAGCGCGATCATTTCGGAGACCCCGGCCTTTCGCTCAGACAGCGGCTGGAACGAGACGCTGCCGCTCATGGAGTTTCTTTGCCCAACGGCCCGGTATTTCTGTTAACCCACCTTCGGTATCTCGGCTATAACTTCAATCCGGTTTCATTCTTCTATTGTTATGACGCACAGGAGCGGCTCCAGCTGGTTCTTGCCGAGGTGAACAGCACCTTCGGTGAGAGTCATAATTACTGGCTTTGGCAAGAAAACGAACTGCCCTCGTCCAATGCAAAGCGTTATCGCCGCGCCAAGGCTCTCCACGTTTCGCCCTTCATGAGCATGAAGCTCGACTACACATTCACCCTTACGCCGCCGGACCGGAAGCTCGTTGTGCACATGGACACCATCGAAAACGGGAAGCCGTTCTTCGACGCGACGCTGAATCTTGAGCGCAGAGCATGGAGCGCGGGGTCCCTGCATCGCGCGCTTCTCTCCCATCCCTGGATGACCGCCAAGGTGATCGGCGCCATTCACTGGGAAGCCTTGCGGCTCTATCTGAAAAAAGTGCCGGTATTCACGCATCGGCGCGGCCACGCAAACGAGGTATGAAGCGATGAAAGAGATTTTCGGATCCACAGCCAAGAAGTTGTTTCTGTCCATGCTCGATGGATTGCAGGGAGGCTCGCTCGAACTGGTGCTCTCGGACCAGACGCTCACCTTCGGAGACGTCCGTTCAGAACTCAGCGCACAGCTCTTTGTGCACCGGGAACGGTTCTTCACGCGTGCCCTGCTGGGCGGCGATACAGCGATCGGCGAAGCGTACATGGATGGGGATTGGTCAACGCCCGATCTGGTCTCGCTCACGCGGCTGGCGGTGCGGAATCTGGCGCAGCTGGAGACGTCGAACACGGTTTTCTCATCGCTCAGCCGCTTCGTTGACCGCCTTAGCCAGCGCTTCAGAAAGAACACTGTAGAGGGCAGTCGCCGCAACATTCATGCGCATTATGACCTCAGCAATGAGTTCTTCCAGCTCTTTCTCGATGAAAGCATGGTTTACTCCTGCGCCTGGTACGAAACCCCCGTGGACTCACTTGAGACAGCCCAGTTCCAGAAGCTGGATCGCATTTGCCGGAAGCTGGAACTGCAGCCGCGGGACCGCGTGCTGGAGATAGGAACGGGGTGGGGCGCCTTGGCCTTGCATGCTGCGCGCAATTACGGTTGCCACGTTACGACCACGACGATCAGTCAACAACAGTATGCGCATGCGCGTGCGCTGTTCGATGCCGCGGACAGGGAGCGGCGCATTGAGCTTCTGCTGAAGGATTACCGTGAGTTGAGCGGCAGCTTCGACAAGATTGTAAGCATCGAGATGTTCGAGGCAGTGGGTTTTGAACACTATGACGAGTTTTTCGGCGCCTGTGACCGGCTGCTCAAACCCGACGGCTCCATGCTGCTGCAGACGATCACGATGAACGAACAAAGATTCGCTCAATACCTGAAACAAAGCGACTGGATACAGAAGTACATCTTTCCCGGCGCTCAACTGGCGTCGTTGCGGGGAGTTCTGGATTCACTCGCCC
The DNA here is from genome assembly GCA_050018295.1 of Occallatibacter sp. GTDB lineage: Bacteria > Acidobacteriota > Terriglobia > Terriglobales > Acidobacteriaceae > Telmatobacter. The sequence continues at coordinate 7,070 of JBEKAJ010000034.1, read as the reverse complement.
GCGCAACCCGGCTCTCGCTCTTCCACGCGGAGGACATGGGAGCCCATTACGCCCGCACGCTAGCAGCATGGCGCGAGCGCTTCCTCAATTCCATCGGTGAAGTCAAAGCGATGGGATTCGATGATCGGTTCATAAGGATGTGGGACTACTACTTGGCCTTCTGCGAGGGCGCATTTTACGAACGCCACATCAGCGACGTTCAGTTGCTTCTCACGAAGAATTACAATCCGCGTTCTCTCTTTCAGGAGCCGTGGCGGCCCACGCTCGAAGTCGAAAGGCAGGAGACCCTTGCTTAGAGCGCTCACCCCCTCGCGCCTTAAGCCTTAAGCAGCCCCAGTTTGCGAACGTCTTGGCGTGGGACAGCAGTCGGAGGGACAAATGTCCGGGCGTGGGCCGAGCGCACCCAGGGCAAGTCGCGTGTAATTGTCGTCGATTCGCTCGCAAATCAGTTCGCGGATCATTCTTATGAACCTGGGATGCGTACCCGCGGTCTTGGCCCGTACCATGCGCAAGCCCAACTCCGCACATAGTTCACGCGCTTGTGTATCAAGATCGAAAAGAATCTCCATGTGGTCTGAGACGAAACCGACCGGCGCGATGACAACATCTGAACTGCCACCCCGCGTCCTAATTTCGCGGAGGCAATCAAGGATGTCGGGGCCCAGCCAGGGCTGAGAGGCTGGCCCGCTTCGGCTCTGGTATACGAGTCTCCATTCTTCGCGCCCCAGCTTCTCCGCCACTAGCCTGCTGGTTTCCCTGAGTTGCTTTTCGTAGTCGCACCCTAGCGCCATCGCCGTCGGAATGCTGTGTGCGGTATAGATCAGATGCGCCGCTTCCCGCCTGTCCTGGGAGATCAATTCCAGCGATTCCTTCACCCGATCTGCGACTGCTTCAACAAATCCGGGATGATTGTAGAACGCACGAATCTTATCGACAGTCGGCGCACCCTCGCCGGCTATCTCTTGCGCGCGGGCAATGTCCTCCCGATACTGCCGACAGCCCGAGTACGAACTATACGCCGAAGTCACAAAAGCCAGAGCGAGGCGCACTCCGTCCGCCGTCATCTTTTGCAGCGTGTCTGCGAACATCGGATCCCAGTTGCGGTTTCCCCAATAGATCGGCAGACGAGGTCCGTGCTGAGCCAGTTCCGCCTTAAGGGCCGCGATGAGTTGCCGATTCTGATCGTTGATCGGACTCTTTCCGCTGAAGTGGTAGTAGTGCTCGGCCACTTCGAGCATGCGCTCCGGCGGCACGTTCTTGCCTCGCAAGACATTTTCCAGGAATGGCATCACGTCCTCAGGCGATTCCGGGCCACCAAAGGACGCTACCAGAATGGCGTCGTAGTTCATACCGTCTCCAATGACCCTCGAACCCTGCTATCGGGGCCATGGTCATTTGACACCTTGTAATCAGGGCCTGCCAGGAGTCTGCGTTGGAGGCCTCTTCAGTGCCGAACTGCTTGTGGGTATCCGCGCATTGCACCCAGACACCAAGCACGACGGCGCCTTCTTGCTCGTACAGTGGCTGGCCGCGCTGGGAGTTGCGCGCCTCGATCCGGTAGCCCCTGGTGAAGTGCCTGGAGTAGAGCACAACCCACTTGTTCAGAAAAAATGGGGCTGGATACGGAGTCTCCAGCCGCGGGGCCGAAAATTGCACGAGCTTTACTGGGGCAGAAGCACGGTGTCAATCACATGGATAACGCCGTTGGTGCACTGAATGTCAGTCTTGATGACGTTGGCGTTGTTCACCATGACCTTGCCATCCTCCACCATGATTTTCACGTCCTGGCCGTTGACAGTCTTGGCCTCATGCAGCTTCACCACATCCTTCGCCGTTAACTTCCCAGCGACGACGTGATATGTCAGGATCGAAATCAGCTTCTGTTTGTTTTCGGGCTTCAGCAGGTCTTCCACTGTTCCCGGAGGCAGCTTCGCAAATGCCTCATCTGTTGGCGCAAAAACTGTAAACGGACCCGGTCCCTTGAGCGTGTCTACTAGATCGGCTGCCTGGAGCGCTGCAGCCAGTGTCTTGAAGTCCCCTGCGGCGACTGCGGTGTCCACAATGTCTTTCTTGGATTCTGCGAGTGTGGCGCCGCTGAAGCTCAACGCAACCAGCAGGGCAAAACAGATCACAGCGTAAATTCGTTTCACGAGATTTCTCCTTGAATTGAAAGTTTCATTTTTCCAGCTTGATTGGGCTGTCATGATTTCAAAGGGTGCCACGAGGTGGGGCGTCAGATGACACAGGCGACGCCCCCCGAGGAAAGTTAGTCTCTGTCTTCGTCGTAGCAACCGGGAAGATCGATGATGACCTTTGCAGTGCCAATCCCGAATCCGCCCGTAAATGCGGAGACATGAAAGACGCTGTTGAGAGCGCCCGCGGCGGTGCTGTCCAGAGTGACGCCAACACCCTTGAGGATGATCTGGCCGTCATGGGGCTTGAGTGGAAGAGTAATCCCGCTGGGAAGAGCAAGATCAAAAAGGGGCAAGCGCCCGAGAAGCTTTCCGTCCACGGAAACCAGTCCTGTTATGACAGGCGTGCCTGTGGTGTCGATGATGAAGCTTTGCAGCGTGACTGTTGTCTGTCCGGCAGTGAGGGTAAGCCCACCCGAGTGCAGTATCTGGCTGGCTGCCGTGTCTAGATCAATTGCGCCGCCGGTTACTGGGAAGTTGACGGTGCCGTTGTAGAGCCGCGTGGGGCCGACGGTGCCGGGTGTTACGTCGAGGCTTCCAAGTGCGGAGACAAAACCGCTGGCGAGCGCAACAGTGGTGCGACCACCTTCGATGGTTTCGGTTTTTTGTGCAAACGCATTGTTGGCGGAAACCAGCATGGCCAGTGCCACGATGGGAGCCGCAATGGATAGACGCGATGTGAGACGCATAGGAGACATACCTCGTTTGGTTTGATTTGCTGAATCAGCCTTGATCATGTCTATTGCTCCACAAGAGGCTGATTGTGCCTTGCACATACTTGACAGTAAATTAAAATAACTTGAGTATCTGTTAATACCGAATCACCAAACTCACTTCGCTTAACTGCCAAGAAAAGATATGAGGTAATTTTGAAAGACACGAAATCAGCCCGTGAACACGAGAAAACGGACGTCATCGAGGAGTCGATCCGCCCTTATGCTATTGCCGAGAAGTTGCGGTCCCTGCGGCAGCGCAAGAGCATGGGTTTGGCTCAATTGGCTGCGCATACAGGTCTGTCGGCGGCCATGCTTTCAAAACTGGAGAACGCGCGGCTTGTGCCGACTCTCCCAACCCTGGTTCGCATTGCCACCGTGTTCAATGTCGGCCTGGATTACTTCTTCACAGACCCGCGGAAGCGGCATGTTGTAGCAATCTCGCGAAAAGATGAGCGGATAAAGTTCCCGGCGGACGCGAAGCCTCGGGATGCAGCTTACGACTTTGAGAGCCTCAACTTTCGCGCGACCGAGCGAAAGCTCAATGCATTCCTCGCGCATTTCCACGATTTACCGCCTGCGAAGATGGCTCCTCACTATCACACGGGAGTGGAGCTTCTCTATGTGATCAATGGGGAGCTGGAAATAACCATTGGAACCGAGATCTACCAGCTGTCTAAGGGGGATGCCATCTACTTTGATTCCGTTCAAAAGCATGCGTATCGCAGTCGCGGCCCGGGACCCTGCGCAGCTGTCGTAGTCACCACTGGTACTTAGCCAAATTTGCTTCGCGCCCGTATTGCCGAAGGCGCCGTAATCCGCGGAGAATTGTGGCTGGCCCACATCGGAGAGCTTGGACGATTTGGCCTTGGGTGCAAGGACCTTTTTCGGGAGCCTTGGGGTTGTGCGAGAATCGCAAAGGACTCATTCAGTTTCACAAGATTCTGTGGTGATTCCATCTGACGCAACTGCGAACTCGGTTCTTTTGTCTGCCGCATGTGCTCTCTCGGGTTACTTCCCGAGAATCGGCCAATGTGCGCTAATTTGCCTGCACATGGTGGTCGATTTACACTCACGGCCCAAAGCAGTCATCGACACCGATCTGTCACTGACGGGCTCGTGCCGGATGAGTCCTGATAAACGTTAGGTTCCTATCGGGACTGCCCCGGCAGACGAGGCGAGTTCGAGCCCGCTGCATTCGTCCGGGGCAGTAATGGAATGGTCCGCCGCTTTTGAGTACACGCCAAGCTCCGGAGGTATAAGAGAGGTACACAGGAGGAGGGGGCGCTCATGGAAATCGACACGATCGGCATCGACCTTGGCAAGACTGTATTCCACCTGGTGGGTCTCGACAAGAGAGGCGAGATCTTGATCCGAAAGAAATTCACGCGGAGCCAGCTGCTGCACTTGACAGCCAACCTGGGGGTGAGACTGATTGGCATGGAGGCCTGCGGAGGCGCGCATTTCCTGGGCCGTGCGCTGCGCGAGCAGGGACACGACGTGCGCCTGATGCCAGCCCAATACATCAAGCCATACGTAAAGACGAACAAGAACGACTACATCGATGCGGAGGCCATCGCCGAAGCGGTGGGGCGGCCGAGGATGCGCTTTGTACCGATCAAAAGCGAGGAGCAGCTGGATCTGCAGTCATTCCATCGCGTGCGTGACCGCTGGGTGCGGCGACGCACGTCGCTGATCAACCAGATTCGCGGCCTGTTGCTGGAGCGCGGTATCACCATACGCCAGGGTCGCCAACATGTGCAGACTGCTTTGCCAGGAATCCTCGAAGATGCGGATACGTGTTTATCCGGTCCGCTGCGGACAGTGCTGGCGCAATTGCAGGGCGAGCTTCGACACCTTCAAAGCCAGATCGATCAGATCGACGAAGCCATCGTGAAGGTGGCGGGCGAACATGAAGCCTGCCGGCGGCTGATGACGATTCCAGGCATTGGATCCATCACCGCCACGGCCGTCGTCGCAGCCATCGCAAACGGGGTGGAGTTCAGCAAAGGCAGAGCCTTCGCAACATGGCTTGGATTAGTTCCGAGACAATATTCGACCGGCGGCAAGGAGAAACTGCTCGGAATTAGCAAGCGGGGAAATAGCTATCTGCGACGACTCTTTGTGCATGGGGCACGCGCCGTGCTGCAGCGCAGCGAAAACCAGGCACCCGGTCTTCGTGCCTGGCTCGCCAAGCTATCTGCCCGCGCTCACAAGAATGTCGTAGCCGTGGCGCTGGCCAACAAACTGGCCCGCATCGCATGGGCGGTGCTGACCAAAGGAGAAGTTTACAAGCCTGCGCTGCTCGGTGGTGAGGATCTGAGATCACAGCTGGCGTGCAATTGACGCCTGGCAAAGGACGCCAGGCTTGGAAATCGCTTCGCGATTTCCACAATTGCACCCCAGCGGCTACGGCGAGCTGTTTTTGATTCTCAAAATTGAAAAGGATCTGCCAGGTCTGCTGGCGAAATTTGAGATGGCAAAATGGTCGAACCCAGCGCTCTCGAGAACCTGTTATCGAAACCAGGCCCGATCTTCGAGGCTGCGGCAGTATCCAGGACGAGAGCGCAGCGTACTCCATCGAGTGCCCTGAGCGCTTCTGCTCAACCGAGGCCGGATACATTTGCGCAGACCACACCGCCTTCGTCACTTTTCGCTTGCAACCAAGCGGCGGACCATACATTTCGATAGGATCGTTTGAACTGAGCCTGCGGCGCTTGCGGCGGATGCGGTGATCTACCTATGTACTTTCAATGACGCCGTCACGCCGAGCGTGGCTTTTTTGAGCACGGAACTGAGCCAGCCGAGTGAGGAGAAGCCCTTCAGTGAGGGAAGTTGCGTGCTGCAATGTGTGCGCGAGTGCCGAAGACAGAATGCGTGAGCCGCTTGCGGGCATAGGACGGCGTTGCATGCTCGAGCGTGCCACGGGGCGACGGGGGTAGATGAATCGTGGGCCATGGATGTTTTATGAGCTGTCAATGCTGCGTCTCTGCGGGGTTGCGGGACACTGTTCGGAGCGGAAGTAAAGTTGAGCGCCGGTGACCCGTTCAATGACCAACATGGTTCCGGCGCAAACCGGACAGCGCATCAGGTTGTCTGTCTCAGGGTGATCAGTGCAGGACGCTGTGCCCAGCAACTGGCGGCAGCATGCAAGGGCAGTCTCTCGTCTTCGGTTGGCGAACAGCCCGAAGTGACGGATGCGGACCAGCCCTTTGGGCAGGACGTGAAGAAGAAATCGGCGCAGAAACTCATCTGCAGAAACAGTCATGACCTTGTTCTTGCCGCCGTGCGCATAGTCTCGCCAGCGGAAGGAGACGCGATCGTTCTCAAAGGCCACGAGTCGATGGTTGGAGATAGCAACGCGATGAGTGTAGCGGGCCAGATAGTTGAGGACGTGTTCGGCGCCGCCGAAGGGTGGCTTTGCGTAGACGACCCAGTCCTTTTGGCCGAACTGCCAGAGGAAGTGACTAAATGCATCAGGTGAAGCAAGCTGTCGCAGCGAGCCGTGGAACTGCAGTCTGTCCTGGTTGAACAGTTCACGGAGTTGGCCGCAGAAGTCGTCGCGGAATACACGGCTGAGTCGCTTGACGGGCAGGAAGAATCGGCGCGAAGAGTCTATCCATCTGGAACCATCGAGGGCGAGGCCGCCAGCGGGAACGATGTAGTGGACGTGGGGATGAACCTGGAGGTTCTGTCCCCAGGTATGGAGCACGCCGAGGAATCCGATGTCTGCTCCCAGGTGCTTGGGATCGCGAGCCAGTTCGAGCATGGTGGCGGCGCTGGCGCGGTAGAGCAAATCGTAAAGCAGCCGCTTGTTCTGGAGGACTAAGGCGGAGAGCGAGTGCGGCAGCGTGAAGACGATGTGGAAGTACGGTACAGGCAACAGTTCAGCAGAACGCGCGGCCAGCCACTTGGCGCGCACGTTGCCCTGGCACTTCGGGCAGTGCCGATTGCGGCATGAGTTATAAGAGGCGGTCAGATGGCCACAGCGGATGCACTTATCGCGATGACCGCCCAGTGCCGCGGTGCGGCACCGGACGATGGCATCGAGCACCTTGCGATGCGCCCATGCAAGGTGAGACTTGTGCCCTTCCCAGAATCTGTTGCCCGCTGCGCGGACGATGTCGGCCACCTCGAGGGTGGGCCGGCTCACCGCTTCATCAAC
>JBEKAJ010000033.1:0-31571 GCA_050018295.1 Occallatibacter sp. | reverse complement strand
CATGCCGATGTCTTGAAGCGCGGCATTCCTAATCAGGCACTCTTCGAGGCATACGTTCAGTACTGCTTTTCCCCGAAACACACGGTTGGAGAACAGCTGTTGGATGTCAGGCGAGACAAGCGTGAGCGGGCGGCCTACGCGGCCTCGACTGGGGGTGAGGCGGTCGGCGATGAAGAGGAGGAGGAGGATGGAGACGATAAAGACGATGATCAACCCTATGGCATCGCAATAACGCACGCGAATGGGACTGCAGAAGTCACAGGGAGCCAGGACGATTGAGGTGTGTCAGCACTGCGGAGCCCAATACACCCCGTCTCGACTATCGCTCCGAGAGATGATCCTTTGAGCCGCTTCCAATCTTCACGATCAATCCACGTTCTACCAATGAAGGGAGACGAGTTCTCGTCGCTCGGGGGGACAGCGCAATTCGTTCGGCGATCTGCGAAGTGGAGAGACCAGCATTGGGATGCTTTGCTAATGCCGTGAGGATCCTTTCGTCTCGGGTGTCCCTGGCGGGAGCGCCCCGAACGACCGCCGAGAGGGTCACGCGAAAATGCGTCCCAATTTCCTCGAACCGTGGGGCGTTCAGTCCCCGGTCCCTGCAGGCCGCGGTCATACGCTGGATACCGCTTCCCATTGTTCGATGAGTCCCGACTCCTGAAATACGCGACCGATGACCCGGTTGCGGAGCTTTGAGATGCCTCTTTGAATGTCGTCGATGGTGAGGCCGAACGGCGGCAATCCTGGATTCTCGACCTCAAGACGATCGTCAAGCAGGGCAACGCGAATGGGCGCGCCCGCCGCGCATAGTTTGCACGGATGATCGCATTCATGATCGCTTCCCGGACAGCAACTGCAGGGTAGCTCCAGATGTCGGTCCGCTTTACGGATCCAATGACGGCCGCGCGGGTCATGTGTTTCTGGAGGAAGACGATCACCTCTTTAGCCGCGCCGGGAAGGTACGCTTCCCAAAGAAGTGGAAGCGTTCGACCACATCGAAGGCGTCCGGGTCGTCGAGTCGATTGTTGAGAAGTTTACGGAAATGGAGCAGGATCTCGCTAGGGAACGGAAAACCATGATTCGCCTTTGGGCAAAGCGCGAGGAGCAGATTCGAGGGGTGATTGAATCAACGGCCGGCATTTATAGCGATTTGCAAGGCATCGCAGGCAAGGGTTTGGATGAAATCGAGGGACTGCAAATGAACATGCTTCCATCTGGAGAAGAAGGCGGGACGGCGTGATTTGGAAGTCTTCCAAGACTTGTCTTCTTTGACAAACGATTTGCCTTAAGGAAAAGCGCTCTCTCTTGATCGACAGGATCCTTCGCCTTTACAGGCGCGACTCTCTCCCACCGATAACCAACATTAATAGTGGTTCAAAATTGCCGGAGCCCACCCCCCCCGACTTCGTAAGCCCTCGAATTTGACTTCCAAGAATTTCATATTATCCGATGTCAGAGGCCGCCCGGTGCGCACGATCTTCAGAAAAATTTCTGAACTCTAGCTGACTGTTTAAGAGTAATCGGCTTCGGTGCACGCATTGAGGTGTATCCGATCTTCTGATGGAGACCGGGGTGGACCATAACAAGCGCCGGCTTCATAAGGTGGGCTACTTCGCGGACCTTCTTTCCCGCAACGAAGAGGTCAACGAGAGCATTCGGCCTCTTCTGAGCTTGAGCCGGGCGAGCGACAGCTTTGAAGAACCGAAGGCGATCCCATAGAAAGCACGATGTGTATTGGCCGGACGGAATTTCGGCGAGGCACTGCAGGCAATGGGCATCCGGATCAAGCCTTCGCGATTTCTAACTTCAGACACCACGCAAATTCGCAGGGCCGGTTGTCGGACTGTTGCAGGTTCTCCGGAAAGATCACCGTAGTTCCTTTGGCGGAGTCATAGCTCCAGCGGATCGTTGCGTCGGAGCCCAGCAGGTACACCTTCGAGCCCGGCTCGGGACGTACCCGTTCCAGAGCGATCTGCGCGCCTGGCCATTCGGTGAGGATGGCATAGACGGTTCGCCCGTCCTTCGAGCGCGTATAGCGAACCCCGTCTCCCTCCGCCCAAAACTCTCCGTATCGAGCTCGCGTCGCGTAGATCGCCTCACCGTTCACGGCGAGCCATTGCCCGGTGGCCTTCATTTGACGAATGGCTTCCGGGTGAAACTCGCCATTTGGACTCGGCCCCACACCGACCATGAGGCCGCCGCCTTTGGCCACCGTATCGGCCAGATTGTGAACGATCCACTGCGTGCCCTTGTAATTGGAAGCGACAGAATCGTAGGAGAAATTCGTGCCCAGCGGATAGATGCAGAACCAAGGCATGCTCGTCGCCCGATTGGACCCCGGGATCACGCGCTCGGGCGTGTCGTAGTCGCCGTAGTTGCCGATGCCCCGATCGCGCAGCATCACGTCCGGCTGAATCTCTCGCATTTTGAGCAGAGTTTTGCGCATCTCCGGCCAAACACGTGGGCCGAGCCACATGTCGAGGCACATCATGTCGATCGTTCCGTAATTGCTGAGCAATTCAACCAATTGGGCGCGATGGCGCTCCATCATCCGGGTGACCTGTTGATCCGTAGGGTCGGGCACGATCACGGGATGATCCCTATAGACCGCATGCGTGGCGCGCAGATCGCGGGCCGTCAGCAATTCCGGTGACGAAGGAACCTGAAACGGATGCTCGACGTAGGGGCGGAAGTCTGCGTCGTACCAGTCAGGATGCGAGAAATAGCGATCGATCTTCAGGCCGCGTTTATGGGCAGCATTGCAGAGCTCCTTCACGACATCTCTGCGAAACGGCGTCTCCATGATGGAATAGGCCAGGTCGCACTCTTCGATCTGCGGGCCGCGGTGCGCAGTCCAGTTGGCGCGGTTCCGAACGCGCGTCTTCGTGTCAAACATGCAGAAGCCTTCGTGATGCTTGGTGGTAAAAGCGAACATTCTCATGCCGCTCTCTTTGAAAACATCCGTCCAACTGTCCGCATCGAAGCCCACAGGGTTCCAGGTCTGGTAGAGGGAGTTGTACCGCTGCCGGTCATCGAACGACATAGTCAGGTAGGGCCAGGATTCCGCTCCGCGGTGCCAGATTGAATAAATGCCCCAATGAATACGAGCGCCGAATTTCATGTCCTGAAAGGCTTCGTACGCGGCCGGAGAAGCGTGACTGTATTCGGGAACAGGAACCTGCTCAATATAGGGATCGGGGTTGGCCGGTGCCCCGGCATTGACTATGGACTGCGCACCGGCGGCCAGAAGCGTCGACGACGCAGAAGCCGCGGCGGCCGCCGCTGTCGCGGCCATAAATTCTCTCCGATTCATGATTTCCGTCCTCCTTATTTGTCGGTGGCCAGCATTAGCCAGTCGCGGCAAAACCGCTGATAGCAATCGTTGATCCTGAAGTGACTATGGGGTCCTCATTCAAACGTGATTGTGTATTCACGGTGTGGTTCAAGACGAACCTGCCAAACGTCCCCGGATTGAGAGATGGAGACGGTGCGGCCAGCCGATTCAATTCTGCCGATGCGCTGACCGGGCGGCGGTCGCAGGTTGAACTCGCCCGCAACGCCCGGGCGCAACGTGGCGGAAACCGCAAGCCCACCTTTCCAGGATGCGTCCACTTCGACGTCGCCACGAGCCCGAAGTCCGTGAAAGCTGCCTTCCGGCCATGCCGACGGAAGCGCCGGCAAAAACGCGATCACTCCAGAGTGGCTCTGCAAGAGCATCTGGGCTATGCCGGAAGCTCCGCCGAAGTTGGCGTCGATCTGGAAGAACCGGCGGTTGGCGTTCAGTAAGCTCTCGGACGAGGTCGAGAGGAGGTACTGGATCTGCAAATAGGCGCGGTTGCCGTCCTCAAGACTCGCCCAGAGGTTTGAGTACCATGCCGCGGGCCATCCACTCTTGCCAGCGCCATTCTGCATCCTGCGCTGGAGCGAAATGCGCGCGGCTTTGGCCAGCTCCGGCGTACCGCGCAGAGTAATCTCATCGGACGGAAACAGCGCGAACAGATGCGACACATGACTCATCCCCGGAGTGGGTTCGTCGTAGTCTTCGCTCCACTCCTGTAACTGACCATGTTTTCCGATTTTGAGATCGGGGATGCGCTTGAGCGCGTTTTCCAACTGCGCACGATAGCCAGGATCGACTCTAAGGATTTCAGAGGCGCTGATGGTCGCATGGAAAAGTGCATAAATGATCTCGTAATCCATCGTGGCGCCAACGGTTTGCCGGCCTATGGTTCCATCCGCCATACGATAACTGTTCTCGGGCGAATAGGACGGGTTTGTGACCAGATGCCCCTTGCCGTCATCGATCAGGAAATCGAGAAGAAACTGCGAGGCTTCCTTCATGATGGGGTACGCTTCGCGGCCGAGGAATGAGCGGTCCATACCATATTGGTAATGTTTCCAGAAATGGAGCGCCATCCAAGCACCACCCATCGGCCAAACGCCGACATAGCCGTAATCGACCGGTGCCGTATCGCCCCAGGCATCGAGGTTGTGGTGAAACACAAAGCCGCGAGCGCCGTACATTTCGCGGGCAGTACGGCGCCCACTATCGAGCGATGATTTGACCAAGTCAAAGAACGGCAGGGTGGTTTCCGGAAGGTTGCCGACTTCGGCTGGCCAGTAATTCATTTCGACATTGATGTTGGTGGTGTACTTGCTGTCCCATGGCGGGGCCATGCTTTCGTTCCAAATGCCTTGCAAATTGGCTGCCATCGTGCCGGGACGGCTGCTTCCCATGAGCAGATAGCGACCAAATTGGAAGTACAGTGCAGCGAGTCCGGGGTCGTCCAGGCCTTGCCTGACGCGGGCCAAACGCTCGTCGGTGGGAAGGCTTTCAATTGAAGTCTCGTTGACCGGCGGCGCCAACTCCAGGTCAACGCGGCGGAAGAGCTTCTGGTGGTCCGCCAAGTGGCGGGTCTTGAGGGCGGAGTACGACCTGGCGGCGCGAAGCAGGTACTGAGCGCAAATAGAAGCTGGATCGCCGCCCCGATAATTCGTCCCGGCGACCAGCAAAAGAGTGACCGCATTGGCATTGGAAATAATCACTTCGCTGCCGGAAACCTCCACATGACCGCCTTCGTTGACAGCGCGCAAAACGGCGCGGAATTTCACGCCGGTCGGCTCGAGCTGGTCCTGTTCGGCTTTTAGCTTTTCGGGAGTTAGGCGCGGGGAGATCCAGAAGTTCGTGTGCGCAATCGCTTGCCCTTCCAAGATGACGCGGTCGGGTGCGGCTGTGCTGGTTCGGCTATCTTGGGAACGAGTCAACGTTGCATCAAACGACAAGCGGCCAGGCTTATCGCAGGAGATGCGGACGACTAGCACCTGGTCCGGCGCGGAAGCAAACACTTCGCGCGTGTAGGTCGCATCCCCGATGCGGTAGGTGATGCGCACGATTCCCGTTGCCAAGTCTAATTCGCGGCGATAATCAACGGCGTTGTCCTGACCCGCGAACTCGATGTTCAGGTCTCCCAACGGCTGGTACGGAGGCTGGCGGTTGGGTATGCCCAGCATCTTCCGATCTTCCAATGCCTCCGCCTCGCCTGGTTTACCCTCGAAGAGCAAGCGGCGAACCTCCGGCAAAGCCCTGAGCGCCTCAGGATTAACCCGATCCCGCTTCTTGCCATTGAGCGCCTCAGGATTAACCCGATCCCGCTTCTTGCCATTCCAGATCGTATCTTCATTCAGTTGGATACGCTCTTTTGCGATGCCGCCAAATACCATCCCACCCAATCTGCCGTTCCCGATGGGCAGCGCGTCGCCCCATTCTTGGGCCGGGTGCCGATACCAGAGCACCGGATCGGCTGCGGAAAGTTGAGCTGGGGAATCGATGCTCAGGAAGAGAATTGAACCGAGGAAGAAATTGCGCATAAGGGGCCTTTCACAAGAAAAACGATGGCCGCGCATTAGAAAACCGTGTCGCATTTACCCTCCTTGGCTCCAGGCAATTCGCCCGTTGATCTTAACCTCAATGACGTCGAGATCGCCACACTTAGCGCAATTGCGGCGGGGTTCAGCTTTACCAACATAGGAATCCCGCCGTAGACAGAATGCCCCCCTGCTTCTCGAGACCTTGATCGCGGCTTACGGGCGAACGACGTCGATCACTTTTGCGTCCGGCTCTTTCCATGCTTCCGGACCGGTATGTGTCAACTGGCGCTTCTCATCATCCCAGTGAAGTCTGGTGATGGAACCTGCGCCGTCTTCATAGGAATACGAGGTGCCATCATCTGCAAAGAGAGTGAAATCGGCATCAGCACCGGGATAAACGCGCACGGACGCGATGGCCTGCGTTTGGTGCGTACTGAGGACAGGTCCGCCCATCGGCAGAATGGAACCCGCACGCACAAAAAGAGGAATAGTGTCGATCGGTGCAGGCACTAAGACGGTCCGGCCGCCTTTTACTCGCTGGTTCGTCCAGTAGTTATACCAATCGCTTCCGGCAGGAAGGTAAACCTTGCGGCTGACCGCGCCTTGTTCAGTGACTGGCGCCACCAGAATGGCCGGACCGAACATATACTCATCGCTTATGTTCGCGGCCTCTGGGTCATTCGGAAAATCCATAAACAGGGCGCGAGTATACGGGGCGCCCGTTTGGTAAGTGTGATACGCAAGCGAGTAGATGTACGGCAACAATGCGTAGCGCAGGCGCAGATATTTTTCAAGAATGGGCTCGGCTTGCTTGCCGTAAGACCATACCTCATTATGTTCCCGCTCTCCGTGGGCGCGCATGACGGGCTGGAAAACTCCCCACTCGAACCAGCGCACAAAAAGCTCAGGATAATCTTCGTAATTGTCGACGTTGTCCCTGGCGTCTGAAGGGTCAACCAACGGTGGATGCGCGGAGTGGTAGGTGGAGGGGATCAGCGGCGAGAAGAAACCCGCAATATCCGTGTCCCAGTACGGCATGCCTGAAGCCGTGAAATCCAATCCCGCTGGTATGGAGCGCTTCAACATGTCCCAAGTGGACCGGATATCGCTCGACCAGAAGACCGTGCCGTTTCGCTGCGCCCCGAGATAGGCCGCGCGGGCGAGAATCATTACTCGCCGGTTCTCACCGAAATCGCGGCGAAAGCCCTCGTAAACCGACGCTGTGTGGAACAGCGGATAGACATTGTAATAACGGGTCCCCGAGCCAACATAAAAAACGTCCTTGGCCGGATCGATGTCCGGTTCCGTTTCATCGAGCCAGATGTAATCGAAGCCGTAAGGCTTTACATAACGATCTCGGATGGACTCCCACCACCATTTGGCTGCTGCGGGATTCGTTGTGTCGATGTTGGGACCGATCACATCTTTGAAGTCACCGAAATCCGGTTTGCCGTCAGGGGTGTGAATGAGCCATCCCTTTTGCTCAAGCGTGTCGTAATACAGCGAGCCGGGAGCAAATTGCGGCCACACACTGAGCAGAGTGGTGATGCCCATCGAATGCAACCGATCGTTCATGACGGCGGGATCGGGCCATCGAGCCGGATCCAGATCCAGATTGCCTTGTTTCGTCATGTTCAGGAAGTCGACGACCAGCACATCGAGCGGCAGGTTTCGATCGCGATATCCCTTGGCAACGGCCATCAGCTGGTCCTGCGTGGGATAGATCGCCTTGCTCTGGATGTAGCCGTATGCGGCTTTTGGCAGCATATGCGTGACACCGGTGAGCTGGCGATAGCCCTTGTAGATCTCATCGCTGTTATCGCCCGCAATCACAAAGAAGGAGACGCGGTCACCCACCTCGGACGACCATACATTCTGCAGATTGAAACCGAGATCGACTGTTGTTTTTGAGGGGTTGTCCCAGATCAGCCCGTAGTCGCGGCTTGACACCATGAAAGGGACACAGACAGTTTCCCCGCCAACCGCGCCGTAGTCATGCCAACAGTTGACGCGATGGTCGCGGAGGTCGAGCAAACCCTGCTGGTGTTCGCCCAGCCCGTAATAGTGCTCACCGGCTGGCGAGTCGAAGACGGCGGAAACGCGATAGCCGGGATCGACCGTTTGCTCGCCCATTGCCCTTTCAGAGGACGACTCAGTCCGATTGGGCACCATGGACCAGTTCCGCATGCTCAGAAGCGGTTTGCCCGACGCGGTAGTAATTGAGATCGTGTCGTTGTATATCCCCGGTCTTCGCGGGGCGCCGCCGAAGTAGCGATCTCTCAGCGACTGATTCAACGCGTCGAGAGGCATCGCGTGAGGTGGAGGCAGGTCTTCGGGGGAAATACGGACGATCATTCGTTGCGAGCGAATGACGTCGTACCCGCCAGTGTCCTGGTCGTGCGTCCAGCCAGTCATGGATGGCGTGCCCACGAATCCACACCCGGGAACCGCAAGAGCTTTCGGCTTCTCCGAACTTACTGTGATACGGACGATATTCGGAGCGTATGGCTCGATCACAACCGTCCTGTCTGCGCGCGACAACACGATTTGCGTATCGGCGCCCCAGAGTGGCCGACCACCGACCAGCAGAATCCCCAACCCTGCCACAACCGGGCCCCGACGAACCCAGGCGTTCACCAGACTTCCCCCTTACGCTCGCAATGAGCGCACAGTGCCAATTACCTTCAGATCGGCCTCGCCGCCGGCGAGGAAACTAATTCCGGTTAAAACGGACAGTTACGCCCCTCGAACAGCCCGTCCCTGTCATCATCCGCTCCGGGTCCATGCCGCCCTTTGTCTGCTTATCTCAGCTCAATGCGATTTTGAGCGCTGCTCCGTAGGCATTCGCGACCGCCAAACCGTAAGGCAGCTGAAAATGCAATGCATCGGCGTCCTGCGTCCACTTGACTTGCGCGTCCGAGCCAAGCACGGTGACGTTCTGGATCTTGCCTGGATTAGTCTTGCTCGACAACCCCAGCGCCGCGATCTGCGCGTGCCACTCCGGCCATCCCATGAAAATCGCGTAGATTACAGTATTTGCCTTGTTGCGCGTAAAGCGGATATCTTTGCTTCCCAATGCACTGATACTGCCGCCCTGGAAAGATCCGCTTGCGACCGCATTCGGTCCTTCGCCGTAGACCGTCCACGGCCGTGTCTCGAAGATGGCTTCGCCGTTCACCTTCAACCACGCCGCAATCTCATCGAGAACGGCGATCTCCTTGCTGTCGATGGTGCCGTCCGGTTTGCCCGGGAGATTGAGAATGAAGGTCCCGTTCTTGCTCACCGTGTCGACCAGCCAATGAATCGCATCGCGCGGTGCCAGGTAACCGCCAAATTCGCCGGGGCCCTCATAAAGGCTGCGCCGGTAATGCCATTCGCCAATGCAGGTTTCAGACTGCCACGCGTAGGGCATGATGCCGCTGGTCAGGCCGCGCTCGTAATCGGCCACCACCGCCTTGGCCAGCTTGTCGGGCACATTCTTGACGTTCGTTACAGCTTCCATCTTGCCGCGCGTTTTTAGGTTGTGGTTGTAGAAATACGCCCCCACATTCATGCCGCCCCAGCCCAGCGGGAGCAGCGCGTTATCGAAGTAAAGCAGGTCGGGATCGTGCTGATCGATCAAGTCGCGGGTGCGGTCGTAAAAATTCTTCACGTAGGAGGCGTCCGGCAGCGCGTCTTTCGGATGCTTCGCACTGTAGAGCATTTGTGGATCGAGGCCGTCCCACCACTGACCCTTCCCTTCGGCCTGGGTCATTCGCCCGTCATAGGGTACGCCCGCATAGGGCCCGCTCTTGTCGGCGCCGTGGGAGGTTTGGAACCACCACCAATTGCGCGCCTGATGGACCGTCACGCCGAACCGGAGCCCGTGCTTGCGCGCGGCAGCGGCCCACTCTCCCACGACATCCCGATGCGGCCCATGATTCACAGCGTTCCACGGTTGATGTTTTGAGCCCCAAGCATCAAACCCGTCGTGGTGGTTGGCGAGCGAGATAAACAGGCGAGCGCCCGCATCCTTGTACCTTTGGATCAAAGCCTCAGGGTCCCAATTGAGCAGCGTCCACTGCGCGGTCAGGTCTTTGTAGCCAAATTCAGATGGATGTCCGTAGTGTGAGTTCTGGTTGAGGTAATCGGAAGAACCCTCCTCGTACATATTGCGCGCGTACCAATCGCCAAATTCGGGGACACACTGCGGGCTCCAGTGTGCCCAAATCCCGAACTTGGCGTCGCGGTACCAATCGGGAACGTCGTATCCCAGCAGCGAATCCCAATTCGGCTGGTAGGGTCCATCGCCGTTCAGACCTTCCACCGGCGCCTGCATGGGAACACCATCCCACGAGCCGCCGGGCAACTCGGTTGGCTCGCCCCACGCGGTCGGCGACCAATCAGCATCGTTCAGCTTCTTCTCCCCGATCTTGCCGTCGACGAGAGCATAGAAGACGCGGTCCTTCTCGGGAGTGGCGCAGAATTCTTCGTACGTCTGGTGAAGTGTGTTGAAGCCGGCCGGCGCACTCAAACCTGCCTGAGCTTTTACGCGAATGGCACGAGCCGCGGCAGCTGCCGCCATCAACTTGCAGAAATCTCTTCGTAACATCTCTTAACGCTCCCTTTGGCCTTTGATTTGGCCGCCGAATGTGGATGATTCCAGAAAAACCTTTCTTACCACCTCGCTTCTTTATGACGGCTCCGACGATCTGCTCCGCATAAAAACGCTTCTTCTTCGGCAAAATCTTCAGCCCTCTCCGGGCTCAATTCTGGCCGAAGAGCAACATTTGCCGTTGTTCAAAATACCCGAGGGCCAATCACGACTCTCTATCCTTATCCCAACGCCTCGCCTGCTTTGGCCTCGGCGAACAACCACGCATACAGAGCAACACCGACATAGCAGATGACCGGAACCAAGTACGCAGTCTGCAGCGGAAGCATTCCCATCAACTTCGTCAGCGCAGCGCCGCCCAGAATCGCCATTACGAGGAACGAGCCGGCAGTCTTGGTCTTCTCGCCCATGCCTTTCAAGCCAAGCGCAAAGATTGTCGGGAACATGATCGACATGAAGAGGCTCGTCAAAAGCAAACAGCCGACTCCGAACCAGCTGGGATGGACTACGGCAACCAGGCACAAGGCGACGTTAATCACGGAATAGGCCACCAACATCAACCGTGCGTGGAAATGCCGCATGAGCCACGCCGAACTGAATCGGCCCACGGCGAAAGCCGCCAATGTGCCTGTCAGCATGTAGCCTGCGGCTTTATCGCCAACGCCCGTGGCCGATTCCACATAGGCGATAAAGTAACTCCATGTGCCAACCTGGGCGCCCACGTAAAGAAACTGCGCCAGCACCGCAAACACAAAGTGCGGCTGCCAGAGTCGCACGTGCATCCCGCCTGAAGAGGCACTTTCGGAAACATCCTCGCTTCCCAGATCAGGAAACCTAGTCACCAAGACCAGTAGGGCCCAGACAAACGCGATGCAGCCCAACACCAGATACGGCGTGACCACGCGCAGTGTCTCGGAATGCAAATATGCCTGGTAGGTTCCAGCCGCCTGCATCGCTGCCACTTGCGCGTCGCTCAGCTTCACGCCGGAGAAAATGAATATTGTCCCGATCAGGCCCGCGCTGATGGACCCCAAGGGATTGAAGGCCTGTGAAAGATTCAGGCGGCGCTCGCTCGACCCTGCCGGCCCGAGTTGCGCAATAAATGAATTCGACCCCGTCTCCAGAAACGATAATCCACTCGCGATGACAAATTGCGCCACAAGAAAGAACACATACAACCCCGCCTGCGCTGCCGGATAAAACAAGAGGCACCCGCTGCCCAGCAGGCAGAGCCCCGTCACAATGCCCATCTTGTAGCCGAAGCGCCGCATCAACTGTCCCGCCGGAATGGCCAGCAAAAAGTAGCCTAAATAGAACCAGATCTGCACTCCCGCCGCGCTCGACCGGTTAATATTGAACGATTTCATGAATTGCCGGATCAGAATGTCGTTCAAGTTGTTCGGGATCGCCCACAAAAAGAACAGCACCGTGACCACGAGGAATGGCAAGAGCCGCCCTGCAGGGATCAACTGCGCTTCAATGTCTTCATTGTTCTGCGAAGGAGGGTTTCCCTGCGCGATCGGTCCGCCGGAGATGTTCAAGATGAGTTCTTCCTCCTGGAACGAAAGATGCAATGAGGCACGGTCACTGTGCTTCCTCTATGCCAACTCGGCCTTCGGTACGACGTCGAGCAAACAAATTGAATTCCGCACCACTTCAGCCTTAACTACCCTTACTCTCTGCGGCGGAAGCAGCCATCGCCTGACGAAGGCGATGTTCCGCCTCGCTGCCCCAATAGCCGCAGTCAAGTTCGAGAAAAATCGTTGTGTATGGAATAGACAATTCCGTCTTGATGATGAGGACGCGGAAGACCAGCGCCGCCTGGTCGAGCCTGGCGATGATCTGCTCGTGAGGCAGCGTGGTTGTCTTTGCGGACTTCAGCAGCCCTGCGAGTTGGGCGCGGTAGCGGGAAACACCCGGAGCATCGGCCTCGGCGACGAATTGTAATTCCTGGTCGAGATAAATGTTGGCGTGGACGTGTTTGCTGGCCGCGATTGCGCCGAGCACAGTGCGAGCAACCTCCACCTGGGCGGCGTCGGCAACGATCGTCTCGATTCCAGGCTTGGACTGTGCCGGATAAGCCGAGTCCGCAACCACGATCCAGTTGCGATGTCCGAACAGCGGCAAAAACGCCTTCAATTGGCGTTTCCAGTCAGACTTTGCGATCCTCGGCGCGACGGTCATGGTTTCTGCCTTCGATCCCGGTTCATTTCAGTTCCTCGTCCGCGCACACGGCCACTTTGCCGCATTTTCCTGAGGCCATCAGCGCATAAGCCTCGCCGGCCCGTCCCAGCGGAAAGCGGTGAGTAATGATTTCAGCCGGATGCAGATTCCAGCGCACCAGCCGCTCCACCAGCTCTTCCATTAGCCAGGTGGACGTGACCCACGAGCCGTAGAGCGTTTTCTGGTCATGAATTATGTCGGACGATGGGTTGAATTCGACCCGGCCGCCTTCGCCGAGAAAAACAATCCTTCCCCACTTGCGCGTGGCGCGAATCGCGGTGGCCCGAGCCGCATCGTTCGCCGAGCAGTCAACGGCACGCTCCACGCCCATGGCTCCGGTGAGCCGTTTCACCTCGGCCACGTTATCCGGCCCGGAGACGAGAACCGCGTCGCAAAGACCCAGATTGAGCGCGATCTCCATGCGCTCGGGCACCACGTCGATGCCGATGATCTTTTCGGCGCCAAGCTTGCGGCAAAGCGCGCCAGTGGCCAGGCCCACCGGTCCTAAGCCGGTAATGAGGACTGCATGATTGCCGTTGATGCCGATCTTTTCCAGGCCCTCGTACACAGTCCCGAATCCGCACGCAACCTGCGCGCCATCGCCATAAGAGAGCTCATCGGGCAGGGCGATGAGGTCTTTCTCCTCGGCCACCATGTATTCCGCCATGCCACCGTCGCGCTGCCAGCCGTAAGCGCGGCGATATTTTTCGCTGGTGCAGGAGATCATGTAGCCGCGCCGGCAGTCGTTGCACACGCCGCATCCCGAGATGTGATAGACAACTACCCGGTCGCCGGCTTTGAAGCGGCGGCAGCCCGGGCCAGCGGCGACGATCTGGCCGGATGGCTCGTGCCCGGCAATCACGCCCTGGTAGCCTTCAGGGCCCTTGCCCAAGTGCTCGTGGTAAATGCAGCGAATATCGGAGCCGCAGATCGTCGACGCCTTCACGCGCAACAGAACTTCTCCGTGGCCTGGCTCCGGCACAGGCACCGTGCGCATCTCAACGGTCGAATCCCCCGGTAAGACCGCTGCGGTCATCGTGGCTTTCATTTGGATTGCTCCTCGTCGATGTTACGCGGTACTCGAAAAGCCTCACGCGGTTTACGGTGGCGTGATCTCTCCGTTTACGTCCCAAAGATCTTCCCAGGTCTGGCCCTCTTTCCACAGGAAGACCTGGCCTTTGATCAAGCGGCAGTTGCGATCGATGGCGGTGATGGAGCGCATCTCCTCGTCGGTGAGCGGATCTCCCACGATGCCCTCGAGGTTGGCGCGGTAATGATGGACGGAGAATGGAATGGGTGTTTGCCCGCGCTGCACCGCCCACTTGATGCATACCACCGCGGGATGAATCCCGTGGCTCTCAGCGATGCGCACGATCACGGGATCTTCGGTGGGCGCGGTGTCCTCGGGGGTGCGGTCACGCTCCGGCCGTCCCGGTGAGCCGACAGGGCAGTAACCGACGGGCTTCATGCCGTTCTCGACCACGAATTTGAACAACTTCGGCTGCTGGAAGTGCGGGTGCAGCTCCATTTCGTTCACCGCGGGCTTGATGCGGGCGTCGCGCAGAACCAGTTTCAGTTTGGGGATTGTCATGTTCGAGGTGCCGATGTGCCGCACCAGGCCCATGTCCACCAGCTCTTCCATCTTGCGCCAGGTCTTCATGTAGTTTTCGTGGATGTGGGGCTTGGCATCCGGGCTCCGCGCGGACACATCGCAGCCTGGGGGATGGAAATTGGGGAACGGCCAATGCACCAGGTAAAGATCCAGGTAGTCGAGGCGCAGATCGGAAAGCGACTGGCGGCAGGAGGCGATCACGTCGTCCTCGTCATGCTTGTCGTTCCAGAGCTTCGAGGTGATCCAAAGGTCCCCGCGCTTGATTCCGCCGCGGAGAATCTCTTCAATCGATGCACCGATCTCGGCCTCGTTGCCGTAGACCGAAGCGCAATCGAAGTGCCGGTAGCCTACCGCGGCGGCACCCTTCACCACCTCGGCGATCTCGGCTGCGGAGACGTGGTCGGATCCAAAGGTGCCCAGGCCGATGGCCGGCATGATTGCCCCAGTATAGAGAATACGTTGCGGGATGGCCGCCGGATCGACGGGAGCGGTTGCGATGGGTTCTAGCATGCCCAATCCGCCTTGTGCGAGGATAGAGTTATCGCTAACTTCACGGAAGAATACACTCGCCAAGGGTGAGTGTCAACCTGCTCTCTCTCTCCGGCCGATTCGGTACTGGCCGGCGGCATGGATGAGCCTTGTCTGGCAGTTGGCGGGCCGGGGCTTGTCGCAGGCGCGGGCGAGGGTAGTTTGCAAGCCGGACTCTGAGCCTGTACGAGATCGAATTGCGTGATCCAACCCTCTGCAACAAAGCCATCCTTGCTGTGCGAGAGTATTCAGAGAGAAGCCTAGCCGGACTCCAGCACTAGGTTTGCATACTGAACCGTGTCGCCGGTGCGAATGATCCCGATGGCATGCGGCACTCGTTTCTTGAGGTTGATGTGAGGCTCGAATTCAAGTGCAATACCATCCAACGCGCGCTCGAATTTCAGGATCGTCTCAGGGCTATTTACCTCGTTAAACTCCTGAGCCATGAAAGCTCGGGCCACGCTGAAGTTGCTGCGAATGGCTGCCAATACATCGAGAACTCGAGGCACGTCATCGACCAGGGAAATATCTACCGTCTCGACTTCCTTCCAAAAGGGAAACCCACGATCCGCAATGACCAGGGTATTGGTATGCCTGACAAGACTAAGCAAAGAGTTGATTTTCGGATTTAGGATTCCTGATTTGAGCATATGGCGCAATCTCCCAAAGTCATTTCAAATGAATTCTAACCGTGGACTCTTGCTGAAAGTGGACAATTGCCACACTCTGGGTTCGATCGGGAGGGATTTGCCGCGAATTCCGCATCAGGTCCTGGATGTCCCTGACTGGCTAACCATGGATAGGCAGGATCATATCGCCAGCAGAAAACCCGACTTTGCCTACCTCGCTGCGTCCAGCACACCAAAAAGAATCAGTCCAGTTTCGTCTGGAATTCCAGCGGCTGGAACCTTATCCAGGCCGACGATATGGCGCGCCCTTGCACCGGCCCAAAGAACGACCTGCCGACTCCGGCCTTCGCGGATTGCACCGATTCTGGTGCTATGCGTTAAAGGCAGCTGAAGCAGTCTCGCAATGGCCAGCAGGAGCCCTAGATTCATGTATGCCTGTTCGTGCCTGGCGTCGCATTCAATGGCGCGGCTACCTGTTCGATCTCCGCTTCCTTTCGGTCGAAGCCCGAACCACAAGTTGAGGCTGAATGATGATGGTCCTATTGCGCGGATGAGTCTTTGATTCCAGTAACGACAAGGTCAAACGCCCAGTTCGCTCGCCGATCATGTCGGTCTGTTGGTCGATGCTCGATAGAGGGATGCGGAGTTCAGTATCATAATGGAGATTCCCAGATCCTATGACAGCGATGTCCCCCGGCACTCTTAAGCCTGCATCGAGAATGGCATGAATCGCTCCAATTGCCATGGGATCGTTATAGCAAAATACTCCGTCAGGACGAGGATTCAGGGCGAGCAGTTGCCGCATCAAGTCAGCCCCGCTTTCCCTGCTTTGCACGTCCACCAACCGCGGCCTCGTCACATAACCTGAAAAGGACTTCAACTTGTGCTTGGCCAAGGCATTTTGGTATCCCATAAGGCGCCCGGCGCCTGGGCTGTTGTCGGGCCCACGTAAATGAGCAATTCTCTTGCACCCTACTTCAATGAGATGTTCTGTGGCCAATACCCCGATCGCCTCGTCGTCCGCACCAACGTAGTTTGCATGCAGCTCCGGGAAGTTGCGGTCTATCAAAACGAATGGCAGCCCTTGTCTTTGGATACGCTCGAATACAGATGGGTTGGTGGATGAGGATGCGATGACGAGAGCATCCAACCGGCGGCCCAAGAGTCGGTTGATCTCATGCTTTTCCAGCTCGGCGTCCTCTTCCGAGGTCGAAATTGTGAGGCAGTAACCCTTCTTCAGAAGCGCCCTTGAAAGTGATTTTGCTACTTGGGCAAAGAACGGGTGCAACAGGTCGGGCACCACAAGACCAACCAGATATGTCTTTCCGGTGACCAAGCCACGTGCAGCTAGATTCGGGGTGTAGTCAAGTTCCTTAACACGGTCCAGAACTCGCTTCCGGGTCGCCTCGCTGATGTCCTCGTGGTTCCGAAGCACCTTCGAAACTGTGACCACGGACACTCCGAGGTCACGCGCGATGTTTTTCATCGTTGTGGGCACAATTTCTTATATCATAGTTGCTTAAAGTAATCGATAACTGTATCGTTAATATCTGTCAGATTTGGGGACTTAACACGCCTGTGCCCGTTGCGGCGAATGCCGCCGGATCGAAAACAACCCCCACGTTGGCCGGCGTTCTTTCCACTGCCGTAGCCGGATCATAAAGCAACTGCCGGCTCCCTTGCCAGAAAAGCAGGCACAACACCAGCCAGCCGCAAGCGGCCGCGGCCGTAACCGTCACGCACACCGCAACAAGCAGCCATCGGCCCGATACAAGCTGCGCCCTCTCGCGGCTTTGTTTACCGCCCGCGTCTTGCTTACCGCCACCCGACGGCTTTAGCGGCACAACGTGCAACTGGGTTTTCTTGCGCGACATGATTGCGGCTCTCTGTTTGTCCGCTCCAACCTGCGGAATCACTTCCATCCTAACCGTCGTTCCCACAAACCTCTCTCTCCGCAACGGTGTATATTTCTCCTTGGTGTAAACGATTGCATCCACGGGAAGCGATCCACATGGCAACTGCAAATCATGAAGCCCCAATGCCCGCAGCGAATGAAGTGCTGCTCGTTACCAGCGGCGATCTGCGCCTTTCTGCCAACCAGGTCTGTTGGCCCGCGCAGCGCGATATGGAAGAAAAACTCACCGCCGCGTTCGCGCAAAAGGGCGTCAAGCTCGTTCGCGCCCACGCCTACGACGAAAAACTGAAGCATGGCTTCATCTCCTCGCAGCGCCAGGGCATGGATGTCTTCATGAAGATTCATCCCTACGCCCGCCTTGTCTTCGCGACAGCGGCGTGGCAGTACAGCCATCATGTTCTCCCCGGCCTGCGCAGCCATCAGGGGCCAATTCTCACCGTAGCCAATTGGTCGGGCCAGTGGCCGGGACTTGTTGGCCTGCTCAATCTGAACGGCTCTCTGGTTAAAGCCGGCAAACCGTTCTCCTCCATCTGGAGCAGAGACTTCACCGACGCCAATTTCCAGGAAGCTCTGGAAGAATGGCTCCGCGACGGCAGAATCACGCACGATCTTTCCCACGTCCATCCGCTCGACAAGAGCAAGCTCCTCACCGCGAGCGAACAGTTGGGCGCAAGGCTCGCCAAAGATCTGAAGCACCGCAAAGCCATCATGGGTGTCTTCGATGAAGGCTGCATGGGCATGTACAACGCCATCATCGATGACGAGTTGCTCAATCCCGTCGGAATCTTCAAGGAGCGGCTGAGTCAATCTGCTCTCGTCGCCAAGATGCGCACAGTCACCAACGCCGAAGCGCAAGCCGTCTATCGGTGGCTCATCGCCAAAGGCGTCAAATTCGCCTTCGGCAAAGATGCTTCGACAGAGCTCACGCTAGATCAGGTGCTCGACCAGTGCAGGATCTACATCGCTGCCGTCCGCATCGCACACGAGTTTGGATGCGACGCTATCGGCATTCAGTATCAGCAGGGACTCAAGGATATGGTGCCCGCATCCGACCTGGCCGAAGGCATGTTGAATAATGCCGACCGACCTCCGGTCTACGCAGAGGGGACCAAAGACGAGTTGTATGCCGGCGGTCCGCTCCCGCACTTCAATGAGGTCGACGAGTGCGCCGGCATCGATGCGCTCGTCACCAATCTCTGTTGGAGGGCCTTAGGCCTCGACCCCTCAACTACGCTCCACGATGTGCGCTGGGGCGAACACTACAAAGGTCCAGGCTCCAACGGCTCCGGGAACGCCGCCGCAGGCACTCACAACAGCTCCAACGGCTCTGGCAATCTCGACGCCTTCATCTGGCTGTTTCAAATCTCCGGAGCCGCGCCCGCCAATCACTTTGTCGGCGGCTATGCGGGCGCCGTCAGCGAGCGTCAGCCCGCCATGTACTTTCCCCTTGGCGGCGGATCACTCAAAGGCGTCGGCAAGCCCGGTGAAATCGTCTGGAGCCGTGTCTTCGTCGAGGGCGGCTCCCTTCACGCCGACCTCGGTCGCGGTACGGTCGTCAGTCTGCCCGCCGCCGAAACCGAACGCCGCTGGCGCGAAACTACGGTGCAATGGCCCATCGTCCACGCCATCCTGCACGGCGTCAGCCAGAATCAGATGATGGGCCGCCACCGCGCCAACCACTTGAACGTGGCCTACGCGCCTTCAGCCGAAGCTGCAGACAACGCCCTCGCAACCAAGGCCGCCATGCTCGCCGAACTCGGCGTCCACGTCCATCTCTGCGGCGTCACACAAGCCTGACTCAGCACGACAGTAATGTTGCCATACCCTTGCGGCGTTCCTTGCGTTCCTTGCCGAAAGGGTGGGAACGCACAAACTTCAACTTGCCCGAAACAAGCTAAGAGCTAGATCGCCACCTGCGAACGCGACGTCCTGAACTCACTTCCCCTGCATCAGCCATGGACCGATCTTCAGCCCTTCGACGGCTCAATCTCCAGTGGGGAACTCAGGCTTTCAATTACCCACAATTGTGCACTGAATCCTGGTGAGTATTGATACCCAGTATTCCGCCTCAAGTCAGGTACTTACATTGAGAAGTGGGTTATGGCGCAGTGGAAGCCATGAGCCAGAAGCCGGTGTTGGATGGTGTCGAGCGTCGGAGAGCATCTGATGAGGCAGGAACGGATGCATGGATAGACAATGAGGTGGTGGGATGCGAGTTTGAGGATGTGCGCCACGGCAAGCGGCTGCGACAGCTGTTGGAGCAACTGTCGAGCAAAGTGGGTGCGGCTACGCCGTGGGCTTGCCAGGACTGGGCCAACACGAAGGCCGCCTATCGTTTCTTTGGCAATGAGCGGATCAGCGAAGCCAACATTCTGGCTGGTCACTTTTCCTCCACGCGAGATCGGTTCGCTGCGGCGAAGGGTTTGCCCATCCTGATCCTTCACGACACGACGGAGTTTTCCTATCGTCATGAAGATACGGCGTCGATCGGGATACTGAAGAAGCTTCCTACTTCTGCCGGAAAGCCTGGTCCGCCTCGCTACTACACCAGTTGCGGCATCCTCATGCACTCCAGCCTGGTGACCACGGGTGAGGGTCTGCCTCTCGGGCTAGCAGCGATCAAGTTTTGGAACAGAGACAAGTTTCACGGCGCGAACGCTCTGAAGCGCAGGATCAATCCCACGCGTGTACGGATCGAAAAGAAGGAGAGCATCCGCTGGCTGGAGAACCTACGCCAGTCGACGGAGTTGCTGGGTGATCCGAAGCGTTGCGTTCATATCGGGGATCGCGAGAGCGACATATATGAGTTGTTCTGCCTGGCGCAGCAACTGGGCACGCATTTCTTGGTGCGCACCTGCGTCGACCGGTTAGCTGGAGAGGGCACGACTACAGTGGCCGCTGAAATGAAGGACTCAGAGTTGCGTGGCCTGCATTCGCTTCAGGTACGCAACAGACGAGGCGAGTTAAGTACCGCGGTGCTCGAAATGCGCTTTCGCCGCATGGTGGTTCGTCCACCGATAAGCAAGCAGAAGGATTATCCGAAGCTGTTCCTCACCGCCATTCATGCCACTGAGAGAACGAGGCCAAAAGACCGGGAGAAGATCGACTGGAAACTGCTCACGGACCTGCCGGTGCGTTCCTGCCTCGACGCCATCGAAAAGCTGGAATGGTACGCACAAAGGTGGAAGATCGGCGTGTCCAGTCAAGGACACATTAACCAGCCGGTGAAAGTCCGGCCAAGGCTAACAGACTCAAGCCTTGTAGCTTGGGAGGCATCGTGGAGCGAAAGCGAGACGGCGAAGCCCTCCGACAACATGCTCAGAAAGGAGTATGCGCAACTCACCAGGTTGCAACGTGCAGTGAACGCAGATGTAGCCTCGTTACACGCGAATCCGGAGGCTGAGACGGTCGATAACGTGCGAAAGCAGCAAGAGCCGATCGAAATGAGTCCGATGCGGCGGCTCTCTCCGGCGGGGTATCAGCGACGACATGGTGAGAAGGAGAATGTGGCAACTGGAGAAGCCCTCGGCGTCCGGCGAAGAAATCTCGTCGAGGAGGCGACTGCTATAACCGCGAGTGGGAAGTGCAGGCGCAGGCGCCAGGGTGGCGGATCGGGCCGTACTACTGTTGATGGACGTGCAGCAAAACGCGTTCGGAGGGAAGGGCCCGGACCGGTGAGTATTCCGTTCTACAACGTGAGGCAGGGGTGAAATGACAAAACCACCTATCAATCTGCAGGATCTGCGGAGACGGATATATCGGAAGGCGAAGTCGGATAAGTCACATCGCTTCTGGGGTCTGTTCGTGCACGTTACGAAGATCGAGACCCTCGAAGAGGCTTACCGTGCGGCCAAGAGAAATGGAGGCGCACCCGGCATCGATGGCCAGACGTTTGCGGACATCGAGCAAACTGGGCGGGCTAACTTTCTTGCGGCAATACGGGAAGACTTGGAAACAGACAGGTACAAACCCATGCCGAACCGGCGGGTTGATATACCGAAGGGGAATGGCAAATTCCGAACGCTCCAAGTTCCTTGCATACGCGATCGCGTGGTGCAAGGGGCGCTGAAGCTGATCCTCGAAGCCATCTTTGAGGCGGACTTTTGCCCAAACTCCTACGGATTCAGACCCCGACGGTCACCGCACCGCGCACTGGCGGAAGTCAGACGTAGTGTGATGCGGCGAATGTCAACCGTCATCGATGTCGACTTGTCGCGCTACTTCGACACGATCCGACATTCGGTGCTGTTAGACAAGATTGCGAAGCGGGTCCAGGACCCCCAGGTCCTACACCTCGTGAAGCAGATCGTCAAGGCCGGAGGAAAGATCGGGGTTCCACAAGGAGGCCCGTTCAGTCCGCTGGCCGCGAATATCTACCTGAACGACGTGGATTGGACCTTTGACGCAATTAGACGCAAGACGGCAGAAGGACCCTACGAGGCAGTGAACTATCATCGGTTCGCCGATGATATCGTCATCACCGTCAGCGGCCACCACACCAAACGAGGCTGGGCTGAACGAGCCCTGCAGCGGCTCCAAGAACAGCTCACGCCCCTTGGGGTGGAACTGAACAAGGAGAAAACGAGGATGGTGGACATGCTGAAAGTGGAAACCTTCGGGTTCCTGGGATTCGACCTGCGCAGTGTCCGCAAACGAAAAGGGGACGGCTATCTTCTCCTGATGACTCCGAAGAAGAAGGCACGCAAAGCAATCAAGGCTAAGGTGCGCGACATCATTCAGCACAGCGGGGCAACTCCTATGCCGAAAGTGGTGGAGCAAATCAACGCCTCGCTTGCCGGGTGGGTCAACTACTTCAGGGTCGGCAATGCGAGTGACGCATTCAGCGAAGTGCGTAACTACGTGGAGATGAAAGTACGTAGCCTTTTGACACGGCGGAAACGGCGGCGAAAGACGAGCATCGGATGGCGGCGGTGGAGTAACGAATACCTCTATGAAGTACTCGGGCTGTACTGGGACTGGACCGTCCGGCCACTGCCTGGGTTAGGGAGTATGCAGTGAAAGTCGCCACCATCTGACACGACACATAACCCTTTCAATGAAGCTCACTGGGTGAGCCGTGTGAGGGAAAACTTCATGCACGGTTCTTATGGGGAGGGGCTGGAAACGGATCGATGTTCAGATACCGCGCCAGTCCCTTACCCGACAAACCTTCCACAAGATCCTCAAGTCCGGGTGCCGCGCCGAAGAAGCAAAGTTGAGAACGGCCGAGCGGCTGGTGAACCTGATCGCCATCCTCTGCATCCTGAGCTGGCGAATCTTCTGGATCACGATGCTCAATCGAACTACACCTGCCGCCTCGCCCGACGAAGCCTTCACTGAACTGGACCAGTACCTGCTTGACGAACTGCTTCCTACCAAGCCCGGCAGCCACCCCACTGCCTCCATCGCAGGCTACATCGTCAAACTGGCACGCCTCGGTGGCTACCTCGCGCGCACCCACGACCCTCCGCCCGGCAACACTGTCATCTGGAGAGGCCTCTCCCGACTAACCGACATCGAACTCGGCATTATGATCGGAGTCCAACTTGTGGGTAATTGAAAGGAACTCAGGACGCTTACTGTGCTCCAATCGAATCTCGAGCAGGAAGATTCTGTAGGCTTTGGTCGGTCAGAGGCATCTGAGCAGGCCGATTCCCGGGCAAATCGAAGGGCCGCGTAGCTTGATTGAGGGGCTCTGCAGAATGGGCATCGGCAGTTACTTATATAAAGCTGGCACAATGGTGCGATCGATAATTCCCAAAGCTGCCTATGCTCTTTCGATTCGGATTAGCTTCGCGTCGGCGATGGGAACTGAGAGTTCCCACTGCTTTCCGTCATCGCTTATGGTCACCTGGTCGACCTCGCCCTGTGCAGCCTCCAGGTTGATTTTTTGCGGCACGAATCTCAGCCGCTTTTTCAAGCCATCCTGGGGATAGACACGAATCTCCTTGCCTGAGGATTCCACGCGGCAGCCGCAGCCGATCAGGCCAAAGGAATCATCCCGGATGACGTAGGACTTCACGGCCTTCAGAAACCCAAACTGAGCGATTCCGCCATCAAGTGTCCTTGGAGGAGTGAAGTCGTATATACCGGGCGTGGAGATGAAATGCGCAAAACACATTCCATCGGGAAGCAGGTCGACTTCCACGCTCATCACTCCCGCGTATCCCTTGATGAACGTGTCCAGGTCGCCGGTATCCTCGAACGCGTGCAGCAGTGCCCAGCCATTGGTCGATTCCGTGTACCAGCAGGTCAGATCGCCCTTGTTGTCGTTGCCATATTGAAACCAGATTGGCTGATTCCCGCCTCGGAGAGCTTTTATGATTTGTACCGTCTTGAGGTTCTTCCCGGTATTCTCGAAGTAGCGGGTGAAGAAATAGACCTGTTCCTGAGCGGTTGTGTCCGCGGGGTACTCGGAGGAGTAGGGATAGGGGTCGCTGACAAAGACCTCGTTGCACTTCCGGATTTGCTCCAACAGATTGCTGTATTCTTCCTGCCAGCCTTCCTTCCCGAGGTCGTCGAGAATGTTCAGGGCGTTCGAGCCTCCCATCACCCCGATATGTCC
This sequence comes from Occallatibacter sp., assembly GCA_050018295.1. GTDB lineage: Bacteria > Acidobacteriota > Terriglobia > Terriglobales > Acidobacteriaceae > Telmatobacter. Next base: position 7,637 of record JBEKAJ010000033.1, on the reverse strand, counting down.
CCAAGGTTCCGTTTGAAACATGTATAGGCAGGTACGGTACGACATCCTCAAGTATTCCTCAGGGCTCTTCCGCGCCAGCAATCCGTAGCGACTGCCAATGCGGTACATGGCGTGATAAATGTTCATCACATGAGCGTAGTTGTACGATCGATAGGTCGCCTCGGCTCGTTCCACCGTCCAATGGCTCCAGGGGCTGGATGGATACCTCAGCTTCCAGTAGAGCGAGGCGCGCACCGCGTACGTCTCGGGATCCTGAATGTGCTTGAACAGGCAATCGACGATGTAGGCTTCCAGAGTGGCCACTTCCCTGGCGGAAGGATAATAGACGTTCTTCTCGGCCAGGAATAAGGGCTCGGAAAAGCCGAATTCGGCGTCGCTTCCACCCACTTCCGATACTTCATCCGAGTCGAGAAACGTGCTTCCTGTGCGATGGTCAAAGGGCAGGAACATGTGGTGACGATGAAAGGGATCGTCAGGATTCTCGTAGAATTCCCGATCCACGATGAATCGCGCCCGCGCCTTGAGCAATTGCGCGATGTCCTCGATGCAATAAAAGTGCAGGCTGGTCCAGCGGCCGGCGTAGTGCAGTTTCAGGCTTTTCTGGCCCCGGCCCTTGAACGACAGCGTCAGCAGGGTCTTGTCGTCGACACGCTTCCTTTCCTTGACTGTCATGTTGTCGGAGAGGAATTCGATCTTATCCACGTCGGATTTCGTCTTCAGTTCCACGTAGGCGTCGGTATCTTCCTGAATCACCATCGCCGGCAGAACGCGGATGCCGAGGTTGCCGGCTTGGTAAAGCTCCTCCCGAATCGCGTCATAACTGTCGATCAGAACGAAGCGCAGCCGGCATGAGTACTTTTCTCCCGGCTGCAAGACCAGCGAGGTGTGCCCGTTGATCCAGGGATTTTTGTTCCATCCGCGCAGGTTCCTTGTGGCCCAGGATCGGATGGCCAGGATATTCGGCCCGTCCCACCAGTACACCTTTTCCGCGAACGAACTGTTGTCGCGATAGACGCACTCGAAGGCCGTGTCCTGCATGGCATGGAGAAGCAGAAACGGCGCATCGCCCAGAGGGCGCTGGACGAGCACGTAGGAGCTGTGGCCGCCTATGTAATGGTGAGACACGACCTTTTGCTCGTGGTACTGTTTCTGGATCCGCGGGTATTGCTCGATATAGACAGAGAAGGGGTCGGCAGGATCTCTCAGCGGGTGCTCAGTCTCGTCGGGAGGAAAAGGCTGGCCGGTTTTCGGATCCCGGTAGAATTCGCCGAGGTCGTCATTCACCATCAACGGGAATCCAAGGTCGCCGAGCTCCAGGATGTGATCCATCACGTTGCGAAGTTCGACATCCCAGAGCAGCGAACTGCCTTCTCCTTTGCGATACTTCATGGCGAGACTGAAACTACGGACGCCATCCTCATTCGTTGACGTACCTTCATAGTTCGCCGCGAACGTCCCCCCGTCGAAGCTCACCTGCCGGATATCGCCGGACCTTCCGGTCAGCTCCGGCCTCCACATTCCCTTCAGAACGAAGTTCGAACGGGGGGACCAATTGCGATGGGAAGGATTGGTATCGGTCACATCCCAGACCTGAGTCACAAGATCTCCCGTCCAGCGGGAGTTCGAGACATCCACACCGGGCGTGTTTTGTTCGTTCCCGATAAAGTTCGTCCCCAGCGGGTCACCCTTCCTGGTGATCGAAGAGATCGAACCGTATCTTCGATCGAAAGCGACGATCATGTCCCCTGCGGCCAGTTCCACCAGAGGATTCTCGTGCGCGCCCAGGGATACCTGCGGGGCGGGGGAAATCGATTTCGCATCGCCAGGCGATTGCGGGGACTGAGGAGCGGGTGATTCCGCTCCCGCTGCTTGGCTCAACGACTCCGCTGCGGGCGTTGCCTTTCCTGAACCAACAGCCAATAGAGTCGTAGCTCCCGCTGCACCGACGTCTCTAAGGAGCTCCCGGCGAGTGATTCGCTTACTCATGGATGTCTCCCGGATCAGGGACGATCCGGCCCCAACAGTGCTCCAGCATTCCCCGGCCTCAATACTGGACAGCTATTCTGGCAACACAAAAGAGCCTTCTCCCTGGAACGTCCCTTCAACCGTTGCAGCGCCGGTATTCGGCTGTCCGCCCCCGATCGAAACGGAGTATTTACCCTCCGGGATGATCGGCTCGCCCGCTTCGGTTACCATGCTCAAGTCGCGTGGCTTCAGGTCGAAGTGCACTCTTTCCGACTGGCCGGGATTGAGGTGCAGGCGCTGGAAGCCGCGCAGTGCGCGAATCGGCGCGCCCACCACATCCGGGAAGCTGAGATAGAGCTGCGCCACCTCATCACCGGCAAGCTTGCCAGTGTTGGTCACGGTGACTTCGGCGGTGATGGGCTGGCCGGCAGTCACCCCGCTGGTGGGCAGCGCGAGGTCACTGTACGAGAAAGTCGTATAGCTGAGGCCGTAGCCGAAGGGGTAGAGCGGCTTGCCTCCGAAGTAGCGATAGGTGCGGTTCTTCATTGAGTAGTCTTCAAAGGACGGAAGCTGATCGACGCCGGTGTAGAAAGTTACGGGGAGCCGACCGGCAGGGTTGTTTTTTCCGGAGAGCGTTTCCGCCACGACCGTGCCACCCTCTTCGCCGGGATACCACGCATCGACGATGGCGTTGACGTGATCGTTGGCCCAGTTGACCGCGAGCGCACTGCCGTTGGTGAGCACGAGAACAACAGGCTTGCCGGCGGCGACTAGGGCTTCGAGGAGATTTTCTTCCGGCTCGGGCAAATCGAGGCTGGTGCGATCGCCGCCCTGAAAGCCGGGTTCGTTCACTTGCATCTCCTCGCCTTCCAGCTCGCTGGTAATGCCGAGGACAGCAATCACCACGTCGGCGTCCCTGGCCGCGGCAATGGCCTCGGGCTGCGGCTTCAAATCGAGCTTCGACCAGACCAGTGTCGCATTGGGAATTGCGTCTACCATCGGGGAGTACTCCACGCGCAGAGCAGCGGGCTTGCCGGCTTCGAGATGCACACGTCCCAGCTTGGCCTCGTTGGGATTGCCGTCGAAAACGGAGGCGACGCCTTTGCCATTCAGCTGAATGCGGAAGAAACCGCTGGCCTTGAGGCCAAGATTGTAGTCGCCCGTCTCCGGTGCGGTAATCTCGCCCTCCCAGCGGATGCTGAGCGGGCGAACGTTGGCAACTTCAGCGGGCAATGGCTGCGCAGAGGCATTAAGGGTCGCTTCCGTGCGCTCTGCCAGCGGCTTCATGGCCTCAGGGTGGTTAATGTCGCTGAAGTCGAGTTTGGAGTAGCTCACTCTGATGCCGGCCTTGCCGTCCACAGTCAATGCCGAGGCGGGGACGGGGTCGGCGTCGAGGCTCAGGAACTGTGTCCCGGGCACGTACTGAATGGTGGCGCCCGCAAACTCCTTGCGCAGGCCTTCCAGAATGGAAACGGTGTGCGTTGGCGTTCCGTTGTAGTTGCCGAGCAGAACTCTGGTTTGATTTGCGAGAGGCCCGATGACGGCGATCTTGATGCCGCTGGTCTTCAGCGGAAGCGTGCCATCGTTCTTCAACAGTACCAGCGACTCATCCGCCAGCTTGCGGGCAAGGTCGCGATGTTCGGGGCTGTCGAGTTCCTTCTCATCGATCTTGGCGTAAGGAAAGCTATCGGGTGGATCAAACATGCCCAGTTTGATCCTGGCGGTGAAGAGGCGAATGAGCGCGGTGTCTACCGCACTCTCGGGGAGATAGCCCTGCTGCACGGCCTCGAGATATGGTTTGTAGTCGTAATCGTTGAGGTTGGTGCCGGCGCCGAAACATTCGTTGTCCATACCGCGGATGACCGAAATGGCCGCGGCCTGGGGTAGCGTCGGCCGGTAATGGTGGCCGGAGAAGATATCGCGAACCGCGCCGCAGTCGGAGACGACGTACCCCTGGAATCCCCACTTCCCTCGCAACTGATCCTGCAGCAGGAATTCATTGGCGCACGCCGGCTCACCGTTGATCGCGTTGTATGCGCACATCACCGATCCAGCTTTGCCCTCGGCGATCGCGGCGCGGAAACCGGGCTCATAGGTGTCGAGCTCGTCGTGCTTGCTAACGTCCACGTCTGCGAAGTGGCGCGTGGGCTCCGGACCGCTGTGCACAACGAAGTGTTTGGGCGTCGAAATTACGCGGTAGTACTTCGGGTCATCTCCCTGCATGCCGGTGACAAAGGCCACGCCCATGCGGCCTATCAGGAACGGATCCTCCCCGTAGGTCTCCTGGCCGCGGCCCCACCGCGGGTCGCGGAAGAGATTTAGATTCGGAGCCCAGAAGTCCAGGCCCCCCATGATTCCTTTGTGCCCGGCGCGTACATCTTGCACATGCTTGATGCGCCCCTCAATGCCGATGTCGGTCGCCATGGCATGAATCCCCGGCGCGTCAAAAGTAGACGCCGTTGTCGATCACTCCGTGAAGCGCCTCGCTCCACCAGTTGTAGGCCGGAATGTCAAGCCGCGGAATGGCGCGGGCGCCATTCACCAATTGCGAAGCCTTTTCTTCAAGCGTCATGCGTCCCACAAGGTCAGCTGCGCGTTGCTCAGGCGGCAGGCTGGGATCAAGAAACGCCGGTTTCTGCTGGGCCAGGCCACTCCAGCTGCAGCACAACATTGTCGCAAAACCTAATTGGATACCGAAACGCTTCATGGTTTCCTCACAGTCCAATGGCGCCAAACGCTGAAGTTCCTGGTTAAATCAAACTGGAACCCTTCGCATTTGTCAGCCGGTCACATCCAACCGCATGGTTGCATATCGAAGCCCGGGCGAATCAGCCCGAACCTCAATCGCTCCTGGTTTGCCTACCGGCCGCACCACCGCTACGCAGGTGCCGTGGAAGGTGTCGCGACTCAGCTCCCGGAAGCTCGCCACATCCTTGGGATTGGCATTCCCCACCGCCGCAATTTCGCCCACACCGCTCACGGAAAAGGAAACCGGAACGACGGCATCCGGTACCAGGCTCCCTTCGTCGTCCACGACCGTCACCATCACATAGCTCAAATCGTCACGACTGGGCTTCATCTTCGGCCGGTCCGCGGTCATCTTTAGTTGGTGCGCCTTGCCTGCCGTAGCGAACGTGATGGACCCGATTTCGCGGCCACTTTCGTAAGCCACGGCTTTTAATTCCCCGGGACTGTAAGGAACGGTGAACTCTGCTCTGAGGGCGTCCGTCTCCGTCTGTGCCTTAGAGCCAACGTCTCTGCCGTTCAACAATAGTTTCACTTGATCGGCGCGCGTGTACACGCGGATCGTCAGCGGAGTGCCCTCAAACCCGAGCCACGTCCAACTGCGCAACTCGTCGCTCCAGCCCCACCCGCTAGTGTGCTCACTCCATCCATTTGGAACCGGACGCTGCACTGCCATCTCCACCTTGCTCCGGCGCCAAACAATGTCGCGGAAGTATGACTGCGGCTTCTTATTTCCTATTAGATCGATGTCGCCGCAATACGAGTTGAACCATGGATAGGTCGACGATGCCCCACCCCGCCCCGGTTCTCTCTGTATGGTCGCCCGCCCAATCCCGGACTCTCCCAGATAGTCGAGGGCCGTCCACACAAAATCGCCGATCATCCAGCTGTCCTTCTCAATCGCTCGCCAGTTCTCGAATACCTGGCTCGGGAAGGACTCCGTGCCCACGATGATCCGCTCTGGATACTTCGCGTGGTCGTTTTCGTATTCCGCCAGCTCGTAGTTATAGCCGGCAACGTCCAGGTAGGTGAAGGCCGGTTGCATATCCTTCCAGGTCTGCTTCCGGTGATCATAGGGACCGCAGATCGCCGCCGTCGCCTTTCGCGTAGGATCCAGCTTGTGCACATACGCCGCCAACTCTTTGCCGATCTCGACGCCACGCGGCTCAGCTCGCTCGTTCACTTCATTGGCGATGCTCCAGAGGATGACACACGGATGATTGCGGTCGCGCAGAATCATGCTTTCGAGATCGCGTTGCCACCAGTCCTTGAAGTACAAATGGTAGTCGTCAGGATTCTTGGCGATCTCCCAGCAATCGAATGCCTCGTCAATTACGAGCATGCCCAGCCGGTCGCAGGCATCCAGAAAATCACGCGACGGCGGATTGTGGCTTGTGCGGATAGCGTTATATCCGTTCGCTTTGAGAATCTCAACACGGCGCTCTTCCGCACGCGGAATGCACGCAGAGCCCAGTGGTCCGTTATCGTGATGCACGCACCCGCCGCGAAGTTTGATGGTCTCGCCATTGATGCGCAGGCCGCGCGCAGCATCGATCTCGACCTTGCGCACGCCGATCTGTAGAACCGTGGCGTCCACCACTTTCCCGCCTGCCTCGATCGCGATCTCTGCGCGATATAGATGCGCATCCGCGGAGGACCATAGCCGCGGGTTGTTGAGATGGAGCACACAATTGGCGGTCGCACTCGAGGCGGCGGCCACGCTCACCGGTTGCTGTGCTTCACCGGCCACAACTCCCGCCGAATCCAAGAGGCGCGCCCGTACCGTGGCGTCTTTGGAGATCGCCGCGCCGTTCTCCAAGGTAACTTCGATATTTACCAGAGCCGCACCCGCGGCAACCTCAGGTGCCGTTACGCAAACACCCTGCGCCGGAATGCGCAGATCGCCAGTGACCATCAGCCAGACTTTGCGGAAGATTCCAGAGCCCGAGTACCACCTGCTGTTGCGTCCCGCGTTGTTCACTCGAACCGCAATTGTGTTCTGGCCAGGATTCAGGTGCGGCGTCAGGTCGAAGGCAAACTCCGTGTAACCATAGGGGTGATTCCCAAGGTGTACGCCGTTCAGCAACACATCGCAGTTCATGTAGACGCCTTCGAAACGCAATTCCGCTTTTCCGCCCTGGGACAAGGACTCCGGCCTGACAAAGGTCTTGCGATACCATCCCACGCCTCCGACGGTCCAACCGGTCGCACCTTGGCCCTCGCTTTCGTACATATCGAACGGCCCTGTGCGGATAGGGTCCATGTCCTCGCTCCAAATCGTTCCCTTACCCGCATCTTTGGCCCCCGGAACGTCTTCGATGCTCCAATCGTGCGGAACGTCGAGCATACGCCAACTCGAGTCATCGAAGTCCACAGCGGCTGCTTCAGCGGAGTCCCCACGGTAGAACCGCCAGCTATCGTTGAACGGCCTTAGGCGCTCCATCTTGTCTAACAAGATCCCCGGCCACGGCCTTGCCGGGTCTTTGGAAAAAGCGCTCGCCGGCACGATTACCGCCGCAGCCGCTCCCGCCATACCTTGCATTGCCTCGCGCCGCGTTAACGTGCTCTCTTTTGCCATTGGATAACTACCTCCACTCACTTAGAAAGCATGCTCTCCATGCGGTTGCGGCAAACTGAATTTGGCGGCGAGCGCCGCCTGCGACGAACCGCCAACGAACACCGTATATGGCCCTTTCTCCACTTCCCAATGGTGGCTAGTGTCCCAGACGGCAAGCTGTTCGGCTTTCAAATGAAACATCACGGTCTTCGACTCTCCGGGCTTGAGGCGGATGCGGGCAAAACCGACCAGCGCCCTATCAGGCACTTCAACGCTGCTCACGTCGTGGTAAAGATACAACTGAGCGATCTCGTCGCCTTCGACATTTCCGCTGTTGGTTACCACCACAGAAACTGCAACATCCACGACG
>JBEKAJ010000032.1:0-17904 GCA_050018295.1 Occallatibacter sp. | reverse complement strand
GCTCTATCTTGATCACATCCGCCAATCCAGCGTCTTTGATCGCGCAAGCCTCTCCTATCTCGGGCCCTTCTTTTATTTAAGGGGGAGCGAAACCCTCCTCGGTTTTGCTTGGAGAGGGTTGATTGGAACCTTCACGTACATGGTGAGTCATAGACTGGCGATTCCCTCGATTTTGGCGATTCTGGCCGGAGTTGGCGCCCTGCTAATCGGGCGCATCAAGGGGGCGCGCCTCATGGGAGTTTTGATCGTTTCTCCATTTGTGATCGGATTAATTTCCGCAATCGATCAGGTGTTCCCTTTCACTGGTTCCCGGCACCAGACTTACTTGCTACCCTTTCTCGCAATGGGTTTCTCGGCGACGCTCACTTGGATACCGCGCCGCCTCGTCCCGCCGCTCTTTCTGGTGGGCTTGGCAATAGCGCCAATCTGGGCTGCCCGCAACCCGCCGGATAACAACCCGCAGCGTTTTCCGCTTCGCAAAATGACGGAAGCAATCGATTACATTAACCGGACCATTCCGCGGGATGCGCCAATATTCGTGGACGGCCAGAGCGGCCACATAATCGCTTACTATCTCGCTCGGGATAGCTTTGGTCCGGGGACGTCAGGCGCAAACTCGAGCAGCTATGAAAGACCGGGTGGGCACCGGATCATCGCACCGCAGCCATTTGTCCCATCTTTTGACCCCGACAATGCAATTGCGAAGGTAAACGAGTCTGCCGCACAAGCAGGAATACCCAGCGGCGCCCCTTTGTGGCTTGTCACGGTAGCCTGGCCCGGCTCGGAGCCGCTCGCTGTGCGGCTTCGCGCGGATGGTCTTCGCGCCGCCGAGACATTTGGAACGATCAGCGTTATTGAGACAATACGAGATTAAGGGTATCTAGGTTAATGTTATCTGGCTTGAGAAATCGAAAGGGGAATGCGATGCAAAACCGATTCTTTCTTCTTGCTGTTGTTGCGGCTACTTTGGTGACGGCTGCCGCGGCTGCCGCCGGTCAAACGACACCGGGTTCGGGGCCGAAGACCACACCGGCTCGGCCCAAGATTACAGGCATCTCGCACTTGGCGGTGTACACGTCCGATGCGGCGGCGACCGAGCACTTTTACACCGTGAGTGTGGGCGCGGTGAAGCTGCCCGATCCTGAGAACCCGAAGGGAGTGCGCTATGCGCTGAGCGCGGCGCAGTTTATTGAAGTGCTGCCGCTGCCGGCCGGGCAGGGCGTGAACCGCCTGGACCACGCGGCCCTGAATACGGAGAACGCCGACGGCTTGCGCAAGTACCTGGCGGCCAAGGGATGGAAGACGCCGGCGCACGTGACGCGCGCGAAGGACGGCAGCCGCTGGTTCGACGTGCTCGATCCCGAAGGCAACACGATCCAGTTTGTGCAGCCGCCGGCGCACCCCAAGCCGGTGGACGCCCCGAATGCGATTGGGCATCACATCATCCATGTGGGCCTGCTGGTGCACGACCGCGCGACAGAGGACACGTTCTACCGGGACCTGTTGGGGTTCAGGCCGTATTGGTGGGGCGGGCGCGGCGGCAAGGTGGCGGTGGAGTGGGTGAGCCAGCAGGTTCCCGACGGCCACGACTGGATTGAGTACATGCTGGCGGCGGGCCCGGGCAAAGGGATTCCGGCAGACATGACGCAGCAGACGCTGGGCGTGCTGGACCATTTCTCGATCGGCGAGGCTTCGGTTCCGGACGCCTACAAAGTGCTGGTGGACGCCAACCGGCTGAGCGGGCGGCACGACCAGGCGCCGAAGATCGGGCTCGACGGCAAATACCAGTTCAATCTCTACGATCCGGATGGGATCCGCGTGGAGATGATGAACTTCCACGCGACGGAGAAGCCGTGCTGCTCGCCGTTTACGGCGGAGGACTCGGCGGAGTGAGGGGGGAGCAGCGGAGCTAGCGGAGTTAGCGGGGTTGGCGGGGCTGGCAAGGCTTATGCGCTTTCGAACCAAGTTGTGCTTCGGCCTTTCGATAGTGCTCTTCGGATTATTCCTGCTCGGCATTTCCCCTGCCGGCCAGCGCTATCTTATTGGCATGCCATCACAGGATCACTGGGTCTTGGATGACCAAGTCATGGGAGCGGGATTGGCGCCGATTGTTTACTGTCTCGTGCCAAGTGTCGCCTTGTTCATCGGCTCGGTCGTTCTTTACTTCTTCGACAGGCGAAACAAGCGGAACGGTCAACGAAGCACCTGAACTTGGCCATCGAAACACTCTCCTGTATACTTAAACAGGCCTGAATTGGGGAGGAAATCGCTGTCTTTTGAGGCCGATGGCTGGGCGGTTCCCGCCTGGCCTAACAGGAAAACGAGACAACATGCCAAAGTTGAAGACCCATTCAGGCGCGTCCAAGCGCTTCAGCAAGACTGGCACCGGAAAGATCAAGCGGGGCCAGACGAAGACGCGGCACATCCTTACGTCGAAGGCGCCAAAGACCAAACGGAAGCTGGGCAGGACCCTGCTTGTTTCCGACGGCGACTACGCGAAGGTAGCGCGCATGATTCCCTATGCCTGAGGCGCCACTGCGTGGGGCAGCCCTTTGGACTGGTTCCGCGCAGACGCAGAAGGGCCGTTGCATTGGCCCCCGCCGGAAACGGCGAGAGATCAGGTTTGACAAGAGCGAGTGAAGAGGTTGACAGCCGTCGCAATGAAATGTGATGGCCTCCTGCCTCCAGCCGCGTAACCAGAGCCGTCGGATTTAAGATCGGCGTGCTCGAACCGGATTCTGCGACGCTCCGCACCAGACGGAGATGGATCGGCGGAATCCAAAAAGGAGAAAAACATGCCCCGCGTAAAACGTGGCACCAAGCGCAATGACCGCCGCAAGAAGATTCTGAAGCGCGCCAGCGGATATTTCCTTACAAAATCGAAGCTGTACCAGGCGGCCCAGGAGGCCGTGGAGCGCGGCCTGAAGTTTGCCTACACGGGCCGGCGGCTGAAGAAGCGCCAGTACCGCTCGCTGTGGATTGTGCGCATTGCCGCAGCGTGCAAGCTGAACGGAACGAGTTACTCGCAGTTCATCAGCGGACTGAAGAAGGCCGGCGTTGAGCTGGACCGCAAGATTCTGGCCGACATTGCCGTGCATGACGCGGCTGGATTTACCAAACTCGTGGAGCAGGCCAAGGCGGCGCAGCCAGCGAAGGCCAAGGCAGCGCAGGCGACCAAGGCTGCGTAGCAACGAAATATGACTGGCGGAAAATGCGGCCCGGAGTTCGAGAGGATTCCGGGCCGTGATGCGTTTGGCGGGGCGGTCACCTTCAATTGAAGCGGCGCTGTCGCGCAAATCTAGTGCAGCCAATGATCTGAGGCGGGCGCGAATGCGCACGCGGCTGCCCCACGCAGTGGTTTATCCTGCTGTTTACACATGACGAACGAAGCGATATCGAATCTGACAGCGTTTGACGAAGCTGCGCTGGACAAGGCGTTTGCCGCGCTCGAGGCACAGGCGCGCGAGGCGGCGGCCGGGGTCGAAGACGAGGCGGCTGTGGAGGCCTTTCGCCTGGAATGGCTGGGGCGGAAACAGGGGCGGCTGAATGAGGTTTCCGGCCGGTGGCTCAAGGCTGCGCCGCCGGAGGCGAAGAAGGCGCTGGGCGTGCGATTCAACGCGCTGAAGGAAGTGGTGGAGGGGCTGCTGGACGCGGCGCTGACGGGGGGCCCGGGCGACTCTTCGCGGGGGGCTGCACTCAAGGCCGAGGCCATCGACATCACGCTGCCGGGTACGCGGCGGCTGACCGGCGCCGAGCATCCGATCACGCGCACGATGAATGAGATTGTTTCGGTTTTCGCCGCGCTGGGCTATTCGGTGGGCGTTGGGCCAGAGGTTGAAACCGACTACTACAACTTCGAGTGCATGAATTTTCCACCGGGCCATCCTGCACGCGACACGCAGGACACGCTGGTGGTTGCGGGGCAGGAGCGCAAACCGCTGCGCGACCGGCTGCTGTTGCGCACGCACACATCCCCGGTACAGATGCGCACCATGGAACAGCAGCCGCCGCCGGTGCGGATCGTGATTCCCGGCAAAGTGCACCGCAACGACGCCGCCGACGCAACGCACTCGCCGATCTTTCACCAGGTCGAGGGATTGTGCGTGGACGCGAACATCACCTTCAGCGACCTGAAGGGCACGCTCGACCACGCCATGAAGGCTCTGTTCGGGTCGGCGGTGAAGACGCGCTTCTTTCCGTCGTTCTTTCCGTTCACAGAGCCGAGCGCCGACGTGCAGATCAGTTGCATCTTCTGCGGAGGCAAGGGTTGCCGCAAGTGCAAGGACTCGGGATGGATTGAACTTCTGGGCTGCGGCATGGTGGACCCCGCCGTGTTCGCGTTCGCGGCGGAGAAGCAACCGGCATACGACGCGAAGCAGATCTCCGGCTTCGCGTTTGGCATGGGCGTAGAGCGGATCGCGATGATGAAGTACGGCATCAGTGAGATTGGCAGCTTGTTTGCGGGAGATATGCGGTTTTTAGGGCAGTTCGCATGAAGATACTTAGCAAATGGCTTCGAGCGTACTTGCCGGACCTGACTGTTGATGACACGCAGTTAGCCGAAGACCTCACTCTGCGCGGTATCGCCGTCGAGGGGAACTATCCGCTCGGTGAGCGGAACGGCTCGATCGACAATGGTTCGGTTTACGAAATGGACATCACCACCAACCGCGTGGACGCGATGAACCATTACGGCATTGCGCGGGAGGCGGCGGCGATCTACGGGCTGAAGCTGCCGGAACTGCACTTTGCACTGCCGGATGCAAGGCCGGCCGCCAAGCCGTTTTCTGTGCGGATTGAGGCTGAAGACGCTTGCGGACGGTTTACGGCGCGTGTGCTGCGCGATGTGACCATCGGCGAGTCGCGCGACTGGTTTCCGGGTGCGGAGGTTGCGACGTACTTCGCGCTGCTCGAACAGAAGATGATTTTGAACGCCGTGGATGCGACGAACTTTGCATGGCTGGCGATGGGCCAGCCGACGCACGTCTTCGATCTGGACAAGGTTGAGGGAGGAATCATCGTGCGGCGGGCGCGCAAGGGTGAGCGGCTGAAGACGCTGGACGGCGTGGAGCGAGTGCTGGACGCGGACGACCTGGTGGTGGCCGATCACAAGAAGGCGGTGGGATTGGCGGGTGTGATGGGCGGATGGGACACGATGATCACTCCGGAGACGAAGAATGTGCTCGTGGAGGCGGCGTGGTTCGATCCCGTTGCAGTTCGGCAAACGGCGCGCCGGCACGGGCTGCACACCGACGCGAGCCACCGGTTTGAACGTGGCGCGGACTTCAACGCGCCACCGGTGGCTTCGACGCTGGTGAGCGCGATTCTGCTGGCGAACGGTGGATGGGTTGAGGGAGAGCTGGTGGACGTGCGCGTGGCGGCCGCGGAGGAACGCACGGCGCGGCGCAGGCCTGTTCAACTCAAGCTGAGCGAAGTGTGGAGGATTCTGGGCGCGACGGAGGACGAAGAGGGAATCACGGCAGCGACGGTGGAGGCTGTGCTGACGGCGCTGGGGTGCGATCTTAAAGCGGAGTTAGCGAAGCAAGCGGAGCTAGCGGAGTTAGGGAAAGGCGCTGCTTGGCAGGTGAGGTTGCCAAGCTGGCGGCTGGATCTGGAACGGGAAATCGATCTGATCGAAGAGGTTGCGCGAGTCTACGGATACAACAGGTTCGCTAACACGCTGCCGGCCTTTGGCGAGGGCGTGCGCGCGCTGCCGTGGGCGGAGAAGGAGGCGGCGGTAAGAGGAACGCTGCTGGCCACCGGGTTCCATGAGGCGATTGGGAGCTCGTTCTGCTCGGCGGCGGAAGGTTCGTTGACCGCGCCGCAACCGGGGCAGGTGGTTCCGCTGGGCAATCCGCTGAGCGAGGAGGCGGGCGTGCTGCGGCCGTCGCTCGTGCCTGGAATGCTGGCGATGATTGCCGGCAACTTGAACCGCGACGTAAGCGATGTTCGGCTGTTTGAGTTGGGCACGGTATTTGGCGGAACGGCGGATAAGGTGGAGGAGCGGCCGGCGCTAGCGTTCGGGGCTGTCGGAACTCTGCCCGAGGAGAGCGCGCTGGACGCGAGCCGGGCGTTCGAGTTCCACGACGTGAAGGGCGTGGTGGAACAGGTGTTGTCTCGGTTCGAGATGCGCGCGATGTATTTCGACCGGTTTCCGGCAGAAGCTGGCTTGACTCCGGAGTGGCTGCATCCGTATCGCGCGGCGCGCGCGGTGGCTGACGGAGTGACGGTTGGCTGGTTTGGGCAGCTTCATCCGCACGAGGCAGGGGCGCGGAAGATCAAGGACGCAGTGCTGATCGGCGAGTTGTATCTCGATCGGCTCTACAAGCTGCCGCTGCGCAGGCCAGTAGCGCGGGAGCTCTCGCGCTATCAACCGGTGCGGCGCGATTTTTCCCTGGTTTTGGACGAGAGCATTGCTTGGGAAACCATTGATCACGCAATGGCCGAGCTGCACATTCCTGAGCTCGTGGAATGGCGGGTACGCGAGGTGTTCCGCGATGCGCGGTACGCCGAGGGCGAGTATGCGTTGCTGCTGGGCGCGACGTTCCAGGCGCAGGATCGGACGCTGCGCGAGGAGGAGTTGCAGGAGTTTCAGGCGCGTGTGGTAGAAGCCGTTGGCAAGGCGGGAGCGCGGCTGCGCGTTTGAGCGCGCGACAGCGGATTTGAGAGAAGGATTGGCGCCGACCGGCGCTATACTCGAACGCAAACGGGGTCTGTTTGGAGGGATCGATGTCGGAATCGGAGGCAGCTGTGGAAACGCAGAGCGACGAACAGCAGCGGGCTGGGCACGAGGAACCGGGCGCGCTGGCGGTGAGCGTGGACGATTTTTCGGCGCTCGAAGAGCGGGTACGACGCGCCGTTGATGTGGTCAAGCGGGAACGGCAGGCGCGCGCGGCAGTCGAGGCGCGCGCGGCGGAATTGGAAACTCGCGCAACGGAATCCGAGGCTCGCGCGTCGCAGGCCGAAGCGCAGGTGCAGGCTCAGTCGCCTGTGGTGGAGCAACTCAAGAGCGAGTTGAGCGCACTGCGCGCGGAGCGCGACCAGGTGCGCGAGCGCGTGGAGCGGCTGCTTAAGCAGCTTGACGCGCTGGAACTGTGAGGCAGCGGTGGCCGAGCAAACACGGAACAATCCGGGCGAATATGTGACGGTGGAGATCTACGACCAGCTCTACCATCTTTCCGGGCAGGACCCGGAGCACATCCGCGAGCTGGCGGCGGTAGTGGACGCAAAGATGCGCGCCGTGGCCGCGCACGGACGAACGGCCGATTCACTGCGCGTGGCCGTGCTGGCCGCGCTGAATCTCGCCGATGAGGTCTCGCAAGCTACTTCGGCCGATCTGCAACTGGGCCACGCCCGCGCCAACAGCCTGCGCATGCTGCTGGACGAGGTGCTGGAGAAAGACTAGGGAACAGAGAACGGAGAACAGAGAACAGAGAAAGACAGGGCTGGTCGGGTCCTGGGATTGAGAAATCCAAGCTGAAAACGCGCCCCACAGGGGCCGTGTGACTTCCAGGTCAACGCCGCATACAAATTAGGTGGTTCAGCGGCCATTCGAAGGTATATTCTCTCGTGACCGGGCAAGCAGAATGGGGTCCCCCAGTTCGGGAAGCCGGAAACCGGACGAGCAACCGCAAAGCAAGCAAGGAAGAACAATCAAGAAAACCTGGAGGGAACCGATGAGAGTTCGCGAAGCACTGTCGATATTCACCGGTGTTGCCATGGTGGCGCTGGCCGCGGCCGCGATGGGCGCGCAGGGCCCGGGCGCAGCGGGTGAGAATCCCGATGTGATTGAGGTGCGCAACTACGTGCTCACACTGGCCAAGGCAGAGAAGACGGCCACGGCCATGCAGAGCATCAACCAGCTGGTTGCGGCCAATCCCAGCCTGAATGCGGCGCTCGATGCCGGGAGCGCCACGACGGGCAAGAAGCCGATTACCCAGCAGGCTCAGGACATCGACGCGCAATATCCGCAGATCGCCGCGATCATTCATGCCAATGGGCTGGAGACGCGAGAGTTCATTGTGATTACCGGCGCGATCATCAACGACGTTGGGTTTGTGGGGATGAAGATGCAGGGTATGATCACGGCGTACCCGCCGAACTCAGTCACCCCGGCAAATGCGGCCTTTGTGGAGGCAAACTGGGCTGCATTCCAGGCAATCGCCGCGAAGATGACGCCGCCGAATTCGAATTAGCGGGGGCTGCAGTTGATGTAGCCTCGGGGTGGTGTGGATTTTGCTCCTACTCGCGCGGCAAAAAGGCGACGCAGGGAGGATGGGTCGCCCCAACGTTGTGCGGGTGTGGACACCCGCACGACAGCCGGACTCCCACCCCAGCAAGCCAAGAGCGGGCTTGCCCCCCCGCTGCGCGGCCCCGGACTGGAGTCCAGCGCTACTGAGCGCGAGCGTTACTTGGCGGCGAGCTGGCGCAGAACGTATTGCAGGATGCCGCCGTGCTCGTAGTACTCGATCTCCTGCGGCGTGTCGATGCGTACGCGCGCCACGAAGGCCCTAATCTTGCCGCTGGGATCGGTGGCACGGACAATGACCAACCGCGGGTCTGAAATTGTGCTCTGCACAACGTATTTCTTGTCACCTTGGCCCGGTACCGGGGAGGTTGTCATAATTTTCTGGCCAGTGCGAATTGCCTCCAGTCTCACTTGAAGGTCGGAGACTTCGTAGACCTCTTCGCCGGTTAGTCCGAGTGACTCGGCGTTTTCACCCGCCGCGAATTGCAGCGGCAGGATGCCCATGCCGACGAGGTTGGAGCGGTGAATGCGCTCGAAGCTTTCGGCGATGACGGCGCGGACGCCGAGGAGTTTTGGTCCCTTGGCGGCCCAGTCGCGCGAGGAGCCGGAGCCGTACTCCTTACCGGCAAGGATGATGAGCGGGACGGCGCGCTCGGCGTACTTGACGCTGGCGTCGAAGATGGACATTTGCTCACCTTCAGGGAGCAGCCGCGTGACGCCGCCTTCGGTGCCGGGCGCGAGCTTGTTGCGCAGGCGTACGTTGGCGAAGGTGCCGCGCACCATGACTTCGTGATTGCCGCGGCGTGAGCCGTAGGAGTTGAAGTCGGGCGGTTTCACGCCGTGCTCAGTGAGGTATTTGCCGGCAGGACCGTTGGCCTTGATGGAGCCTGCGGGCGAGATGTGATCGGTGGTGACCGAGTCGCCGAGGACGGCGAGAACGCGCGCGCTGGCGATATCGGTTACGGGAGCCGGGGTCATGGTCATGCCGTCGAAGTAGGGCGCCTTGCGGATGTAAGTCGAGTCCGGCTCCCACAGGTAGACGTCGCCGGTGGGGAAGCTGAGACCCTGCCAGGTGGCGTCGCCATCTGTCACGGTTGCGTATTCCTTGCGGAAGCCTTCACTGGAGACGGCGCGCTCGATGGCGGCGGAGACTTCAGCTTGCGTTGGCCAGATGTCGCGCAGGTAGACGGGCTTGCCCGACGGGTCGCTGCCGAGCGGGTCGGCGTCGAAGTTGTGGCCGATGCGGCCGGCGAGTGCGTAGGCGACGACGAGCGGCGGAGACATCAAATAATTTGCCCGGACGTCGACGTTGACGCGGCCCTCGAAGTTGCGATTGCCGCTGAGCACGCTGACGGCGACGAGGCCGTGCTCGTCGATGGATTTCGAGACGTCGACTGGCAACGGCCCTGAATTGCCGATGCAGGTGGTGCAGCCGTAGCCGACGACGTTAAATCGCAGTTTTTCGAGATAGGGTAGAAGGCCGGCCTTTGCGTAATAGTCCGTGACGACGCGCGAGCCCGGCGCGAGCGAGGTCTTGACCCACGGCGGAACGGTGAGGCCTTTTTCGACGGCTTTCTTCGCGAGCAGGCCGGCGGCGATCATCACCGATGGGTTGGACGTGTTGGTGCAACTGGTGATGGCGGCGATAACGACGGAGCCGTGATCGAGATACCGGTCGGGATCGACGTTGAAGCGTTCCTTGACAGTTGTGGCAACGTGGAGCGGTGCTTTTTCGGCGACGGCAGTGTCGGTGACCGTATTCCGCTGCCACGCGGCTGCGGTGCGCGAGCCGAGCGGCTTGGCGGTGGGTGCGAGCAGCGAAGGCAGTTGCTGCGCGAAGCTCGCGGCGGCGTCCTTGAGAAGCACGCGATCCTGTGGGCGGCGGGGCCCGGCGACACTGGGCTCGACGTCGCCGAGATTGAGCTCGAGTGTTTGTGAGTACTCGGCCTCGGGTGCGCCGGCGGAGTGGAAGAGGCCCTGCTCCTTGTAGTAGGCCTCGACGAGCGCGATCTGTTCTTCGCTGCGGCCAGTGAGGCGCAGGTAGCGCAGCGTCTCCCCGTCGACAGGGAAGATGCCGCAGGTAGCGCCGTACTCGGGCGCCATGTTGCCGATGGTGGCGCGGTCGGCGAGCGGGAGCTCGGTAATTCCGGGGCCGTAGAATTCGACGAATTTGCCGACGACACCGAGCTTGCGCAGCGCCTGCGTGACCGTAAGAACGAGATCGGTGGCCGTGGCGCCTTCGCGCAGTTTTCCGGTGAGTTTGTAGCCAACAACCTGCGGGATGAGCATTGAGACGGGTTGGCCGAGCATTGCGGCTTCGGCCTCAATGCCGCCGACGCCCCAGCCGAGAACGCCGAGGCCGTTGATCATCGTTGTGTGGGAGTCAGTGCCGACGAGCGTGTCGGGATACGCAAAAAGTTGGCCATCAATCTCTGTGGTGAAGACGACGCGGGCGAGATATTCGAGATTCACCTGGTGGCAGATGCCCATGCCGGGCGGGACCGCGGAGAAGTTGCGAAAAGCGGACTGGCCCCACTTGAGGAAGGCGTAGCGCTCGCGGTTGCGCTGGAACTCGAGGAGCGAGTTGGCCTCGTAGGCCGCGGGGGTGCCGTATTCGTCCACCTGGACGGAGTGGTCGATGACGAGTTCGGCGGGGGCGAGGGGATTGACGCGCTCGGGATCGCCGCCGAGAGTTTTGATGGCGTCGCGCATGGCGGCGAGATCGACGATGGCGGGAACACCGGTAAAGTCCTGCATGAGGACGCGGGCGGGCATGTAGGCGATTTCACGGCTGGGCTCGGCCTTCGCGTCCCAGCGGGCAAGGAATTCGATATCGGCGGCAGTGACATTGACGCCGTCTTCGCGGCGGAGCAAATTCTCGAGCAGAATTTTGAGGCTGAAAGGAAGGCGCGCGAGATTGAAGCCGCGAGCGGTGAGGGCAGGGAGGCGGTAGATGGTGTAGGAGCGGCTGCCGGAAGTGAGCACGGCGCGGCTGTTGAAGCTGTTCATCGGAAGGTCCTCTCGGCGGAGCTAGCGGTGTTAGCGGAGCTAGCGGAGTTAGCGGAGCTGGCGGAGCGAGGTCGCTGGCGCTGGAGAATGGGACGCGGCCCAAAACTCATCGGGAATAGATTACTCAGCGCGAAGGGTCAACGTCCACGGTCGGGGCGGCCGCGGCGAAAGCGCCTGAGAAGGGGCGAGCCGACAATGTTGAGACGGCGGCGCATGGGCTACGCACTCATTTTAGCGCGGATGCCAGTCTGAATGGAAGATGAAATTCTCTCGAAACGGCGTCTGCTTTGGCCGCTGAAGAGGAGGCCGGACGATGCTTTGAATCGAAACCTTCTGAAGTAAGCGCCGATGATGCGCGGAGCAGCTGGAACTTGCTCCTATACTTGAAGTGCGATGTTCTTCGCCGCGGGGTTTTCCCTGAATTGAAATACTGGGTCGGAATCGAGGGGCTGGTTTCGCGTTTTTTTGCGTGGCTGGCGCGCCGCATGCCGAACGAGCGGCAGCGGTTGCTGGCGATCACAATTGTGGCCGGCGGATTGTGCGGGCTTGCCGCCGTAGCATTCCATGTCTGCTGCTTCCGGCTGTACGCGCTGCTCATCGATCGCGCCACGGCGGCTCCCGGACATAGCTGGATCTGGTGGACGATTCTGACGCCGGTGCTGGGCGGGCTTGTTGCCGGGCTCGGGCTCACCTATTGGGTTCCGGCAGCGGCGGGCAGCGGCATTCCACAAGTGAAGACGGCCTACACGTTTCGATTCGGCGCGATCACTCTGAAGGAAACGTTAGGCAAGTTCGTTTTGTGCGCGCTGCAGCTTGGCAGCGGGGCGTCATTGGGCTTAGAAGGGCCGACGGTGCAGATCTGCGCTGGAGTCAGCAGCTTTTTGGCGCGCATCGCCCGGCTCAGCCCGGTGAACAGCCGGCGCATGGCGTCAGTGGGCATGGCGGCGGGCATTGCCGCTGCGTTCAACGCGCCGATTGCTGCCGTGACGTTCACGCTCGAGGAGCTGATCGGGAGTCTCGACCAGACGATGCTTGCGGGCGTGATTGTGGCCGCTGCGCTGGCCGCCGTGGTGGAGCACAGCATTCTGGGCTCGAATCCTGTGTTTCAAGTGCCGCGGTTGCAGACGTATACGCTTGCAAAGGCGTCGTCGCTGGTTTGGTATGCGCTGCTCGGGCTGCTTGCGGCAATTGTGTCGGTAGCGTTCACCGATTCGCTGCTTTGGCTGCGCGCTTGGTACAGGAGGCTCGAGCGGGTTCCCAAGTGGATTCAGCCGGCCACTGGCGCCGCGGCCACCGGCGCATTAGCCGTTATGGCGATCCAGTTCTTTCATGTGAACGGCATCGCGGGGGGTCCGTACAGCACACTGACGCACGCATTACTTGGCAATTTGCCGGTTACCGCGATGGCGGCGCTGTGCGTGCTTAAACTCGGCGCTACGGTCACGTCGTATGCGAGCGGAGGGTCGGGCGGCATTTTTGCTCCAGCTTTATTTATGGGCGGGATGCTGGGCGGCGCGGTGGGGTACCTGGATGTGACGGTCTTCCATCACCCGGCCGATTCGATTGGAGCATTTGCGGTGGTGGGGATGGGCGCGGTGTTTGCGGGGATTGTGCGCGCGCCCATGACTTCGATTCTCATCATCTTCGAAATGACCGGCGGATATGGGCTGGTGTTGCCCCTGATGATCGCCAACATGACCGCGTTTGCGCTGGCGCGCTATTGGCGGCACACGCCTATCTACGAGGCGCTGCTGGAGCAAGACGGAATCGATCTCGATCAGAAAAACAGGCCGTACGATCCCGGCACGGGAGGCGCGGTTCCGGACGACGGACCGGACGAGGAACTGCCGCTGGCGGAGTAGGCGGTGTAGAAAATCGGAAGGTTCGCCGGGAGTGCGGGTGGCGGCCGCTACCGCGGCTCCATGTTGTAGAGGAAGTAGGCGCGGAGTTCGAGGTAAGGGCCGTGGAACTCCCGAGGCAGATTGGGATAGCTGGAGCCGGAGATGGCGCCCCAGGCAGCGCGGTCGAGGCCAGTGTCGCCGGAGCGGCCGTCCAACTGCATGTCAGTGACCTGGCCGTTGGGCAGAACCTTGAAGTGAATGACCACAACGCCGGACTTGAGGATGGGCGGGTTGACCTCGTCGGGGATGAGCGGGTCCCAGGTCATTTGCGTAATGTAGTGCCAGCGCGCGAGCCAGGAGCTGAAGTCCACGCCCTGCGTGTCGGAAAGAACCTGGACGCCGCCGGTGCCCGCGCCGGGGTGCATCTGCAATCCGCCTGACGGCACATCGCCGTAACTTGGCTGACCGCCGCGCATGGCATTTCTCATGTCCTGCTTGAGCTGATCGGCGGGATTCTGCGAGCCCATGGCAAAGCTAGGCCTGGCCGGAACGGCTGCGGGACGCGGCGCCTCGACTTGTGACTGCGGATTGGGCGGAATCGGTTGCGAGGGCTGCGGCTTGGGCTGGTCCGGCGCCTGCTGCTGCGCGGGAGGAGGAGCCGGCGTGGGCGGCGACTCGCGATTTAGCTCGTCGAGTGTCTTCTTGTCGATGAGCGGGTGATTGAGCGGCTTGGGGACGATCCTGGGCCGCGCCTCGCGCAGGGCGTCGGGCGGCAGGTCCAAATAGGCGAGGTCTTTGCGCTGCTTGATGACGTCGAAGGGGTCAACGACCCTGGGCACTTTAAAGATGTAGGTCGGAATCCAGGTGATGGCGGAGAAGAACAAGATGTGGATGAGAAGCGCGAGCCAGAATCCCTCGCGCAGGCGCGACCAGCGCCGCTCGTCTTCGAGCTCGCCGATCATCTCCAGCAATTCGTGGGTATCGTAGTCGACCCAGCGCGAGCCGCGGAGACCGCGTGAATCGGGCTCACTGGTTTCGAGCGGGCGGTCAGGGATCAGGGGCAGTCCAAGAAACCCGCCCGGCGTGAGGATCTCCTGCGCGGGACTCTCCGTTTGCGGGCTCGGCTCAATAGACGCCCCGGGGGATCCCTTGGGCTCGTTCAATTCGGCTGGCGCTGGACTGATGGGCATTCTAGGTTCAGGAGCGTCTCAAGGCACACACACACGGCCCTGGCTCCCCGTCTGAGTCCTTCCTGTCTATTCTCTCATCCCTGTTTAAGACATGCGAAGTACCATGCCTCGTACAATGGTTCTTATTGAATTGACGCAGGATAGGCCGGAAGGGGACAGCGTTTGAAGCAGTTTTTTGCGCACGTGGTGGCGGAATGGAAGCTGGTGCTTCTGCCGGCGCTGATGAAGTGGGGGCTTCTGGGAGTGGGCGCGATTGCTGTGCTGGACTCCTCGAGCATTCCGGTGCCGATGGACGCGATTCTGGCGCTCTATGTGTGGAACGACAAGCGCCACTTCTGGGTCTACTGCCTGATGGCTGCGGCGGGCTCGGCGCTGGGGGGTCTGTTGCCCTACGGGCTGGGCCGCGCCGGGGGCGAGCTATTCCTGCTCAAGCGGGTAAACCGGGCGAAGTTCGAGCAAATGCGCGACCGCTTCCAGCGGCAGGAGTTCCTGGCGGTGATGATTCCATCGATGATGCCTCCGCCGGCGCCGTGGAAGGTCTTCATTTTCGCGTCCGGAGTGTTTGAAATGCGGCTGGCGAATTTTCTGCTGGCCGTGTTTGTGGGGAGAATGTTGCGCTGGCTCGCGCTGTCGCTGCTGGTGCTCAAGCTGGGGCCGGGCGCAGTGGACCTGGTGGCACGCCACGCGCTACCGACGGTTTTGGTTGTGGGCGCGCTGGCGGTGATTGGCTTTGCGTGGTGGTGGATGCGGAAGAAGCGCAGCGGCAAGCTACTGGAAGGGTAGTGCGGGGCGTGAGGTCCGCGCTTCGATTGAGCGCAAAGGTGAGGGGTGCTGTAGGTCTCGTTTCCGAGACCTTGAGCAGCAGAGCGCCTACTTGCCGGCTAGAGCTTCCGCAGCCGGAGCCGGGTTCATCCGCCGCACCAGCGCGGGCACGCCGAGCGCCACGCCGAGAACGATCGCGGTGGAGACAAGATCGTTGCGATAGAAGGGCACGCCGGCAAGGTAGCAGGCTCCCAGCCCGGCGAGGGTGTGCGGATAGCCGTTGAAGCCACTGGCCCAGACACCATAGTTCGAGACAAGGAAGAAACCGCTGGGTCCCAGCAGAGCACCCGCGGCCCCGCGCGCAAAGGTCGTTTGCTTGCGCAGCAGGATGGACCCCAGCGCCATGGCCGCCACGTACCAGATCCAGGTGATCACATAGCTCTGCCAGCGAAAGCTGTAGTGGTAGACGGCGATGGTGAGGAAACCATCTGTGGCCATGAGAGCGGCGAGAGGGACAAGCATCTCGCGCCAGGGACGACGAGCGCCGAAGTAGAAAAGGCCGCCGGTGACAGCGGTAAAGTTCCACCACCCCGCATGGGGCAGTACGCGGGACAACACAGCAACCAGCAGCAGCAGATAAGCAACCATGACCACCTCAATCGAATGGCAACCGGGAACCCGGTCGAATACGGCGGTCCCGCAAATGAAGGGACTGCATCTATTCTGGGGTCCGCGGGCCGCGCGGTCAACCCAAACCGTTCCACGAGGCGAAGAAAAGTTTGCGTGGGAACAAACTTGGTCGCCTTTGTTCGCTGATTTGGCGATGCAGATTTGTGCGGGCGGGGACGCCCGCACGACAGCCGGCCAGGAGGCCGGCGTTACAAAATGTAAAGGGCCGGCGCTACATTTTTACCGCTGTTCGCGGCCATTCATGGCCTCGCCGGCATCATCACGGCCGTCGACGATGTAGACCCAGCCGGCGAGCGGCGAGCGCGCGGATGCGCTGCGGGTTCCGATGAACGCGTAGTCGAAGCGCAGATCGGTGAACTCGACGGTCGTCCAGGTGCGATTCGGCGCCAGCTGCGGAGGGTCAAGGCCCGGCACCGGACCCGGAATTGGCTCGGGGCCGACGTCGCGCACCACGGCCCAGGTCCCCCAGTCGAGGTAAACCTGACCCAGCGGCGTGCGCTTGGCGGCTTCCACCGCCGGCGTGTCGGTGGGCTTGTAGAGCACGTCGCTGTGCGGGTCGCTGTCGATGGAGTTGGCCCGTGTGTTGATCTCGGCGGTCTGATAGAAGTCTGCCGTCTCGAGGATCGCGTGCCAGTGGAAGGGATTCACCGGGTAAGGCTCAGCAGCCATGCGCGTAACCGGCTCTGAGGCGACATTCGTGTTGTCGAGCATGACCAAGGCCTGCGCGTGCTCGGCCCAGCGCACGCAGCCAAGGACCAACATTCCGGCGAGGGCGAAGATGGCCCAGCCCTGTCCTCGGAACGGCTTGCGGCGCGCGCCGATCTCGCGATCGGCGAGGCCTAGCAGCCAGGGCATCGCAAACGCCATGAAGAGCAACGCCCATACCAACGGCTCAGCGATGAACATGAAGCTGCCGGCATACCAGTGTGAATTGAAGGGAAAGAATGGGCGCAGGCCGTAATTGTTGGTCCAGTCGAGCAGGAGATGGCTGAGCGCAGCGACGCAGGCGGTCAAATAGAGCCAACCCCAACGCACGGCAGGCGTCGCGTGCGGCGCCGTGGGCGCTTTTACGTTTTGGATGAGTGCATCGTCCGGGGAAGAGACCTTCGCGTTCGCGCCGCGGCGCTGGCGCCATAGATGAAGCAGGCCCACCGCGCCCACCACAACGCCAGCCACCACCGGCACGGCCCAGAAGGTGTGCGTGATGCCGCGATGATGCTTGAGGCCTTCCACCGGCCCGGCGAATCCCCAGAAGATGTCGAGGTCGGCAGCCTCGGCGGCCAGCACGGCCACGAGTGTAGCGTAGGCCGTCTTGCGATTGAATCCGGCGCGGCCCAAACAAGCGCCGGTAAGGAAGTGTGTGACTGGTTCCATGAGTGCGTGGGTTCTGCTAGGCCCACTCTCCCTTGCGCATGAGTGGTTCGGCAGCGCCTGTTGTGGTGATGCCGTCAATGTCGAGCTGCGCTGAGCCGATCATCCAGTCCACGTGAATGAGGCTCGAGTTGGCGCCTTTGGCGGCGAGTTCTTCGGGCGAGAGCTTGTCGCCCTCGCGCACGCAAGACGAGTAGGATTGGCCGAGCGCGATGTGCGAGGCGGCATTCTCGTCAAAAAGTGTGTTGAAGAAAACCAGGCCGCTCTGCGCGATGGGAGAAGAGTGGGGAACGAGCGCCACTTCGCCCAGGCGGCGCGCGCCGTCGTCTGTGTCGATGAGTTTTTCAAGCACCTCCTGGCCTCGCGTGGCGCGGGCCTCCACAATGCGGCCGCGCTCGAAACGGACCTGAATGCCCTCGATCATGGTGCCAAGATGCGACAGCGGCTTGCTGGCAGTAATGATGCCGTCGGCGCGGTCTTTGTGCGGAGTGGTGAAGACTTCTTCCGTGGGCATGTTGGGGATGCAGTAGTTGCCGTTGCCCGCGGTGGTGCCGCCGCCGAGCCATTCGTGATCGTCGGCGAGGCCGAGGCGGAAATCCACGCCGGGTCCGCTATACTGCAGAGCCGAGTAGCGCTTCTCGTTGAGGATTGCGGCGCGTTTGTGCAGTTCCGCGTCGTGAGCCTTCCAGGCGCTCACGGGATCGGGCGTGTTGATGCGCGTAGTGGCGAAGATCGCCGCCCACAGCTTGGCCAGGGCTTCATCCGGCGCATCGTTGGGAAACATGGCCGCGGC
>JBEKAJ010000031.1:0-18114 GCA_050018295.1 Occallatibacter sp. | reverse complement strand
TAAGTCACCATTCTCCGTTTTGGACCACGATCATGCTGAATCTTACCCAGCGACTGATTCTCGGCTGTGTGCTCCTGGCCTGCCTGCCTGTGGCGCTGGTGGCCGTGGCGCATCGGGCGCTTGCAGCGAGCGGACAGACCCACCTGGCCTATGCGATCGCTGGGGCTGCTTCGCTGGTTGCGGCCGTGACCATCTACTTTGTCCTGCGGCCAATTGACACACTGGCGAGCGATGCGCACCGCATCGCACAGGGCAACCTGGAACACCGGGTAGAGTGGAGCAGCCGCGACAGCTTTGGCGTGATTGCGAGCGAGTTAAGCCGGATGGCGGTGCGGCTGCGCGAAGTGCGCGATACCGAGGCCGGCCGGCGGCAGATGGAGTTTCAAATGTCCGACGCGGTGCTGCAGTCGATCTTCGAACCCATTATTGTGACGGACGGCAAAGGTCACGTATTAAAGTTGAATCAATCGGCGTCGGAGCTGCTGGGCGAAGCGGCGGGCGATCGCATGGCGCTGGCGAATACGCCGGGAGGCGAGAAGATTCTGAGCGCCATACAGGACGCTGTGTCGATGCAGAAGGCAGTGGCCGCCGAGGGCGAAGCATCGATGCTTCCGATGCGGATCGGCAACCAGGAGCGCAGCTACCGGCTGCGGACGACGCCGATGCGCGATTCGGAGGGACGGCTGCTGGGCGCGGTGACGACACTTGAAGACGTGACCAGCTTGCAGGATACCGACCGTTTCAAGACGCAGTTCATTACGGTAGCCAGCCGCAAGCTGCGCGACCCGCTGCTGCAATTGCGGCGCGGGCTCTACGCGCTGGCGCAGGGATTCAGCGGTGAGATGACCCAGCTGCAGACAGAGCTGGTGGCTTCAGCCAGCAAAGAGGCCGAAACCTTGGACGATCTGATGGCCGACCTGATTGAAGTGGCGGAGCTGGACACTGGCAAGCGCGAGATGAAACTGGAGCGCTTGCGGCCGCTGCAGGCCCTGAACGATGCGCGGGACAGGTACTGCGACGAGGCCGCGAAGAAGCATATCCGGGTGGAAGTGACCGCGTATGCCGACCTGTCCACGGTGCAGGCCGACCGCCGCGCGCTGCGATCGATTCTCGACAACCTGCTGTCGAATGCGCTGCGTTACACGCCGGAGGATGGCGAGGTGCTGCTGGCCGCCGAGGAGATCAAGAGCTTTGTGCAGTTCAGTGTGCGGGATACGGGCCGCGGCATCGAGGCTGAGCGGTTGAGCTCGATCTTCGACCGGTTCAATACGTTCTCGGAACAGGGGACAGCACTTGGACTGGCACTTGTTCGCAGGCTGGTGGAGTCGCTGGGCGGCCAGATCGCGGTCGAGAGCCGATTGGGTCACGGATCGACGTTTCGATTCACGCTTCCCATAGCAGTGACCAAAGAAGTTCATCATCCCGTCGAGGTGGGCTAAGCAATGGCGGAGATCGTTCTCGAGAAGAAGCCGGAGCCTGCCAAACTGCGCGTCTACCTTGGCGCGGCGCCGGGTGTCGGCAAGACCTACCAGATGCTAAACGATGCTTACCTGATGCGCCATCAGGGCGGCGTGGATGTGGTGATTGGGCTAGTCGAACCTCACGGGCGCAAGGAGACGCAAGAGCAGGTCAGGGACCTTGAAGTGGTGCCGCTGAAGGTGATTCCCTATCGCGGCGTGAACCTGAAAGAGATGGATGTGGACGCGATTATCGCGCGGCATCCACAGACGGTGATCGTGGACGAGCTGGCCCACACCAACGTTCCCGGCAGCAAGAACCGCAAGCGGTACGAAGACGTTATGGAGCTGCTGGACGCGGGCATCAACGTGATGACCGCGGTGAACATCCAGCATCTGGAAACGCTGAACGACGCCGTCAATCGGTCGGCCAACACGACCATCCGCGAGACCATTCCCGACAGCTTTATCAAGCGCGCCGATGAGGTGGTGAACATCGACCTCACCGTGGAGGAGCTGCGCAACCGGCTGCGGCAGGGCAAGATCTACGTGCCGGAAAAGGTGGAGCAGTCGCTGGCCAACTTCTTCCGCAAGGGCAACCTGAACATGCTGCGCGAGCTGGCGCTGCGCACGACGGCGGAACAGGTGGGCAACCGCGCCGCAGAGTACCGGCGCACGCAAGGGCTCGAACAGGCGCCGATCCCGGAAAAGGTGATGGTCTGCCTGAGCACGCGGCCGGGAACGGAGCGGCTGCTGCGCGTGGGCTCGCGCATCGCCGGCCGCCTGGCGACGAACTGGTACGCAGTCTATGTGGCTCCGCCTGACGATAAAGGCCACGGTGACCCGGAAGCATTCCACCGGGTGGAAGAATACATGCGCATGGCGCGAGACCTGGGCGCAAGGGTGGTTACGCTCACCGACCGCAAAGTTGCTGACGCGCTGATCCGCTTTGCGCAGCAGGAGAGCATCTCGCACGTGGTCTTTGGCCAGTCTGCGCGGTCGCGCTTCGACATTCTGCTGCGCGGCTCGGTGCTCAACCGGTTTCTCTCCGAGGTTCGCGACGTGACCGTGCAGGTTGTGCCGATGCAAAAGCCGCTGCGACGGCAGTGAAGAACAGAGATCAGGGGTCAGAGATCAGAAAAACCGCGTGAGCAGTCGTGCGCGGGCTTGCCTTGGGTTTGGGCAAACATCCAAACAAACACGCTGACGACAGTTCCCTTCTCCGTGCTCCCTGTTCGCAGCTCGCTACTCCCTGCATCATTCGCAGAAGACACGAACTTTGGCCTTTTCTTCTTTGGCGTCGACGTCGACGGTCAGGTCTTCGAGGTGGTCGATCAGCTCCTCGAGATTCTCGGGCTTGATCTGCGAGACGGTGAGCGGAATGCCGTGCTTGCTGAGCTTGGCGTCCAACTGATCCTGCGCCTGCGCGGGAATGAGGCTGGCAAGGCGGACGCCGGCGCGCAGAAGCTGCATGGGCACGCGGACGTTGACGGTAGTAGGACCATCCTTTTCCGTGGACTCGACCAGGACGCGAAGGTACTTCGCGTGGGTCTTGACCGTTGCGTCGTTCCGGCCGTTCGAGCCGGCGATGTTACCGGTGAAGACGCCGGCGGTTGCTGCCGGCTCGGACTCAAGCGCGGCGATTAGGCGCTCGGCCTCATCGGCGGTGATCTTGCCCGCGGCTAGCATTTCCAGGATTTGACGGCGATTTTCGTTCATGGCGTTTCTCCCCAGGAAGTGAATGAGTGAATTCGTGAAAGAGTGAATAAGCGGCGCGACACCTTCAACTACAAGATGCGCACCAGAACTTTGCTGTCGTACGTGGTGACGCGCACGTTCAGGCCGCGCAAGGCGCACAAGATTCCCAAAAATGTGGCGATGGCTTTCCAGAAACTGACGCGGCCGGCGATGCACGCGGCAAGGATTACGAAGAGGATGAGCGGCGAGAGCAGGATCAGCGGAATCCAGAGCAGAAAGAGCGGGAGCCAAAGCGTGGGCATGTGGCAATGCGGGGATTCAATCTGGAGTACCGCGACGTTGGGAATCATTTGAGGGCCTCCAGTGCGCGGATGGCGTCGGCGGCGGAGATTTCGCCGCTGTTCAACTGCTGCAGAACTTCCGTGCGCGATGAGGAAGGATTGATTTCGACGAATTCAAGTTGGCTGGAGATGCGATTGAGGCGCGCTTTGATGGTGGGATAGCTCACGCCGAAGGTCTGCTCCATCTCCTTGATGGTGCCGTGGGAGCGAATGAAGGCGATGACGAAGACCTGGTCTTCGAGGCTGAGGCGGGCGAGCTCGGGCAGAGTGAATTGGCCTTCGATAGCGATCTGCTTCTCTGGAACGCCCACGCGCTCGATGACGATGGGCGAGCCTTGCGCGATGCGGAGCAGGTCTTGCCAGTCGGAAGCGTGTTTTGGGCCGCTTGTCATCGATTGAACTCGTAGTTCTTAAGTACATTGTCGAATGTACTCAATATTTTTAATAATGTCAATAATAATAATTAATAAACTTGATTGTACTTCGGTTTTCGACCTAAAAATCCTATTCTCGAGGCCCTGCAGAGGGCCGCCTGAGTTGTAGGGCCTGCCGGAGAGATACCCGCCCCCCACCTATTCTAGGGTTAAGCGATTTAGAATGAGTGACTTGTACCCTCGATCATTTGCTCCAGCAGCTTGAGAACATTGGAGTTACCGGCCAAATTCGTGAAACCAAAGGCTTAGTAGCGCTTTTTTCGGCCTTTCGACCGATATCCTTCCACCATCCGGGATAAGCGATCAGGATTCTGTGATCGTCGGTTTCTGCGCCAGGGCGGAAAGAGGGCCGGACGCAGGTTCCCTGCCCTGGTTTTCGCGTGGATGCGGTGACTGCACTCATACAGACATTGTGCGCAGGGTTGGGGAATTAATCGGCAAACTTGGCGAAAGATTTTAAAGAGTGTTTTCAGGGGGTTGCGGCGCAGAGCGATCGGCGAGGGGGTTGACAGGCTGGTGGACTGAATCCGGGCCTAAAGGCCAGAGACATAATCGTCCGAATTCAGGGGCCTGAAGGCCCCTGCTCCCTCCGTTGCAATTAGAGACGCGCGTGAGCGTTTTTCGCGCGCCGTCCCTACGGGACTCCGAGACATTGCTATTCTGCGTTCCCCACGCCGAAGCGCGGGGCTAACAAACGCTGCGCCTACGGCGCGGGGACGAAAAGGCAACCGCAGATCCTTCGACTTCGCT
Source organism: Occallatibacter sp. (assembly GCA_050018295.1). GTDB lineage: Bacteria > Acidobacteriota > Terriglobia > Terriglobales > Acidobacteriaceae > Telmatobacter. The sequence goes on along the minus strand of JBEKAJ010000031.1, from coordinate 13,434 downwards.
TACCCCATGATCGCGTTTCGATCACGGGGCCCCAAGCGCGCTCCGCTCAGGATGACACGGCTTTAGGATAAAGAAGGTTCTGGTTGCGGCGATTGCGGAGGGTGAGGCGATGCGCGTCAAAGTCTACGAGATCAAGCCCCGCCGCAGGTGGTTTGTGAAGTCCCGCGAAGGAGAGTTCGTATTGGATAAGAGCCGCCTGCAGTGCGTCATCGCGATCAAAGAAGGGAGAGGAAGTTTCAAGTTTCTCGATCGGAGCAGAGAGAAGCTGATCCGGGAGCTGTTTGATGGGCCCTCATTGAGCTTCGTCAGTGGGGGAACGACGCCCGACGGAACTCACTGGGATGCGATGGAGACTCATCCCGCATGGAGCGTTGAGGCCATCGAAGCGATTGTTAAGGGGCAGCTTTATGGGCACAATTTGGGCGCGACGATTGAGTATGAGGAATGAAGGCCCCTGCTCCCTCCGGTCATATCGTTGAGGCGATTTGCGGGTGCTGGCGTGGTCGCCCGCACGACAGCCGGACTGGAGTCCGGCGCTACACACTCGCGGCGTCTGGCTTACGGGACGGTGAACGGTCGCGGGCCGTCGGCTGGGAAGAGGCCGGTGGGAGCGGCGACGGCGGAAGGCTGCTCGCGGAACATGAAGCGGATGAAAAACCCGACGGAAGTGAAGGTGTAGTTGCGCGTGTTATTGGCTGCCAGATATGCGCCTGTGAACCAGTGCGTGCCGATTTGATAGGCGACCTGGCTGTGGAAGTCGTAGTTGGGGCTGACGCTGGTGACGTTGGGGAGCATGGGACTGTTCTGGCTGGTCTCGAGAGGCTTGTCGCCCGCGAGAGGCCAGAGCGGAGTGGAGTCCTCCTGGAAAGCTTGCACGCCGAATGCGCCAACGATGTTGTAGTGCCAGCGGGTGCCGTAGTTTCCCTGCCAACTGAGCGGAGCGTTGGCGAGGAAGTAGGCCTGCGGGCTGAAGTATCCGCCCATGCCGTGGGTAAAGGCGTTCTGGTTGTTGGCGTAGTGCATGGCGAAGAAGTTTGCGCCGAGGGTGAGGTTGCCGAACTCGGGCGAAGCGAAGACGCGCCAATAAGCGCCTCCGGTGCCGTCGACGCGGTCGTTGGAGCGGACGTTATAGCCGGTGAGGTATTGGCCGCCAGCGGCGAAGTAGAAGCCGGACTCGGCGTCGCCGTGGGCGAGTTGAACGAGACCTTGATTGGCGACGACTCCGCCCCAGATTTGGCCGAGGGTGGAGAGCGTGTTGCCGGCGGGATCGCGCAGGCCGGCGTAGGAGAGCTGCGAGTCCTTCACGGAGTCGCGCGTGAAGCTGATGGTGAAGGGGCCGCCGGCGGGCTGCCACTGGAAGCGGCCGGTGAAAGTGGAGACGAGGAAGTCGAATGGAGTGTAACCGCCGGCGACGGTGAGATGCGGGAATGTGAGCTGGAGCTCGCCGCCGAGGCCGAAGGAATTTTGCTGAGCGGGTGGGATGAGCGCGCTGAGCAAGGGCGAGGTACAGGGAGTGTAGTTTTGGCCGGCGGCATAAGTGCCGATTGGCTCCGGGATGGTGACGAGGCAGGTTGCGCCGGATTGCGATTCGGTGACGGACATGGTGGCGGAGCCGTTGGCCTGGCCGGAGTCGAGGAAGACGGGGCGGGCGATGGCGGTGATGCGCGCGTGGGTGCCGAGGGGAGCTGAGGCCTCAAAGGGCGAGTCGATGGCGGCGAGCTGGTTGTAGCCGGGCGCGCCGTTGCGGTAGTTGAGCAGAGCTGTTTCGCCCAGCCAGCCCGAGTAACCGCTCTCGATGGCCTGCAGTTGCTGCTCGGCCTGGTCGCGCGGGCTGGGCGGGCCGGCCTGGCGCTGGATGCGAACCCAGGGGCCGTGGAGCGGCGGCAGGTTGCGCTGCTGCAGCTCTTCATCAGAGAGGCCGGTGCCGGTGGTTGTTTCGGGTTGCGTTTGCGGCGCTGGTGTGGATTGCGTTTGGGCTTCGGCGGGTGAGGTGGGTTGGGTGGAGGGGGTCGAGGTTTCTGGCGCGGCGCCGAGGGGAGCATTGCCGAGAGTTTGCGCGGGCTGCTGATTGCTGGGCTGGGAGGATTTGCGGGGCTGCTTGTGCCTTGTGGGGGCGATGGTGGGCGCGGGCTTGGCGGGTGGGCAAGGGGGCGCTGCGGGCTGGCAGGATGACGTGGAGGCGGGCGGAGTTGGCTGCTGCGACTGCGGCGCGGAGTAAGCGCCGGAGGCTGCGTCCTGCGCGGAGGGAGTGTATTGCGCGATGTTGTAGACACTGCGATCAGATGGGGCGGCGGGGGTGGTTGGGTTTGATTGCGAGGACGTGGAGCTGGGGCTTACGGGCGCGGATGCGGTTGTTTGCGCGGGCGAGGCGTTGGGGTTCGTCGGTGATGACGTGGCATTGGGAATGGTGTGGATGAGCGCAGCGGGCCTTCGAGTGAGCTGGCTGTCTGTCTCCTCGGCGAAGCGAGCCTGAGCCTGCGCGGCGAGGATGTTCATGGGCTGAGTGTTGATGCGAAGGTTTCCGGGAGGAGGCGCGGACGGGTTCGACGTTGGCTGAGGCGCGGCGGTGATTCCGGTTTCAACTTCCGCGTCTGTTTGTCCGGTGGAGTTGATGTCTTCTTCTGACGGCGGAAGTTGGACGCGGCCGGTGAGCGGAGGAGCCGGCGAGTTGGACGAAGTTGTGCTGCGGGCGGCGCGCGGCGAGACGAAAACAGGCGGTGTGGGCGGAACAGTTCCCTGCTCTGAAGATGGATTCGATGCGAACGGAAGCGGCAGCGGATTGTTAGAGGGCGCTGTGGCTGCGAAGTTCGCGTTGGGGGGTGGGGTGGGTAGCGGAGGAAGCGAGGCCTGCGACGAAGAAAGCGAATTGTAGGAGGGCAGCGGGGCGAGCTCTTCAGGCGAGGGTTGGGCATTGAGGCTCGGATCGAGACTCGGATTCAGGAGGCGCTTGATGTCGCCGGGGGAAGATGAGGGCGAGGAGCCGGGAGGGTAGACGGGGCTGCTGCCGGGGTTGTTGATTGAGGAGCCGGGCGGAGCGGCGGCGACGGCGGCGCGGTAGAACTCGGTGGCGCGTTGCTTGTTGCCACGGGCCTGCTCAAAGCGCGCAGCGAGCGAAAGAATGCTGGGATCGTTGGGAAATCGGTTGAGCGCGAAGCGAAGCCAGACTTCGGCCTGGGCCATGTCTTTGACGGAGATGGCGGACCAAATGGCTCCCTGAAAATCGCCTGTGGCAGCTTGATTCATGGGGATGGATTTGTAGAGAGCGAGTGCGTCCTGCAAGCGGCCGATGCGGGCGTAGGCTCCGGCGAGGGCGAAGCGGACGTCGAGGTTGTCGGGAAAACTTTGCGCGGCGGCTTCGAGGATCTGGACGCCGCGAAAAGCATGGCCCGCGGCGAGGTCCTGATTGGCGTGGCGTACGGACCAGTCGGCCCAGAGAGTTTGAAGCTGCTGGCGCTGGTCAGCGATGAGGTCGGGGCGCGAGTCGAGGGCGGTGAGGACGGGATAGAGCGCGGTGTCGCTGTGGAGGTTGTAGAGCAGCCAGGCGTGCTGAATTTCGAGCGCGGCGGGGACGGCGGCGCGGTGGAGGAGATAAAAAGTCTCGACGCGATGGACGTAAGCGTCGGCGTGGGACGCGTCGCCGATAGCGACGTAGAGGCTGGCGACGGCCTGCACCCACTCGATGTCGGCTTCGAGAAGGCGGCGCGTGTCGGCGGGAATTTTGTTGAGCTCACCGAGCGCTTCAGCGTTGCGATTGGCGGCCATTAGCGAGAAGACGAGGCCCTTCCACGCGTCTGAGGCGAGAGAGTGCGGCGGGTTGAGAGTGATTTCGAGCGGGGCGGCAGGAGCGGAGGATTGGAGCGCGGCGGTGGGGGCGAAATCGTTGCGAAGCGAAGAGCGCCAGGAGCTTACGCGGGGGTGGGCAAGGGTCCATGAGGCGAGGACGAGGTGAGGCGCGTCCGATGTGCGGCTTGGGGTCGAGGAGTCGGGCTCGAGTGAGGACTGAGGAACCGGTGGCGGTGGCAGGTCATGCGAATCGGGCTGAGCGTTGACGGGAGACGGAGCTTGCGAGGCGGGCCGCGCCTGAGGAGAGACAACGGGCGTTCGGCCTTCGTAGGGATCGGGACCGTAGGCGGGCAGCGGCGGAAGCTTGGTGGTCTTGTCGAAGGGCGTGTAGTCGGGGTCGAGGAGGTGCTGCAGGTCGGCGGCAGTGACGGCGCGATGAGGCTGGAGATCCGTGTCGGGGTAGACGAGCTCGTGAGCGAGGCGATCGACGGGCGAGACGGCGGGCATGGCCGCGATGGAAGCGCGATAGTAGTCGGCGGCGCGCTCGTTGTCACCGCGGGCCTGCTCGTAGCGGGCGGCGAGAGAGAGAACGGCGGGATCGCGGGGGAAACGCTCGAGGGCCTGACGCAACCAGAGCTCGGCCTGATTTTTGTCGTTGGCGGCGAGGGCTGCACCGATGGCGCCTTCGAAGTCGCCCGCTGATGCGTCCTGCATGGGGAGATTCTTGTAGATGGCGAGTGCTTCTTTGGCGCGGCCGACGCGCGCGTAGCCGCCCGCAACGGCTTTGATCACGGTGAGGTTGTTGGGGAATGCCTGCGATGCGGCGTCGAGAATGTCGACGGCGCGGCGGGCGTTGCCGTTTTCCATGGCGGCTGCGGCGCGGCGCACGCTCCACTCGGCCCAGATGTTCTGGACGGTCTGGCGCTGGGCGAGGGTCAGGTCAGTTCGGCCACCGATTCGCATGAGCGCAGCATAGAGGGCGCGGTCGTTGCCGACGTTATAGAGCAGCCAGGCGTTCTGAATGTCGATGTTGGGCGGGGGCTGCTGCTTGAGTTTGGCGTAGTTCGCGAGCACGCGGTCCATGTAGGCGATGGCGGTGTTGGTGTCGCCGGTGGTGGCGTAAAGGCCGGCTTCCGTCTGGATGAAGTCGATGTCGGATTCGAGCTGGGTGCGGACGGACGCGGGAATCTGAGCGAGCTCCTGAAGCGCCTGCGAGTTGCGATTGGTGACAGCGAGCGTGGAAATGAGGCCCTTCCACGCAGCGGCGTTTTCAGGATGCGCGGCGAGGATTTGCTGGTAGATGGCGAAGGCCTGATCGGTGTTGTTGCGCAGGAGATTAATGGCGGCTAACTGCAACTCGAGCGCGACAGAGGGTTGATGGCCGGTGGCGAGCTCGAGTTTTTCCGCGCGCTCGAGCATTCCCTGAGCAACGTCGAATTGGTTGGCCTGCTGATAGATTGCGCCAAGCTCAGAGAGAAAGCCGGGATCGCCAAGCGCGGTCTCGTAAGTGGCGGCGGGGATTCGCTGCACGTCGTCGATAGCCTGCGTGTCCTGGCCCAGCTCGTGATGCGCGCTGACGAGGCCCATCCAGGCGGAGACGGTGGCTGGATCGCTCGCGACGACCTGCGCATAGAGCGCAGCGGCTTGTGGGAAACGTTTCGCCTCCATGAGAATGCCGGCGTATTGCAGCTTGGTGTCGTCTTTGAGAGTGCTGCCGTTGCCGGGAAACGGCAACGCGAGAGCGAGAACGAGAGTGCGTTCGGCGTCGGCGGTGCGGCCCTCGGCTTGGTAAATGGCGGCGAGAGTGCGCAGGTACTCGGGATCTTTGTTGAGCGCAACGCGAACGCTGGGCGGAAAACGAGCGGCGATGGCGAGAGCCTGGGAGTTCTGATCGGCGCGCGCATTGGCGAGAAACAGGCCGCGCCATCCGTCGAAGGAGGTGGGCTGCACTTTGATGAGGAGTTGGTAAACGGAGGCGGCGGTCGAGTACTGCTGCTCCTTGATGTAGAGACCGGCGAGACCGTTGAGCGCCTCGACGCTGCGGGGATTCATGGCGAGGGCGGCGCGATATTTTGCATCGGCGACGTCGAACTGATTCTGGCTGAAGGCCTGCGTGGCCTCGCCCATGGTGAGCCAGAAGCGTGAGGTGGCGAGAGCGTCCTGGACGATTTTTGCTTTGTATCCGTTCTGCTCAGCTTGCGTAAAAAAAGTGATGGCTGCGGCGAAGTCTTGCTGGCGCATGCGGAGGAAGCCCATTCCGGCGGCGGCGCGGCCGTTCGTTGGATCTTTTGCAAGGAGATCGGTGAAGCGCTGGTTAGCCTCGTCGAGTCGGCGAGCGTTGAGGGCCGCGAAGGCCGCGCGCTCTGCGGGAGTGCGCGCAATGCCGGAGTTCATCTGCGCCAGGCGGGCTTCGTTTTCTTTCAGGTGGCCGGCGACTTCAGTGTCCTGCGGGTGGGACTTCAAATAGTCGCGAAGCTCGGCAGCGGACGCGGGATTGGCGGAATCCCAAATGAGAGCCTGGCGCAACGCGGACTGTGCGCCGGGATCGGAGGGATGGGCCTGAAGGATGCGAATGCCTTCGGCGCGGGTGTGCTGGTCGTAGGTGAGCATCACGCCGAGTGCGATGGCGTAGCGGGGATCTCCGGGGTTGTGATCGACGAGGGCGCGCATCCCGGCGATGGCCTGCTGCTTGCCGCTCGCGGTTCCGTAGAGAGTTTGGTAGTAAGCGAGAGCGATATCGCCGTTGGGAGGCTGATCGCCATAGAGCTGGCGATAGATACGCATCGCGTCGTCATTGCGGCCCTGGCGCGTGAGCTGGCCGGCCTGCGTGAGCTGCCGGCTCTCCTGGCTCGAGCTCGACATGGATTCAATGCGAGCGATGTTTGGGTCGTTGGGATTGACGGCACGCAGACGCTCGAGGGTCTGATTGGCTAAGTCGTTCGAACCGATCAGCTTGTAGTCTTTGGCAAGACCCGCCAAGGCTTCAGTGTTCTGGGGAGATGAGAGGAGAATCTGTTGCCAGAGCTGGATGGCCATGTCGGGCCTTCCGCGAGCCTCGAGGGCATGGGCTTTCTCAACGAGGCTAGCACGAGCGGCGTCGGCAGCATTCGCGACAGAGGAATTTTGGGCACGAACCGGCGGGAGCGTCAGCACCAGGCAGGCCGCTACGATCAAACCCGCTTTCCAAGCTCCCCAGCCTACCCTCATTCGCGCTTCCATTCTACGTTTAATTCGCCACCCGGACCAAACCGGAATCTGGCTTGGAGGAAACCTGTAGAAAATAGAGCAAGACACTGATCGTAATATGCTTTGTCTTTCCCATACAATCCCGAACTTGCGCTCTTCTGGGCGTTCAGACGAACCAATTGCCGCGCGCTGGCCTGAGAGAGATCGGGAAAGGCGTGGAGATAGGGCAGCACAGCGGCGGAGAAGCCGATTGGGCCCTCGTTTTGCACAGGAATTCCGTACTGGCTGACTTTTTCGGGAGGGGCGTCGTGACTGGCGAGCCAGGCGCTCATGGCGGGAATGGCGTTGAGGATCGATGCGCGCATGGGGTCAGCCGGTGAGATCATTCCGGCCCAGAGATAGACACGAATCGCGTCGTAACTGCCGACGGCGTCAAGATTGCCGGCGGCGACTGTGGGCGTCGTCGATGGTGGTGCGAATGTCGCGACCGGGGTTTCGGGTGGCGGCGCTGGGTAGAAGCCGTCGCCGGGGACGTACTCGACCCAATCCATCGCATAGCCGTGGCGCGAGCTTTGTTGCAAAAGGCGGGGAATGTTGAGAGCGATCGCGTGCCAGGGGCCGGCGGGATCGACTGCAGCAAGGCGCTTGAAGAGGAAGAGCGGAAGATAGCTTGGATTCAACGTCCAGGTGTCGCCGTGTTGAAAGCCGGTTGGGCCGGGAAGCAGCATGGAGCCAAAACCAGGGAGATTGACGACTTCGTTTTTGGCAATCGAAGCCATGAGCGCGCGGCCGAGAGCGGCGTCGGCTGGCGAGTTCCAGAGGCGGCCCGCTTCGACGAGCGAGTAGGCGATCCAAACGTCGGCGTCGGAGGCGGAGTTTGGGTCAAGAACCGTCCACGCGCCGTTCTTGTCCTGTCCCCAGAGCCACGCGGGCAGATGAGTGGAGAGATCGCCGGCGGCGAGATTGGTCTGAGTCCAGGAAAGGACACGATCGAAGGTTGAGCGATCGTTGGCGGCGAGGGCGAAGAACAAGGCGTAGGCCTGTCCTTCAGAGGTGGTGTGCTGATCTCCGCTGGGATCAGAAACGGGGCCGCTTAGGACGCGGCCGGTTTCCGGGTCGATGTATCGCGCCGAATAGGAGTGCCAAAGCTGCCAAGGGCCTTGTTTGCAGCCGGGCGAGAACAGAAGCATGCAAAGCGCAAGGATAACGAACGATCGACTCCCTGGCCGGAGATTCGAGGGACTCATTGCAACTATTCTCTACCCAGGGCAGGCGTTCGTGCTTTCCCAGGTCTCAGAACCGAGATCCTTCGACTTCGCTCAGGGCAGGCTCTGGGGCACCCGGCTTTTGCGGTAGCGTTCCGCCATGCCAGACTCTTTCCACGATTATCTGGTAAGGCCCCAATTTTTTGCGTTGAAATTTAGCTGAGGCGCGATAAAATTGCTAGGTTTCTGGGTCGATCGGAGATTCCGACTCAGAACACTTCCTCCAAGCGCACAATAGCGAAACGTCAGAATCTCCTCTGGAGGTTGCGAATGAATGTATCGTCTTGCGCCAGAACACTCGGATTGGCGTTTGCCTTTTCTCTCGTGCCAGCTTTTGGCGTCTCACAGGATTTCGAGATTCCACCCAACTCGACACTCACTTTGAATGAGCCTGGGATCGTGTGGCATCAACTTACACTCAACGACAAAAGCGTTATCAATTTCGACCCGCACCTCGGGACCGTCCAAATTACGGTGGAGAAGTTGGTTCTCAAGGGAAATTCAGAAATCGACCTCTATCCGAACGTGCCCACTCCCGATAAGGCGAGCACCGGCGCCTCGCGAGGGCAGGCCGGCAATAATCCTGCCCCTCAAAACGGCGAAAGAGGAGGGGACGGCTCCCTTGGTGCTCCCGGAACGAACGGGATCGGGCTGACATTCAACATCAAGCAGGTCGATTACACGCACGGAGCGCTCTGGATCCGTACAGACGGGTCGCCGGGTGGCGCCGGCGGAGATGGAGGCAATGGCGGGAAGGGGTCCTCTGGTCCACACACCTGTACGAGCAATCCGAATGGAGGAAATGGCGGAGCGGGCGGAAACGGAGGCAACGGCGGGCGAGGTGGTGATGTATCCAAGGTCACTCTCACTCTCGGAAGTCAAACGATCACTCCATTGAACGCTCCAGGAGTATCGCCAAGCGCCCGGCCAGCGCTGGCCAATAATCCCGGAACTATTGTCGTCTCAGGAGCTCCTGGCGCAGGCGGACCTGGCGGAGTAGGCGGAAATGGCGGGCCCGGCGGCGAAGGCCACGAGAATCACTTTCCTTGCACTGCCACAGATTCAAGTTCCGGTTCAGGCGGCCCACATGGGGCCAACGGAGCTACTGGTGCAAACGGATCTCCGGCTCAGTAATTCTCAACTAACTCAACACAGCGGCAAGCCTGTATAAGTGGGCTTGCCGCTACATCTCGTGTGTCATATATGGCCGGGACCGGGCAGCATTTTCCCACCCAGGCCCAAGTGCGCCAGTGCGCCACTTCCCGAAGGACTGGCCCATCTCTGGGTACTCCCGCGGATTCTTCGTCAAGCCAAAGGCGGGTGGCCGAGAGTGGGATAGCGGAGATTCTGCTTCCCCAGGTCTCAAAGGCGAGACCTGGGGTGCCCAATTGGTAAGAAATCGAACGGTTGGAGGGCTAATCCTCCATCATCGTTAGGCGCGCTCTGGCCCTGGAGCGCAACCATTGGCGGGTCCAGATTGCCAACAGAAACGCGAGAACGACGACGACGACCGCAATCAGCCATGGGTACTCAGCGGCCCACAGGCGCAATTGCGTCCACCACGGCAACACTCCCACATAATAGACCTGCGAGCCGACGCGGAAGGATTGAAACTCGGTTCCGTGAAGGACGGCAACGGAGCCGGAGACGTCGCTGGACTGCTGGACATTGAGAAATGTGTCCATGAAGGGGTCGAAGGTGGATGAGTCCTTGAGATGGATGGCGATGATGCTGCGGCTGCCGCCGATGTCGTAGGGAGACTCGATGCCCTCCATGACGGCGTCTGGAGTGCCTCCGGCGGTGAGTCCGCCGGACTCGGCGTGTTCGTTGGAGCGAAGCTTCCACCACGCGTTATGGAGGAGCGAGACGAAGAAGCCCTGCGTATCGTGAACCTGAATCTGCCCGCTCCCGAGCGAGACGGGAAGATGAGTGCCGAGCTTCGAGAAGGCGGGCTGATCGTCGCCGGCGCCAATGATAAGGAAGTCAGTGGCTGCGCCGCTTTGCAGCGCGTCGGGGCCGGCCACGGTGACGCGCAGGCCGGGAAAGCCGGTCTGGCGGCCGAAGTGGCCCATGAGAGTAATGAAGGTCTCGATCTCCTGCTCAGTGGGCGTGGGCGGCAGGACCACCGTGGTTCCGCTCAGGTCAGCGAGGCGAGTGAAGGGGAATCCGGCATTGGAGAAAATTTCGAGATTGGGCAGAGGCGCCCAGTGCGGGTACGCGCGCAGATCGAGATAGGAGTCTTGAAGAATGGCGCCCTGAAGATTGATGGGAGTGGTGTCGTCGCAGTTCTGTTTGCGGGCGAGCTGAAAGGTGTAATCGAACGAAAGCGTGTTCGAGAACGGGCGCAAATTGACGACGGGAACGGCGACGTCGGTCTGCGTGGTGCGGGAGGTGTCCTGCCCGGGAACGAGCGGAGTGGAGCCGAGGAACGCGTTGTTGATGCGCACCTGCATGCTGGAGATAGGGCCGATGGGAATGGAGTTGTAGCGATAGACGAGATGCAGGCGGGTGTCTGGACCGCCGGTTTCGTAATAGAGATCGGGAGGAACGCGGAAGTAGACGTTGAGCGGAGCGGTTCCATCGCCCTGCAACTGGTCCGAGGTCGAGTAATCCCACAGAGGGATGCTTTGATCGGTGCGCGCCCAGCGCGGCGCGGCGTCGGGAGCTTGCTTCGCGGGCAGCGTGAGGTTGTTGATGGGCGCCTGCGCGCCGCTAAGCATGTTGCTGTGCAGCGCGATGGCCTGAGCGGCAACGATGGCGTCATCGGCGCTGGCGCCGGTGACGATGAGAAGTTTGCCGTAGGGATCGTTGGGGTTGGCGCGCATGGCCACGGTTGGCCCGCTGGCTGCGGAGAGATTCAAGCCGGCAGGAAGGCTGGCGGCGTTCTCGGCGATGACGATGGCATTGCCCTGCGGAATGGCTCCGATGCGCACGGGGAAACGCACGGGGCGGGACTCGGAGACGAGGCCGAAGTAGCTGGTGACGATGCCCGCAGCCTGAATGGCTTTGAGCGAAGGTTGAGCGGGAAAGACGACAGGAATGCTGAGGGGCTGAATGACGGCCGGATCAACAAACGGAACGGGAAGCTGCTTAAGATCGTCGGCGAGCGGCAGCAGATCGCCGCGGATGTCGAGATAGGAGTTGCGATGGACGCGAGCCCAGAGCGAGGTGTTGGCTGGGTCTTCGCAGCCCATGGTGTAGTGGCCGATGAACTCGATGGTGAGTGAGTTGTTGTGAACAAGCAGCTCCGGGGGAATGTCGAAGTCAGCCTCCGCGTCGCTGCCGTCAGAACCGCCGAACTTCCCCGCCACGGGCTGGATGGTGGCGAAGAGCGTTCCATTCAGAATGAGCTTGAGATGACTGAGCTGCGGAATGAGAGCGGGAGAAAAAGCGTAGTAGAGGTGAACGGTAGCGGTGCGAACCACGTGAGTCTGCGGCAGCGTGAAGTAGACGTTGTGCTGGCGATCGATCGAGTGCAGCTCGATCTGCGGCGAGCCGGCATCGGCGAGGGTGAAGAAGTCGCGGTATTGGCCGGCGGGCACAGCGGAGTTAGCGGTGTTAACGGGGCTGGCGGAGTTGGCCGTCGGCGGTTGCGCCTGGGCCAGCGCCTTGGGATTGTTAGCCACAATCACCGCGGCGAGCAGGAGGAGCATTCCCAACTGAGCGATGGAGAGCGAGGTGGATTTGCGTGCAGCCTTCTCTTCGCGGCCAAAGATGCTGAGAAATGTGGCCTTGAGGCCGCGCATGGAAATCTGGAAGATGCGGCCGAGGCTGCGCAGTACGTTGTCGCTCTCGCGGGACTCGCCCCATCCGAGCCAGGAGTCGGCGCGGGAGTAGAGCTGAATGGTCAGAACTTCCTGTTCTGCGATCGACAGATTGTCAAAACGAACACGCAGCACCGATTCCTCCAAGGAAACAACGGTAGCATGCAGAGGGATGGCCGCCGGGGCTTCAAGAAAAGTCAGGTGCACCAATGAGTCGGGCGCGAGAGCGATGGGCTTGCTGAGGCGGATGCCGGCGCCGCCATTGGACATGTCGACGGTCTCGGCGGCGACGGATCTTCCATCAGGCAACTTGATGGTGAGTGGCGTGACGAAGTTGATGCGGACGGTGGTGCGGCGCTGCATGAGCTCGCGCGCGACGGCCGTGCAAACGCCGAGAATGACGACATTGAAGCAGCACCACATGACGTTCATGAGCACCGTGCCGCGGCGCGAAGTGTCCCAGATGAAGAAGCGCGGAATGGCAACCAGAAGGCCGGCGATGTTAAAGAGGAGCATGACGAGGAACGGCTGAGCGATGCGCGAGTCGAAGAATGTGCGCCGGACCACGCCGCCTTTGGAGGTGACGTTGAACTTGCCCAGCCTGGGATTGATGAGCGCCATCATGGTGGGCAACAAAATGTAGGGCGAGAGCACAGTCTCGTAGATCTCATTCCAGAAGGAATGCCGGTGCTCGCCCTGAATGCGCGCGTTGGTGACGTTGGAGAGCGTGAGGTGAGGCAGCGCGTAGGCCAGAATGGCGGCCCAGTAGCCGGGAATGTTGGTGTGGTTGAGGAGCAGATAGATGAGCGGCGCGGTGAGAAAGATGAGACGCGGCACGGCGTAGAGGAAGTGTCCCACTGCGTTGAAGTAGCAGAGCCGCTGGGGGAATTTGAGCCCCGGTGCGAAGAGCGGATTGTCGGTGCGCAGCACCTGGATCATGCCGCGCGCCCAGCGGATGCGCTGGCCGACGTGGGCCGAGAGGCGCTCGGTGGCGAGCCCGGCGGCTTGAGGAATGTTGATGTAGGCGGAATTCCATCCGGCCATCTGCATGCGCAGAGAGGTGTGTGCGTCCTCGGTGACGGTCTCTTTGGCGATGCCGCCGATCTCGTCGAGCGCCGTGCGGCGGAGAATGGCGCAGGATCCGCAGAAGAAGGAGGCGTTCCAGAAGTCGTTGCCGTCCTGAACTACGCCGTAGAAGAGTTCGCCCTCGTTGGGGATAATGTGAAACTGCTGAAGATTGCGCTCGAAGGGATCGGGCGAATAAAAGTGGTGAGGCGTTTGCATGACGGCCAGCTTGGGATCGCGCAAGAACCAGCCGACAGTCATCTGAAGAAAGCTGCGCGTGGGGACGTGATCGCAATCGAAAACGGCCACCAACGGCGAAGACATGGTTTGGAGCGCGGTGTTGATGTTGCCGGCCTTGGCGTACTTGTTGT
>JBEKAJ010000030.1:0-18345 GCA_050018295.1 Occallatibacter sp. | reverse complement strand
TCGCGAGAGGGTTCAGCTGCGGGACCAAAGGGCGGCAGCGCCTCCTGTAAAAGCTGCTTGATGCGATTCTCATCTGGTTTCTTCATGGTGTAATTCCCTGGCTTTCAAGATCTTTTCGTAACAATCGAATGGCGCGAAAGACGCGCAGTTTGACGGCGCCGACGGAGATGCCGAGGGCGGCGGCGACCAGTTTGTGCGGCTGCTCTTCAATGACGGAAAGAACAGCCGCGATGCGCAGGCCGGGCGGTAGTCGGGAGAATGCCTGCGCGGTTTTCAAGCGAATCTCGGCGGCGATGCCGGGATCGAGCGCTGACTTCGAGGGCAGATCGGCGACGTCTTGATCGGTCAACTCCGATTCGGGGCGGCGCGCACGGAGCCAATCGAGGGCGGCGCGGGTGGCGATGCGCCGCGCCCATGGCTCAAAGGGACGCGCGGACTCGAAGCGGTCGTGAGCGCGATGGATGCGCCAGAATGTCTTGATCGTGAGATCTTCAGCGGCGGCGGGATCGCGAACAATGCGCAGGATCCAGCCGTGAACGGAGCGCTGATGCTTGCGGAAGAGAGATTCGAATGCATCGAGATCGCCTTGCCGGAACCGGTTTAATACGTCGTCCGATCGCTCGGGTACGTTGTCCGATCGCTCCGGCATCTTACTTCCCTTTCTGAACGGGTTTACGAGGGTGACGGCAGAAAGGTTACACGAAACGGACAACCGACGCAGTGAGAGCCGGGATGAGGCTGCACGCGCGGCAAGGGCTGAGTGAGAAAATGCCTTTGTAAAGCGCTTTTCAAGCGGTGAAAGGGCGTTGACAGCGATTCCTGCGCTGATTAGAGTGGGCCGCTGGGGGCGAGAGATTTCGAGCCTCGAACGATAGCCGCGGAGCAGAAGGGAAAGGTTTACTGAGGAGATGATTTCGATGCGTGGAATGCGGATAGTGGCGGGAGTATTGCTGGGGCTTGGCGCGGCGGCATTGGTGTGGGGCCAAAATGCAGAGAAGCCAGCTTATTTGAATCCGAATTTGCCGGCCGAGCAGCGCGCGGCAGACCTGGTGCACCGGATGACGCTTGAAGAGAAAGCGAGCCAACTGGTGAACCAGGCGCGCCCGATTCCGCGGTTGGGAGTAAAGGGGTACGACTGGTGGAGCGAGGCGCTGCATGGCGTGGCGGTGGTGGGAACGACGGAGTTTCCCGAGCCGATCGGGCTGGCATCGACCTTCGACACACCCGGGATTCATGCGATGGCGATCGACATCGGCACCGAAGCACGCGTGATTTATGCGCAGTCGGCGGCAGCGAACGATGGAGACAGCCTGATCTTTCATGGGCTGGATTTCTGGGCGCCGAACCTGAATATCTTTCGCGATCCGCGGTGGGGGCGTGGGCAGGAGACGTATGGCGAAGATCCGTTTTTGACGGCACGGATGGCCGTGGCGTTTGTGACGGGAATGCAAGGGGACGATCCGCATTATTACCGCGTGATTTCGACGCCCAAGCATTTTGCCGTGCACTCAGGACCGGAGCCGACCCGGCACTTTACCGACGTGGACGTGAGCAAGCACGACGAGCTGGACACTTATCTGCCGGCATTTCGCGCGGCGGTGACGGAGGGCAAGGCGGGAAGCGTGATGTGCGCGTACAACGGCATCAAAGGACAGCCGGCGTGCGCGAACGAGTTTCTGCTCCAGGACCAACTGCGCGGAAAGTGGGGGTTCCAGGGGTACGTGGTGTCAGACTGCGGGGCGGTACGCGACATTTTTGACGGCCACCGGTATGAGCCGACACAGGCGCAGGCATCGGCGATCAGCCTCGAGCGCGGGATGGACAACGAGTGCATCGACTTTAGAGCGAAGGTGACGGACGACCACGATTACAAGCCGTATGTCGATGCGGTAAAAGCGGGCTATTTGAAGGAGAGCGACATTGATACGGCGGTGACAAGGCTGTTTACGGCGCGGATGAAACTGGGAATGTTCGATCCGCCGGAGATGGTGCCGTACGCGAAGATCGACGCGAGCGAGTTGGACAGCGCGGCGCACCGCGGGCTGGCGCTGAAGCTGGCGAACGAATCGATGGTGCTGCTAAAGAACGATGGCGTTCTGCCGCTGAAGACGACGGGGCAGAAGATGCTGGTGGTTGGACCGCTGGCGGAACAGACGCGGGTGCTGCTGGGGAACTACAACGGGATTCCTGCGCATACGGTTTCGATTCTGGAGGGACTGAAGAAGGAGTTCGCGGACGACACGATCTCCTATATGAAAGGGACGGGATTCCTAAGCACCCAAGCCTCACCTGTGCCGGATGGGTTTTTGACTGTGGATGGAAAGCCGGGAGTGAAGGCGACGTATCTGAACGAGAACATCGTGAGCTTTGCGAGTGCGCAGACTTACGCGACCCAGGGGCTGGCGACGCGCATTGAGCCGAGAATCGACATTGGGGCGCAACCGGTCCCCGATGCGGCGGCTCATGTGGAGCCGTTAACGGTGAAGTGGGAGGCGACGCTGACGCCGAAAGAAACGGGCGACTACAACCTTGGGGTCGAGACAGATGGATTCTTCCGCGTGTTTCTGGATGACAAGCCGGTGGTGATGGCGAACTATCCGCACGGCGTGGAGACGATCACGGGAAAGGTGCACCTGGAAGCGAACAGGCTGTACCCACTACGGGTGGAGTACCAGAGGACAGGCAAAACGGCGCTGCTCCTGAAGCTGATGTGGAGCAAGATCGACCAGAGCCTGGATCCGGCGGTGGCCACGGCTGCGAAGGACGCGGATGTGGTGGTGGCCGTGGTGGGCATTACGAGCCAACTTGAAGGCGAAGAGATGAACGTGAGCGAGCCGGGCTTTCAAGGAGGGGACCGGACGAGCCTGGATTTGCCGAAGCCGGAAGAGGACCTGCTGAAAGGTGTGGCGTCGGCGGGCAAGCCACTGGTGGTGGTGCTGACGAATGGAAGCGCACTGGCGGTGAACTGGCCCAATGAGCACGCGAATGCGATTCTGGACGCCTGGTATCCGGGCGAAGAGGGCGGGACGGCGGTGGCGCAAACGCTCTCGGGCGCGAACAATCCGGCGGGAAGGCTGCCGGTAACGTTCTACAAGGGCGTGGATCAACTGCCACTGTTTGAGGACTATTCCATGAAGGCGCGGACCTACCGGTACTTCACGGGGACGCCGTTGTATCCGTTCGGGTACGGGCTGAGCTACACGAAATTCGCGTACAGCGGGCTGACGGTTCCGACGGAGGCTGTGGAGGCAGGCAGCCCGGCGATCGTGGAAGCGACGGTGACGAACACGGGAACGCGCGCAGGCGACGAAGTGGCGGAGCTTTACCTGAAGTTCCCCGATGTGGCGGGCGCGCCACGGCTCGCGCTGCGGGGTTTCCAGCGCGTGCATCTGGAGCCGGGGGCATCGACGAAGGTGCACTTCGAATTGAAGCCGCGCGACCTGAGCATGGTGACGGATCTGGGCGAGCTGATTGAGGCGGTGGGCCCGTACACGGTGAGCGTGGGCGGAGGGCAGCCGGAGACCGGAGCTCCGGTGGTAACTGGGACGTTCAACGTGAAGGGAACGGTGGCGATCCCAGAGTAGCGAAGGGCTCGCTCGCATCGGACGGAGAGGGAACCAGCGCAACGCAATATGCGTATGCTTTAGGAAATGCCCAAGCAACAAGAGTTGCCCGTTCAGTACGGCGACTTTCTGCCGGACCGGCTGTTTGATCTCACGCGCCGGATCAAGGGAATTGACCCGCAGTTAACGCGGGTTCTGGTGCCGTGGGTGATGCGGCATCGGCGCTACCTGCCCGGCTTTATGCGCCTCGCCCGGACGGTTCCGCAATCAAGTCGGGTTCGAGCGCGCTCGCTGGCTCGCGGGGTGCGGGTTCCTCCTTTTCTCGTTCTGAGCGTGACATCGAAATGCAATCTGCGCTGCGCCGGCTGCTATGCAGGCGCGGTGGGAACGGTGACAAACGCGCCCGTGCAGCCGGGACTCGGTGTCAGCGAATGGCGCGGCGTGGTGGACGAAGCGGTGCGGCTGGGCGTGATGGCATTCATGATCGCAGGCGGCGAGCCGTTCCTGTTGCCGGGCATTGTCAGACTCTTCCGCGACTATCCCGACCGGCTGTTTCTCGTGTTCACGAATGGAACAGCTTTGCGAGTTGCCGATTACGAGGTTCTGAAACAGTGCACCAATACGGTTGTTGTGGTGAGCCTGGAAGGCGATCGCGACCTGACCGATTTACGCAGGGGCAGCGGCGTTTTTGAGAAGGCGATGAGTTCTCTTGACCAGCTTCGCGACGCGGGCATTCTGACAGGCATCGCTGTGACGATCGGATCGGCAAACGTCGAGTACTGGTCGCAGCCGCAGAATATCGACGCACTGATTGCCCATAGCGGACCGCTGGCCATGTTCATCGAGCAGATTCCGACCGGAGGGTGCGAAAACGGATCGGTGCTGACCGACGAGCAACGAGCGCGTTTCCGGCAGACCGTCGTCGAGTACCGGGATCGATTGACGGGAGGCGCATACATCATCCATTCCCCAGGGGATGAAGAGGCCCTGGGGGGCTGCGTCTCCGCGGGACGCGGATTCGTGCATGTGAACCCGAGCGGAGATGTGACCGCGTGTCCTGTTTCCGCGCTGGCGACACACAACGTGAGGAAATCGAGCCTCAGCGACGCATTAGCGAGCCCGTTGTTTGCCATGATCCGGGAGAACGGGCATCTGCTGGAGACGGAGGGCCACCCGTGCGGGCTGTCCGCGCACGCTGAAGAGTTAGAGAAGATGGCGAAAGGCCTGGGAGCGTACCGCACCGGCGCGCCTGCCGCGACTGACACGCACAGCATGAAGGGCATGCTGACGCTGCCGGAATAAGCCCTGGAGAAACAGCGGGATGGAGCGATCGGCGGAGTGGGGCCTGCAAGATCGAGATGGAAGCTGTCAAGGAGCTTCTCCCATGCCGGCCCAGAGCCTGGGATCTCGGAACGCCTGATCGATAAGTGATTGGATCAATTTGAGATAGGTTTGAGATCTGCGTTTCCTGGAGCCGCCGGAGTGTGGAGAAAGGGGATGATCTTGCACACCTGCCCGGGGGCCAGGTGTAGACTTCAATGTAGCCCGGTTAAGACTCCCTCACCGCCGGGTAAACAACCGCGAAAGGCTGTGGTTGTTGAGGTTTTATGCAAGCCATCTTCTCCGGATCGTCTTTCTCCAGCCGCAAAACATCTCTATTTTCATTGAAAAGCTGCACTGACGTTGAGGTTTCCAACAGGAGGCCCAGGCGGAGCCGGAATTTCTCCGGCCGCCGTGGTGGTTTCTGATGGCCGATCTCGCGACCGTAGTTCCTGTTCTTCCTGCGTCTCCGAGCCGGATTGAGCGCAGACCGAGGCGCACAACGAGCCGTGCAGGCGCTTCGGTGTTTGCGCTGGCTCTGTTGAGCGGCCTGGTCTATATCGGCGTACATGTGACTCGGGACCTGAATCATGCGACGGTGACCAGCATCGGTCCGTATCTGCTGCTGGGGCTGGCTCTGGTGATCGCGCTGGGATTCGAGTTTGTGAACGGGTTCCACGACACAGCGAATGCGGTGGCAACGGTGATCTACACCAATTCGCTGACGCCGAGCATCGCGGTGGTGTGGTCGGGCATGTGCAACCTGGCAGGCGTTCTGTTGTCGTCAGGCACGGTGGCATTCGCGGTGATTACGCTGCTGCCGGTAGAGCTGATTCTGAAGGTGAGCTCGGGCGCGGGATTTGCGATGGTGTTCGCGCTGCTGATTGCCGCGATCCTGTGGAACCTGGGCACGTGGTGGTTCGGGCTGCCGGCGTCGAGCTCGCACACGATGGTGGGTTCGATTATCGGCGTGGGACTGGCGAGCCAACTGATGAATGTGCACGCCGGCGCTTCAGGGCTGGACTGGGGGCAGGTGACCAAGGTCCTTGAGGCTCTGCTCATCTCGCCGCTGATCGGGTTTGCATTGGCTGGTTTTGTGATCCTCGCGGCGAAGCGGCTGATCAAGTTTCCTGCGCTGTATGAAACGCCCAAGGACAAGGAACCGCCACCGTGGCCCATTCGCGCACTGATGGTGCTGACCTGCACGGGCGTGAGCTTCTTCCATGGATCGAACGACGGGCAGAAGGGCATGGGGCTGATTATGCTAATCCTGATCGGCACGGTGCCAACGGCGTATGCGCTGAACCACGCAGTGAGCCCGGCAGAGGTGCAGAGCTTTATTGCGGCGTCAGAGCAGGCAGGACAGATTCTGGACCGGCATGTGAGTCCGGGCACAGTGCTCGATCCAGACGCGCGCCAAGAGGTGACGAAGTACATCCAGACCAAGGAATTGCAGCCGGACACGCTGCTGGCAATGAGCCAACTGGTGAACGAGCTGAACCGGGAAGTATCGGGATACAAGACGTTCCAGGCGGTTCCGGCGCGAGATCAAGCCAACGTTCGCAACGACATGTATTTGACGGCGGCGGCTCTGCGGCAGATGGAGAAGGCGCACAATCCGGGGTTCACAAGCGCGGAAAGCGCGGCACTTAAGAACTACGAGGGCAAGCTGGACAAGAGCACGAAGTTCATTCCCAACTGGGTGAAGGTGGCCGTGGCGCTGGCTCTTGGTTTGGGCACGATGGTGGGATGGAAAAGGATCGTCGTGACCGTGGGCGAGAAGATCGGCAAGGAACACATGACGTATGCGCAGGGCGCAAGCGCGGCGCTGGTGACAATGGCGACGATCTTCGCCGCGGACACGTGGGGACTACCCGTTTCAACGACGCACATCCTGAGCTCGGGCGTGGCGGGCACGATGGCTGCGAACGGAAGCGGATTGCGTTGGACGACGGTGCGCAACATCGCAGCGGGATGGGTGTTCACGCTGCCGGCGGCGGCACTGCTGTCGGGAACGCTTTATTTCCTGTTCCACATGTTTTTCTGAGAAGCGGGGCTTGATCGAGAAAGGGCGTCCGGCGGGGCCGGACGCCTTTTTGTTGCTGCCAGCCGGGCGGCGACGGGCTGGGGGTGTGTGCAAAATTCATCGGCCATTTACGCACTGTTCACAGAGGTCCGATATCCCTGAGAGGTTCGGAGTTCACTACCCCCACTGCTCCGAGCCACTACAAAATCCAATCCGGAGTTCGACGATGGCCGATCTGGCAACGACCGTTGAAGGCCTGCCTGCAGGGGGGTCGCTTCTTGACCGCAAGATGAAGAAAAGTTCCGCCTGGGTGAGCGGTGCGGTGGTTGCGATCGCGCTGCTGGGCGGGTTGGGCTACATCGGCATCCATGTGCAGCAGGACCTGAGCGACGTGGTCATTTCCAGTGTGTGGCCCTATGTGCTGCTGGGCGTGGCGCTGCTGATCGCGCTGGGATTCGAGTTTGTGAACGGATTCCACGACACAGCGAACGCTGTGGCGACGGTCATCTACACGCACTCGCTGGATCCGAACATCGCGGTGGTGTGGTCGGGGCTGTGCAACCTAGCCGGGGTACTGGTGTCGAGCGGCGCTGTGGCGTTCAGCGTGATTACGCTGCTGCCGGTGGAGCTGATTCTGCAGGTGAGTTACGGCGCGGGATTCGCAATGGTATTCGCGCTGCTGATCGCGGCCATTATCTGGAACCTGAGCACGTGGTGGTTCGGGCTGCCAGCATCGAGCTCGCACACGATGGTGGGGTCGATCATCGGCGTGGGCGTGGCGAATCAATTGATGAGCGTGCACTCCGGGACATCGGGCGTTGATTGGGGACAGGCCACCAAGGTCTTCCAGGTGCTGCTCATCTCGCCCGTCGTCGGCTTCTGCGCTGCCGCTCTGCTGCTGCTACTCTCCAAGCTGTTTATCCTCACCAAATGGGCCAAAAGTTTTGCCCACCTCTTCGATGCGAACCACAAAAAGCTTCTTTGGATGATTCCCACCATTGCAATTGCAGGAATCCCTGGGGCCTACATGTTTTTGTGGGTTGCTCCCATGGTTTTCGGGCTCTTCGGCGCTCCGGGGATGGCCGTATGGCAGCCCATCAAGTATTTCGCGTCCTGGAATCCGCCGATGGGTCTCATCGCCACGATGGTCCTGGTGGGCATCGCCGGCTGGTACCTCTTGGCCGTGTTCGCCAGGATCGTCATCGAGAATGCCGATGTGCTGTTTACCTCGCCCAAGGGCAGCACCCCTCCACCGTGGCCGATCCGCGCTCTACTGATCTTCACCTGCTCAGGCGTGAGCTTTGCGCACGGATCGAACGATGGGCAGAAGGGCATGGGGCTGATCATGTTGATCCTGATTGGCACGGTGCCGACAGCGTATGCGCTGAATCACGCGGTGACGGCGAAGGACGTTCAGGCGTTTGTTACGGCGTCGCAGCAGGCTGACCAGGTGATCAACAAGCATGCGGATGAGAGTGCCGTTATGGGCGCTGACGCAAGAGCAACAGTAACCCAATACATCGCCACCAAGCAGCTGCAGCCGGACACGATGCTCGCGCTGCGGGAGCTGGTGAACGATTTGAGCAACGAAGTGGCGCTCTACAAGGAGTACAAGGCGGTTCCGGCGAGCCAGCAAACCAACGTGCGCAACGACATGTACGTGGCCAGCGAGGCGATCCGGCTGATGCTGAAGAGCAAGAACCCACAATTCACCGCGGATGAGAGTGCAGCGCTGACGAAGTACGAGGGCCAGGTGAACAAGGCGACGAAGTTCATTCCCGGCTGGGTGAAGGTGGCCGTGGCGCTGGCGCTGGGACTGGGGACGATGGTGGGCTGGAAGCGCATTGTGGTGACGGTGGGCGAGAAGATCGGTAAGGAGCACCTGACGTACGCGCAGGGCGCGTGCGCGGAGCTGGTGGCGATGGGAACAATCATGGCCGCGGATAACTTCGGGCTGCCGGTCTCGACGACGCACGTGCTCAACTCGGGCGTGGCGGGAACGATGGCGGCCAACAAGAGCGGCTTGCAGTTCTCGACGATTCGCAACATTGCGGCGGCGTGGGTGTTCACATTGCCGGCAGCGGCGCTGCTTTCGGGAACGCTGTTCTGGCTGTTCCGGCAGATGTCGCTTTAGCTGCAGGGTTGCAATGATGGGGCGTCCGGCGCGGCCGGACGCCTTTTTTGTGCGTTGAGAGAGGTGGCGGGGGCGAACAGGCGAAGAAAGAGGCGCATCCGGTACCATAAAGAATGGTGCCTCGAGAGGAATGAGCCTGAAAGCAAAGCTGGAAGCAGTGATTTATGCCGCCGAGGAGCCGGTGACACTGGCGCAACTGTCCGCGCTGTTTGCCGATGAGGCGATGGAGTGGAAGGCGGAGCAGGAAGCGGCGGCTGCGGCGCAGGTTGCGGCGGAGAGCGCGGGTTTGCCGCAACTGAACGAGGCGTTTCCGTATCTGGAGCTGGAGCCGGTTGCGGAGGCTGAAGCGGCAGCTGGGGTTGTTGAGGATGCGGGCCTCCACCCCAACGACGAAGACCTGTCGTTGGGGACCCGGGTGGTGACCCACACGACAGCCGGTCAGGAGACCGGCGCTACAACGCAAGGCGAGAGCGGTGTTGAAGCCGATGGGGCCGCGGCGGCGAGCGGCGAAGCGACGGAAGAAGCTGGTGCGGGCGATGAGGCCGCGGCCGAAGCGGAAGCAAAGCACGCGGCGAAGTTGCGCGAGCGCGAGGCACGCGGAGCGATCAAGCAGGTTCTGGACGAGTTGGTTGCGGAGTATGCGGCCGACGGACGGGGAATCGAGATTCGCGAGATCGCGGGCGGGTACCGGATGGGAACGAAGCCGCAGTGCCACGACGCGGTGCGGTTGTTTGTGAAGAGCCTGAAGCCGCCGCTGAAGCTGTCACTGCCGGCGCTGGAGACGCTGGCAGTGATTGCGTACAAGCAGCCGGTGACCGCGCCGGAGGTGAACGAGATTCGCGGCGTGGATTCGTCGGGAGTATTCGGGTCGCTGCTGGCGCGCAAGCTGATCGTGACGGCGGGGCGCAAGCCGGTGGTGGGGCGGCCGATTCTCTACAAGACCACGCGGGAGTTCCTGCTGCGCTTTGGGCTGAAGGATGTTACTGAGCTGCCATCGATGGAGGAGTTCGAGAAGATGGCGGCGAGTGAGCTGGACGAGGCGTCGCTGGCCGGCGGAGAAGAAACGGCAGCGGAAGCAGCGGCGGAGTTTAGCCCGGATTTGAGCCTGGAGATGGAAGAGGCAGCGAGCGAAGCGCCAGCGGAAACAGAAGCAAACACCCCACAGGCCGCGCCAAGCGGCGCAGAGTAAGCAGAAACAGAGGCTTTCCCCCATGAAAAAAGAGTTGAAATCGAAGGCGAAATCGCCGGCGGCCAAGCGCGCGCCAAAGAGCACGGCGAAAAGCGCGAGAACCGCAGACGCGAGCAAAGTCGTAGTCGCGAGCAAGGCCACGAGCACGAAGACCAAAACGGCAACGGTAAAGGCGAAGACGCCGGCCGCGCAGACGAAGGCTACAAAGGCCAAGCCGGCGGAAAAGCTCGACGCGAAGAGAAAGAAACCTGCCGCCAAATCGAAGACTCCCGCTACAAAAACCAGGAAACGTGCCGCCAAGGCTGAAGCAGCCACTGAGGTCAGGATTGGTGAACCGGTGCTGGATCCGATTGGGGATGTCATCAGCGGAGAGGCGCGGACGTACCTGGGCAAGGGGGGGGGGTCGGGCAAGGCGGAGATAGACGCATCCGGGGCGGAGGCGGAGACAGAGGCGGCGGATGGAACTCAAGAAGCCGGACCGGGGATGGCGGCGGCGACCGGAGCCGCGAATGGTGCGGAGGAAGAAGCGGCTGAGGGAGAGACCGGCGTAGCCGAGCGGCCCCCGGCGAAGCTGGAGCGGCTGCAGAAGATTCTGTCGCAGGCGGGAATTGCAAGCAGGCGGCACGCGGAGGAGATGATTGTTGCCGGCCGCGTGATGGTGAATGGGCAGGTGGTCACGCAACTGGGAAGCAAGGCCGATGCAGGGCGCGACCATATCCGCGTGGACGGCAAGCTGCTGCAGGGCGCAGAGCGGCACCGGTACTTTGTGCTGAACAAGCCGAAGGGCTACGTGACGACGGTGAGCGATCCCGAGGGACGGCCGACGGTGATGGAGTTCTTTTCCAAGACAAATGAACGGCTGTATCCGGTGGGCCGGCTCGACTACCAGAGCGAAGGCCTGCTGCTGATGACGAACGACGGCGAGTTGGCGAACCTGCTGTCGAAAGCCGGATCGGGCGTGGAGAAGGTTTACCTGGTCAAAGTGGCAGGGCAGCCGAGCGAGGACGAGTTGGAGCGGCTGCGCGGGGGCGTGGCGATCGAGCGCGGCGAGGCAGGATCGGAGCGGGTGCGGACCGCGCCGGCGCGGATCAGGCAGGTAAGAGTGGGAGAGAATCCGTGGTACGAGGTGGTGCTGACGGAGGGACGGAATCGCGAGCTGAGAAAGATGTTCGCCGCAATTGGGCACTTTGCCGAGAAGATTCGCCGCGTGGGGTACGGGCCGCTGGTGCTGGACGTGGAGCCGGGCAAGCTGCGCGAACTGACCGCAGACGAGGTGAACGCGTTGCGGCTGACGGCCGAGGGCAAGATGAAGCCGCGACGCATGAGAGTGGACATTTCGCTGCCGAAGGAAGCCGGAAGAGCTCCGGCAAAGAGGGGCGAGAAGCCAGCTTGGCGAGACAAGCCGATAGGAAAGCGTGGCGATAGAGAACAACGGGGCGCGCGAGGGGCAGCACCGGAGCGCGGCGAAAGGCCGTTCGGGCAGCGGGAAGAGCGCGGACCGAGAACAGAGTGGAAGCCGCGCGAGCAGACGTTCGGCGGCGCGAGTGCGAGGGGCGCGGGGCAAAGCGGAGAACGGCCTCGGTTCGACAAGCGGGCTGGCGGGCCGCCGAGAGCCGGTTCGGGGTTTGGAGCGAGGCCGGGGTTTGGCGGCGGGCGCGAGGAACGCAAGCCGTTCCGGCGCGAGGAGAAGACGGGGTTCGGCGAACGGGCTGGCGGGCCGCCGAGAGCGAGTTCGGGATTTGATA
This sequence comes from Occallatibacter sp., assembly GCA_050018295.1. GTDB lineage: Bacteria > Acidobacteriota > Terriglobia > Terriglobales > Acidobacteriaceae > Telmatobacter. The sequence goes on along the minus strand of JBEKAJ010000030.1, from coordinate 6,368 downwards.
AGCGAGGCGGCAAACCGTTTGGTGCGAGGCCCGCATTTGGCGGCGGACGCGAGGGCGGCGCGGGGCGAAGTGGTGAGCAGGGCGCAGAACGAGGCGACCGGAAGGAATGGAAGCCGCGCGAACAGGCGGCGGGTGGATTTGAGAATGCGCCGCGCAAGCCTTTTCGCGCGCAGGGCGAGCGGCCGGCATTCGTGCGGCCTGAGGGCTCATTCGCTCGAACCGGTGGACCGAAGAAGCGGTTCGAAGGTGGGCACGGCAAAGGGTTCGGAGGGGGGTCGCGAGATAAAAAGAGATGGACACCGAGGCCGGATCGCGCGCGCAGTGGAGAAGGGCGCGGACAGTCGAGCAGTGGAGATCGGCCTGCACCACCATCCGGCGAAAAGCGCTGGGAAGGGAAGGGCGCGGCAGCAGGAACAGGGCGGCCCAAGCCTGCGTTCGGCGCGCGGCCAGGTGGTTTCAAGAGGCCAGGCAAGCCGGGAGGGTTTGCGAGGCCCGGAGGATTTTCGAAACTGGGCAGGCCGGGCGGAGGCGCGAGTCGAGGCGGTTCGCGCCCGGGCGGCAGACCGCACGGTGGCCAGAAACAGGGCTAGCGGTTGGTGGTTAAGATCAATCGACCCTGCAAGAGCCCGCAAAAGAAAAGCCGCAGATCCTTCGACGCGTCGCCGCGGCGACTCGCTCAGAATGACAATTCAAAGGAAACAGTCAATTGGGAGGGCTTCACTATGGCTAACAGATTTGGCACAGACATTTTGATTCAGGCGCCGGACCCAAAGGCTGCGGCGGCGTTTTATGTGAACCAACTGGGATTCAAAATTAGCGGGGAAGATCACAACATGGTCAGCCTACACGGAAAACACATCAACCTGTTTATCGAGGAGGGACCGGCGTTGGGGCCGGTTCTGGAAGTGACAGTTGAGAACGTGGAAGAAGCGAAAAAACGGCTGGTTGCCAACGGGTGCGAGATCGTGAAAGACGAGCCGGAGTTTCCACGGTGCTACGTGAAGGATCCGTTTGGACTGATCTACAACCTGACAGCGTAAGCCCGCGCAGAGGCGGATCGATCAACTTTCACGCTCGAGCGGTTCTCCAGTTCGTCCACGATGTTTCCAGTGCCGTGCCGGGGGCCCCGGCACGGAAAAAGCCACTCAGCTATTGCGGCTCCGCCCTGCAGCAACTGGAGAACCGCTGTAGCGGAAGCGGCGCATGCGGCCGACGAGCGACGCGGGGCCGCTAACGCTGAGACGAACGAGGTTGCCCTCGTAATCGCGTGTGTGGACGATCATTCCGGCTTCGATGGCAGCGAGAGCCGCGCCTTCGTGCTGAGGAATGCGCAGCTCGGCTTCGACGATGGGGTCGGAGTGGAGCGCGGCGTCGATGGCCGCGAGCAGAGCGGGGACGCCTTCGCCGGTGAGCGCGGATGCAGGAACTTCTCCGCTGACCTGAGCACGCTGCATGAGCTGGCGGCGCTCTTCTTCCGGAAGCAGATCAATTTTGTTGAGGACTTCGATGCGGGGCTTGGAGAGGCTTTCGAGCTCGCCGAGGACTTTCTCGACTTGCGCTTTTTGCTCGCCGCCGTAGGTGGAGGAGGCGTCGCGAATGTGGAGGAGCACCTCGGCCTGTGCAACCTCTTCGAGCGTGGCGCGAAAGCTGGTGACGAGCGTGTGGGGCAGATTGCGGATGAAGCCGACGGTATCAGACAACAAAACGCGGCGGCGGCTAGGCAATTCGATGGCGCGCAATTTGGGATCGAGCGTGGCGAACAGGCGCGCGGAGGAGAGTACCTGGGCGCCGGTGATCGAGTTGAAGAGCGTGCTTTTGCCGGCGTTGGTGTAGCCGACGAGAGCCACGGTGGGAACGGGGACAGCTTCGCGGCGCTGACGCTGCTGGCGGCGGACGCGGCGAACGGAGTCAAGATCGCGTTTGAGCTGATCGATGCGGCGCTGAATGCGGCGTCGATCGGTCTCGAGCTTGGTTTCGCCGGGCCCGCGGGTGCCGATTCCGCCGCCTAACTGGGACATGGCTTTGCCGCGGCCGGTGAGGCGCGGCAGCATGTATTCAAGTTGAGCGAGCTCGACCTGGAGCTGGCCCTCGCGAGTGCGGGCGTGGCGGGCAAAGATGTCGAGGATGAGTTGCGTGCGGTCGAGGACACGACAAGGCAAGGCGGCTTCGAGGTTGCGCAGTTGCGTCGGCGAAAGGTCGTGATCGAAGAGAACGAGATCGGCTTGCGTGGAAGCGGCGACGGCGGCGATCTCCTCAACTTTGCCGGAACCGATGAGTGTAGCGGGGTCTGGTCGAGGGCGGCGCTGAACAAGTTCGGCAGCGACCTGGCCTCCGGCGCTCAAGAGCAGTTCGCGAAACTCGGCGAGAGATTCTTCGGCGTCAAGACCGGGAGCGTGGGGGCTGTGCGAATCGCGGAGCAGATCAATTGGGGCCTGCGAGCGGCTCGGAGGCGGAGGTGAATACGATTCCGGCGCGGAGGGATCTGAAGGTGCGGCGTCAAAGCGCACAGTTGACGCGTTTGCACCCCCTACTCTCGCGCGACTGCCACGCGAGCGGACCTCAAGGTCCACCGCGACGAGGACGGCGCGCTCAGGCCCGCCGCCCCAGCGGCCGGAATCTGCCGATGAGGATTTCGACCGGCCATGAGCGCTGCCCAACCTATTCGCCTCGCGTGTCAATCGAGGACGCTCCCGCGCTAACGTTGCTCAGCGGTCGCCTGGGATATCGATTGCACCGGCGCCGGAACTGCAGATGGTCCGATGCCCGATGACACGGCACCCGGACGGTGCTCGCTATGCATCACGCTCCGGTTGCTCACCACGGTTGAAATGGCGTGTTTGAAAATCAACTGTTCCTGACTGTTGTTTTCCAGGAGCACAGAGTATTTATCAAACGACCTGATCTTCCCTGTCAGCTTGACGCCGCTGACCAGATAAATGGTAATCGGGGATTTGTCTTTCCGAACCGTATTCAGAAAGGTGTCCTGAATGTTTTGTGCCGGCTTGTTCTCCATATGCCGATCTCCTACTTTCTTTTTGAAGTTGTGTGAACCTGCTGTTGCACCGCAATTCAGATACGCGGGACCGCCCCGGAACGCCCGGAACCGGCAAACCCCGCAATGGCTCAACTTTATAGGGATTTTCGCCCTATTTCAACTCCGCGAGAAGTTACTTGCGGTGCGGAGCCGGCTCTGGAGGCGGTTAAACAGGCATGTTGTGCGGCCAAACGATGTATTTGCAATGAAATAGGCGAAAGAACGGGAAAGGGCGAAGCGGTGGGACGCGGCGGATTCCGCGGCTGATAGCATCGATTTGTGGTTGAGGGGTGTGAAAGAAGGCGGTATGCAAAAGACTGCCATTCCGGAGCGGGTTGAGACAAAAAGCGGCGGGGTCGCGCGCACGCCGGTGCCGATGCTGGACCTGAAACGGCAGTACAGGGCAATTCATGGGGAGTTGCTTGAGGCGCTGGGGCAGGTGCTGGAGACGCAGCAGTTCATTCTCGGCGAGCACGTGGCGGCGTTCGAGCGCGAGGCGGCGGAGCAGTTAGGAGTGAAGCACGCGCTGGGCTGCTCATCGGGAACGGATGCACTGTGGCTCGCGCTGGCGGGAGTTGGAATAGGGCCGGGCGCGGCGGTGGTGACCACGCCGTTCAGCTTTTTTGCTTCGGTCAGCGCGATTCTGCGCGCGGGCGCGACGCCGGTGCTCGCGGACATCGATCCGGTGACGTTCAATTTGTCGCCGGCAGCGGTGGAGGCTGTTCTAGACGGAGAGCGCGGGGCGGCAGTGAAGGCGGTCCTGCCGGTGCATCTGTATGGATTGTGCGCCGACGCGACGGCCTTTTCGAAGCTGGGCCGGGAACGCGGGCTGACGATTGTCGAAGATGCGGCTCAGGCGTGGGGTGCGGAGTGGAATGGAACGAAGGCGGGCGGATTGGGCGATGCGGCGGCGTTCAGTTTTTATCCCACGAAGAACCTGAGCGCGGCGGGCGATGCAGGGATGGTGACGACGAATCGCGATGACGTGGCCGAGCGGGTGAGAATGCTGCGCAACCAGGGAATGCGGAGGCGCTACCACCACGATGAGCTGGGCTGGAACGCGCGGATGGACGAATTCCAGGGCGCGGTGCTGACGGTGAAGCTGAAGTATATCGGCGCGTGGAACGAGAAGCGGCGGACGCTGGCGACACGATACGAGGCGCTGTTTGCCAAGGCGGGGCTGTCGGAGAGCGGGCCGTATCCGGCGCGTGGAGTAGTTACGCCGCGAGAATCGCCGGGAGCGAAGCACGTCTGGCACCAGTATGTGATTCGCGTGGTGCGGCGCGATGCGCTGCGCGAGTTCCTGACGGCGCGCGGGATTGGGTCGGAGATCTATTATCCTGTTCCGCTGCACAGGCAGGAAGCGCTGAAAGGGCTGGGTTACGGCAAAGGAGATTTTCCCGAGGCGGAGCGCGCCGCACGCGAGGTGCTGGCGCTGCCGATTTTTCCGGAGCTGCGCGAGGACGAGCAGGAGACGGTAGTGGCGGCGATTGCGGAATTTCTGAGCTGAGGCCGGGACCGCCCCGAGCGCTGATTCTTCTCTGCCAGACGTTCAACGTTCTTCCAGTCGCAAATAGAGGCTGATCTCACCACACAATTGTTTCGATACACTCCAGACAAGAGGAGCGGGCGGATTTGCGCATAGCAATCGACACCGGCGGCACGTTTACCGACTGCGTTTGCCTGGCGGACAGGAAACTGCGGGTGAAGAAGATTTTTTCGACGCCGGCGGACCCTTCGCGCGCGGTGCTGGAGGGCGTGCGGCAGTTGGGCGGCGCGGAGAATGTGGAGGTGCGCCACGGAACGACCGTTGGGACCAATACGATGCTGGAGCGGACCGGCGCTCGCGTGGCGTTTGTGACCACGGCGGGATTTGAGGACACAATTGCGATCGGAAGGCAGGCGCGGGCGCGACTCTATGACTGGTTTGCGCCGGCGCCGGCATGCCTTGTCGCGAAAGAGCTGCGATTCGGAGTTGCGGAGCGAGTGAGCGCGGAGGGCGAGATGCTGCGCGAGCCCACTGGTGATGAGCTGGCCGCGCTGGTTGAGGCCGTGAAGGCGAGCGGGGCTGAGGCCGTAGCGATCAGCCTGCTGTTTTCATTTGCAAATCCCACGACCGAACGGCGCTTGGAAGCGGCGTTGCATGAGCTCGGGATTCCGGTCTCCGCGTCGCACAGGATTCTGCCGGAGTTTCGCGAGTACGAGCGCGCATCGACAACAGTGGTGAACGCTTACCTGGCGCCGCGAATGCGAAGTTACCTGATGGCCTTGGAACAATGCATCGCCGCGGAACGCCGTGGCGGACGCGTGGATGTGATGCAGTCGTCGGGCGGGATCATTGCGGCGCGCGTGGCGGCGGAGGAGCCGGTGCGCACCGTGCTGAGCGGGCCGGCAGGCGGCGTGGTGGGCGCGTGCCGCATGGCGCAGTGGGCGGGATTCGACAAGATTATCGGCTTCGATATGGGCGGGACATCGACGGATGTGTTTGTGGCGAACACGGCGACGGGCGCTGAACTCACACGCGAGTCGGTAGTGGCGGAAGTGCCGATTGGCGTGCCGATGCTGGACATTCACACAGCGGGAGCGGGCGGCGGGTCTCTCGCAAGATATGACGCGGGAGGGATGCTGCGCGTCGGTCCGGAGTCCGCTGGCGCCGATCCGGGGCCGATTTGCTTTGGGCGCGGCGAGCGGGCGACGGTGACGGACGCGAACTTCGTGTTGGGACGTTTGGACGCGGAGAGTTTCCTGGGTGGAGGCGTGCAGCTCGACGGTGAGCGCACGCGGCGGCTGATGCGCGAGCAAATGGGCGGGCTCGAGACGGTGGAGGAGTTTGCGGCGGGGATTGTGCGCGTGGTGGAGACGCAAATGGAGAAGGCGATCCGCGTGATTTCAGTGGAGCGGGGGCACGATCCGCGCGACTTTACGCTGGTGGCGTTTGGCGGAGGAGGGCCGCTGCATGCGTGCTCGCTGGCACGGGCGTTGCGAATTCAGCGCGTGCTGGTTCCAGCGCTACCGGGAGCGCTTTCAGCAGTGGGAATTCTGCTGGCGGATACAGTGCAGGATTTTTCGCGGACGGTGATGCTGCCGGGCGAAGCGATGGGAAGCCTCGGCAAGATTTTCGGCGAACTCGATAAGCAGGGCGCGGCGGAGTTTGCGGCGGAGGGATTGAAGGGTGTGGCGCAGCGCAGCGTGGATTTGCGCTACCGGCGGCAAGGGTACGAACTCAATGTGGGGTTCGATCCGCATGCACCGGAACAGTCGATCGAGGCGTTCCACGAGTTGCATCGGCAGCGGTACGGATTCGCGGATGAAGTGAGGCCGGTGGAGATAGTGA
>JBEKAJ010000029.1:0-18855 GCA_050018295.1 Occallatibacter sp. | reverse complement strand
CAGCAACGATACGCGCCCTGGCCTTTGCGTAGTCCGGCGCGGCGGCAAGGTAATCCCAGGTGACGGTGGCGCGCGTGCCGAGAATACGATCTGTGGCCGGCTTGAGCGTGGTCAGTTTGTCCACGACGTAGCCGGTGAAGGCTGACTTTGTGGTTTTGAGGATCGTTAACCCCTCCACACCCGAGGTCACGGCCCATGGGCCGCCCCTTTCGCGCACTGCATGCACGGTCTGAAGCTCAGGCCCCCCAATCTTGAACGTTGTAGCTTCGGGAGCGCCATCGACGATCATGCGTTCCCACCCTTTTGCCTCGACTTCAACGCTCACCTGGGCGATTTGCGCGTGGTTCTCGAGCAGATAATCGCCGTACTCGCGAGCGAACTCCTCAATCGTCGCTGCTTTTGAGTTGCGCGCCACGAAATACACGGTGTTTTTCATCGTGTCGGTGGGCAGGACCTTGCCGTTATCCGCTTTGGTGAAGCTGGCCTCGAAGTCTCCCTGCAGCATCACATGGACTGTCCACTCATCGAACTCGTGCCGGTCCCCATAGATCGGATCCTTGACGCGCGTGATGCGCGAGAGACGGACGCGCGATTTCCCGTAGCGGTTTTCACCCAGTCTGGCCATTCGTTAGCTTCCTCTGTAAGTTGTATAGCCGTTGTCGCTCAAAAGTACCGGCAAATGGTAGTGCGCATTGCCATCGCAATTGAAGTGAATGGCAATCTCAGGGTAGATGCTGGCCCGCCCGAGGCGCGCAAAGTAAGCGCCGGTGTCGAAGGTAAGCCGATAAGCACCAGACGGGGCATCGCGCGCCAGATCGCGGCAACGGCCGTCGGCATCGGTGACGCCGGCAGCGACTTCAATCCAATCGCCGGGCGCTTCGTGTGCGCGCTCTGCCGCTTCGCCGTTTGCGGGAACTTCGATCCATCCGCCGCCTTCAAACCGCTCGAGCCGGACAGAGATTCCACCTGCCGGCTTGCCCAGCGCATTATCCAATACGTGAGTTGAGATGACGCTCATTCCACCAACCACTTTCCTATACGGATTTGCATGATCTGACGTTGTTGTTCGGCTGCCTCGCGCAACTCAGCCTCGCGATTGCTTGCCAAACGCCGCTTGAGAATTGTAAGCATCTCAGTGGCGCTTTTGCCGGTCGCGCAAACAATGTATGTGAAGCCGAAGTGCTGCTCGTAGAGTTGATTGTCCTCTTCGAGTTCGGCCAGCACCAGTTCGTCTGCGGCGCTGGCTGACGATTGTTCCTGGCGCGCCCAAGCCGCTGATTGTTCCGACGCGTGTGCAGCGACCAGTGCGGGCTTGCGTTCTCCAATGCGCGGATGACAGGCGAAGGCTTCCAGCCAATCCGGCTCCCGCATCGTGCTCCACACGCGGTCGGCAGCTTCACTCAATGCTTCAACGCTGGCGATGGGGCGCAGCGCCACCATGGCCGCAGCCCATCGCTTCGATCCGCAGCAGGCTATCATCGCTTCCAGCGCGGACGATTCGGCGGCAGCGTTCCAGGCCGCAAGTGTGGCATTCATGGCCGTAAACCCTCCGGGCGAAGTTGAAGCAGAAACTCGTCAAGAAGATTGGCGGCCACTCGCCTCCGGTATTCGGCTGTGGAACGAATATCATCGATGGGCTTAACTTCGGCGAAAAGTGCACGGCGCGCGGATTGCATCGTGTCGGGCCTGACTGCTTGACCGAGCAGCGCTGCCTCAGTTTGCGGGAGGCGCGTGGGGAAGGGCGCTAGGCTCGCAGCGCCGAGACGAATCTCCTGAATGACGCCATTTTCAAGCAGCGCCGTTGCGCCCAGTGCAACTTTCGCGATGGCCATGGCGCGGCGCGTTCCCACCTTGCGCAGGTATTGCTTGTGATGCGCGAAACAGCGCTGTAAGTGAATTGCATAGAGAAGCTCATCGGCTGCCAGAACATTGCGTTTATAGCCGGTGTGGAATTCAGAATAAGGAACGCGGCGGCGTCCGCGCGCGGAGATGAGCTCAATTTCGACGTCGTAAGCCAGCAGCGCAGGAGAGGAATCCGCGGCGGGCGACCCGTTGACAAGATTGCCTCCGAGGGTTGCGCGGCCCTGATTGGCGACGGAGCCGATCCAGCTTGCGGCTTTGGCGAGCAATGGCAATTCGGCAGCGATGACGGCGTGTCTACGCAGGTCGAGAAAGGTGGCAGCGGCGCCGATGACGACGCTTTGTGGCCTGACCTCAATCGTGCGCAGATCGGGAATGCCCCAAAGGCTGACCAGCTTGGGCGCGGCCAGCCGGCCCGCGGCAAACGCAACCATCAACTCCGTGCCGCCTGCAATCGGCGTCCATGCGCCAGGTTCCGCGGCAAGCAACTCGAGGACGCCGCCCAGAGTGCCGGGCGCAACCAAATCGTGCATTGCCGCATTACCGCGCATGATCCGTCTGCTCCGTGGTTAGCTTAGTTGCCGGGCTGGCGTTCTGCGGGGCAACCGTTGCTGCAACCGACTCAAAAATGCGTATGAATCCCGTGCAACGGCAGAGATTCCCGGCGACCGCTTCGCGAATCTCGGCCATCGAGGGATGTGGGCTGTGCTCGAGGAGCTGCGCGGCAGCCATCAACATGCCGGGCGTGCAAATTCCGCACTGCGCGCCACCGTGGCAAAGAAACGCTTCCTGCAGCGGATGCAGTTCTCCGTCGAGAGCCAGGCCTTCTACGGTCTGGATGTCGGCTCGTTCAGCTTGCATCACTGGAACCAGACAGCTGTTCACAAGCTCGCCGTTCATGCGGACGGAACACGAGCCGCACTCGCCTTCACCGCATCCTTCTTTGGTTCCGGTCAAATGCAGATCTTCCCGCAAAACGTCGAGGAGGCGCTTCATTGGTGGGACTTTGACCATTCGGGTTTTGCCATTCACGTTGAACTGAATCGTGGGCCAGCGTTTGCTCGACGTTGCGCTTATGTTCGTGCTCATCGCGCAGCCGTCTCCTCCGCCGGTTGTGCCGCGGCGAGGCCAAGGTAGAGATCCTCGGGCAGGAGTGGAATGGAGTTGAATGCAACCCCCGTCGCGTCGCGGATGGCATTCAGGATCGCCGGCGCGGGACCGTCGTGAGGCAATTCGCCAAGGCCTTTGGCTCCAAATCCTCCGAATTGGAAAGGAATCTCCTCGAAAAATACATGAATTGGCGGAACGTCCTCCGCGGTGGGCATGATGTAGTTGGTCATCTGATTGTTGGCCATGCGGCCGTCCTGCCAGACGACCTTTTCGTAGAGCGCGTAGCCGACGCCCTGTGCGATGCCGCCCTCGATCTGCCCAGCGGCCAGCACCGGATGAAGCACTCGGCCCACCTCTTGCACAGCCCAGAAATCTTCAACCTCTGCGGAGTAGGTGACGGTGTCGACGGCGACTTGCGCCACATAAACCGCCCAGGCATACGCGCCGTACGCTTCGCCGTGGTACCTCTGATCATCCCAGTAGATTCCAGGCGGCGCTTCATAGCGGCAGAGAGACCGAACCTCGCCATGCTCGGCGCGATAGTGCTCGCAGGCGGCGAAGAATTCGTCGGGAGTGAACGTCGCGCCAAGCCCGGTATCTTTGCGGAGCAGCGCGAGAAGTTGCATGCAGGCGCGCTCGATGATGCGGCCGATCACCATCGATGTGCGCGAGGCGACGGTGGGTCCGCTGTTGGGGACAACGCCGGTGTCGGGCGCAGCCATCGTAACGTTGGCGTAGTCGATGCCGAGCGCTTCCGCGGCAATTTGCGTGAGGATGGTGTTCGTGCCCTGGCCGAATTCCGTATTGGAGACGAGCACGCGCACGTTTCCTTCCGGGGTGACGTCGACGCCCGCCAGCGAGTTGAGATACACCTCACCCGAGCCGGTGAAGCCCGAGCCGTGGTAAAAAGCTGCGATTCCCATGCCGCGCTTGACTGGGCTCGCCGTATTCTCGCGCGCAAACTGAGCGCGCCTGGCGTGGTAATCGCTCTCTTTGAGGGCGTGATCGAGCAGTTGATCGAGGATCACAGGCTCGCGCATCAGTTGCTCGGTCGCGTTGGTGTCGCCGACGTGCAGGAAGTTTATGCGGCGAAGTTCCACGGGATCGATACCGATAGCCGCGGCGATTTCGTCCATGTGGCGCTCCATGGCAAAAATCGCTTGTGGTGCGCCGAAGCCGCGAAATGCGCCGTAGGGAACGTAATTGGTTGCCCAGGAGCGTGCATGCAGGCGGATGTTTGGGCAGAGGTACGGGCCTGTTGCGTGCAGCGTCGCGCGCGACAGCACCGTGGATGAAAGCGTGGCGTATGCGCCGCCGTCGGTCGCGAGATCAATCTCCATCGCCAGCAGCTTGCCATCGTGATCGACCGCGGTGCGGTGGCGCACGCGCGAAGGGTGGCGCTTGGTGGTTGCGGCCAGATCTTCCATGCGGTCGTAGACCATCTTCACGGGATGGCCGCTTTTCATGGCCAGGAGCGCCGCGTGGCAGGCAAGCGTGGAGGGATAGTCTTCTTTGCCGCCGAATGCGCCACCGGTTTCCGCCTGAATCACGCGGACTTTGTCTTCGGGCAGATCGAAGACCGGACGAAGAGCCTTGAAGACGTAGTAAGGGCACTGGAGCGAACCCCAGACAGTGACGCCCGCTTTCGCGCTGTATTCGGCGATGACGCCCTGGTTTTCAATGTAGAGATGTTCCTGCGCGCCGGTGCGGTACTCGCCCTCGATAATGTGGGCCGCGCGAGCCCATGCGGAATCTACGTCGCCCTTTTCAAGAAGAAAACTTTTCAACAGATTGTCCGCGCCCCAGACGACTACGTCCTGCCGCTCACTCTCTTCAATGGTGAAGATGGGCGGCAGCGACTCATATTCGATCTGCACAGCGCCTACGGCCTCGCGCAGTTTGTGCTTGTCAGGATGCGCGAGAAGCAGGATCGCTTCTTCGCAATGATTCACCTTGCCGTCGGCGAGGCAGGGCTGATCGGCGACGATGAGCTGGATGCAATTCTCTCCGGGAATGTCGGCGGCGGTGACAATTGTGAATTCGGTCCAGTCGATGCGGCGGTCAAAGGCAATGGATCGAATCAGCCCGCGCGGAATCGAGCTGCGCACCGTAGCTCCGTGCCACATTCCGTCGCGGTCGATATCGTCCACATAGCACGCGCGGCCGAGCAGCTTGTCCACGCCTTCCTTGCGGGGAACAGAAGCGCCAACGATGCGGGTTGTCGTAGGCGTGCTCATGGTTGCCGAAGCCGCTGTTACCGAACGGGTTGAGGGATAGCATACAACGGTGCGCGAGCAATTTAAAGCGAGAGCGCTACGAGGCGAGCTCCGCGAGCGTGCGCGACAGGACGTGCACGCCGCTGCCAATCCATTCGGGGGAGGCATACTCGTCGGGCCGATGGCTAACGCCGCCGCGGCAGGGAATAAACAACATCGCAACCGGAGCGATGCACGACACGAACGATGAGTCGTGGTAGGCGCGGGCGACCATTCGCTTATATGTCTTGCCGGCTGCGATGGCGGAGCGTTCGAGCGCGGCGAGAATTTCTGGATCGCAGGTCGTCGGCGGGTCTGCGTTAATCAACTCGGTGGTGATCTTGACTCCGCGGCGAGCGCTAACCTCTTCGGCGGAGGCGACGAGCGCGGCCAAAACGCCGTCGCGCCGCGCACGATCGATGTCGCGAACATCGGTGGTGATGAGCACGCGAGAAGGAACGCTGTTCACAGCGCCGGGAAAGACATCGCAAATGCCTACCGTACCGACAGTATCGATGGCGCCCGTTGATTTGGCGGCCGACTCAAGCGCGAGAATCAGCTCGGCGGCTGCGGCTAGTGCATCTTTGCGGCCCGGCATCAGCTTGCCGCCGGCGTGCGCGCCCTCGCCTTCGATCGTGATTCGCTGGCTCGCGGGCGCAGCGATGTGCGTGACAAGGCCGACGTCGATTCCTTCCTGCTCAAGATACGGTCCTTGCTCGATGTGCAGCTCGACGAATTGATGAAAGCGGCCGCGAGGCACGGCGACCGACTCAAGCGGACCGGTAAATCCAGCTTGCGCGCGCCACTCCTCTAGTCCACGGCCCTCCTTGTCGCGCAGTGCGAGCGCCTGCTGCGGCGTGAGCACGCTGGCCATCATGCGGCTGCCCAGACAGCCAATGCCGAACCGTGTCGGTTCTTCGGCTGTAAAAATGACGAGCTCAATCGAGCGCCGTGGCTTGAATCCGAACTTTTGCAGGACGCGAATGGCTTCAAGGCCGCCCAGCACGCCCGCGCAGCCGTCGTAGAGGCCGGCGTTAGGTATGGCATCGATGTGCGAACCGGTGCCGACTGGCGCTAGTGTGGGATCGCTGCCCTCCCAACGCGCAAATGTGTTGCCGATTGCGTCTTCGCGCACTTGGAGTCCGGCGGCTTCACAAAGTCCCTTCACGTAAGCCCGCGCGCGAAGGTCGGCCTCGCCGAAGACGACGCGCGTCACGACCGGCGGCTCGGCCTCCGAAATTTGCGCGAGCGCCATCAGTTCGGCCATCAGGCCGTCGATCGTGAGCTGGGGGCGCGTGGTCGTCATGCGCTTTGTTCTCCGAGGGGATGGCGGCGCCAGTCTTTGTAGATGAGATACTTCGCCGGCCGCTTGCCCAGCGCGCCAAACCATTGTGGGCAATAGGCGCGCATCCAGATGAAGTCGCCGGCATAAACCGGATACCACGAGTCGCCGAGGCGATAGATGCCGCCGCCCTCGAGCATCAGCAGCCCGTGCTCCATCACATGAATCTCAACCAAAGGGAGCGACGCACCGGGGTCGTAGGTCATTGAGTTCACTGCGAAGTCGTAGGGCGGGCCGTCGGGCATGAGCGCGCGGACGCGCAGCGCATCGCCGTCCAACAGCGGCGTGGCTTTCATGGCCGATTCGTCGCCGATGACGATCTTCGGCGCGGCTGCGCCGCCTTGAGGCTGGTAAGGCTTTTCGATCACCGCAGCGCGCGCAATTCCCGCTGCGCGGATTGAATGTGGCACGCCTTGCGGCAAATAGGCGTAGCCTCCGGGCTTGAGGACGTGCTTTTTGCCGCCTGCCTTGACTTCGAGCTTGCCGTCGAGGACATAAACAAATCGCTGGGTCGAAACGGGTGGGAGCGCGCCACCGGCAACAAATTCGGCGGTCATTTGCGTGAAGCGCGCGCCTAGTTGTGGAGCGGCGTGGATGATGAACTCTACGCCATCGGCGCCGGGCAGCGGACAGCGAATAAATGTATCCGGGGTCTGCAGGAGATGATCGGGTTTGGAACTGCTGCGCGTTGATCCAAGATGATGCACGTGCGACCTCTATCCGGGGGATGCGAACTTTATTCGGGAGAATTCCGATGCTCGATTCTATCCGACCTCCGCGGCCAGCCGCTGAAGAAATCTGCGGCCCACGTTGAGCGCGGCCTCAACGTCTGCTTCCAGCACGGATTCATCGGGATGGTGGCTGATGCCGCCAGGACTACGGAGGAAGAGCATGGTGGTGGGCACTCGACGGGCCATCACCATCGCGTCGTGGCCCGCGCCGCTCGTCATCTGCTTCTCCGGCAGGCCCGCCGCTGCGATTGCGTCGGCCAGGTGAGCGGTCAGGCGCTCGTCCATGGGCACGGCGGGCTGATCCATCTGGCGAGCGATTTGGAGGGTGAGTCGGCGTTTCGCGGCGATGGCATACGCTTCCGCGAGGAGAGATTCCACGGCGGCTCTGCGTGAGGCATCGTCAGCGTGGCGCACGTCCAGGGTCACACGCGCAACTCCGGCAATGACATTGGCCGCGTTTGGCTCGACGTCGATTTTGCCCGTAGTGGCGATCAGGCCTTCCGATTGCAGCGCGATCGACTCCACAGCGGAGACCCACTCTGCCGCACCCGCGATAGCATCGCGGCGCAGGTGCATGGGAGTTGTCCCCGAGTGGTTGGCATGGCCGTGAAACTCGACGGTGAGGCGCGTTTGCCCGACGATGGCTGTGACGGCCGCGACGGAAAGACCTTCGGATTCGAGGACTGGGCCCTGTTCGATATGTATTTCGACGAAGCCCAGTGCATCCGAATCGAGCGCTGTGTTGCCGATTTTGCTGGGGTCCAGGCCGAAGGCGCGAAGCGCGTCGGCTAATGTGACGCCGGCGGCGTCTTTGAGTTCCAGGAGCGCTGGGTCGAAGCGTCCGGCTACTGCCCTGCTGCCGAGGAAGGGAACGCCGAAGCGCACGCCTTCCTCCTCAGAGAATGCGATAACCTCAAGCGCCTTCGGCAATTTCAACTCTTGAGCTATTTCAACGAGTTCAATCGCGAGGATTACCCCGAGGACACCGTCATATGCACCCGCGTCGGGAACGGTGTCGATATGCGAGCCGATAACCAAACGTTTGCCACGTGCGCCCGGCGGCTTCCACAAACCGCGCAGATTGCCCGCAGCATCTGTGTGCGTGGTCATGCCGAGGGACTCCATACGATTGCGCAGAAGCTCGTGCACATCGTGTACGGGCGGCGTGAGAAAGCGCCGAGTGATGCGGCCCGGCTCCTCGCTCATTTGGGCGATCTGCCTGCATTCGGCAATGGCGCGTTGTGCACGTTCACTCATGAGCGAACCTGCTCTTTGCCGCGCGCTAAATCGGAGAACTTGCCGGCACGAAAGACGGGTTCGCCGCGAAGCCAGGTTTCGATGACGCGTCCGCGAAGTTTCGCGCCAAGATAGGGCGAGAGCTTGTGGCGGAAGTGAAGATCAGCGGGCGTCACGGTCCATGCGGTCTCGGGATCGAAGATTGCGAAATCTGCGTCGGCGCCGGGAGCGATTGCGCCTTTGCGCCCGGTCAGGCCAGCGAGACGCGTGGGCGCCGCAGACATCCACTCACCGATTCGCTCAAGCTTGATGCCGCGCTGACGCATGGCCGTCCACATGACGGGCAAAGCCAACCCCAGGCTTGAGATTCCGCCCCACGCCCGGTCCCAGCGACCGGTTTCACGGTGCTTCATTTCGGGGGGGCAGGGAGAATGGTCCGTTGCCACCATGTCGATTCGGCCCTCCTCGAGCGCTTTCCAAAGTCTTTCGCGGTTCTCTGCGTTGCGAATGGGCGGCGCGCATTTGTGTTCCGTCGCGCCATCGGGGATATCCTCGCTCGCGAACCACAGATAGTGCGCGCAGGTCTCGACGGTCACGGGCACACCACGATCGCGCGCAGCGGCCAGCAGCGGCAACGCCCGAGCACTCGACAGATGCACAATGTGGATCGGAGTAAGGAATTCTTCGGCTAGTCGGATGAGCAGCGCGATGGCATCAACCTCGGCGGAGTCAGGGCGCGACGCGAGAAACGTGGAATACTTGCGCCAGTCAGCGCCCGCTTCGTTCAGCTTTTTCGTAGCCGCATCGACTGGGCCGGACAGCTCGGCGTGGGCCAGTAACGGCAAGCCGGTTCCGCGCAGCTTTGCCAAAGCTAACCGCAGATCGGTCTCATCCACCCACGCGAAGCCGTCAATGCCGGAGTGAATGAGGAAGCATTTGAAGCCAGGCACGCTGGCGCGCGCAAGCGGCTCGATCGCATCGGCGTTGCCGCGCACCACGCCGCCCCAGGCAGCCCAGTCGACGCATGCTTTTCCGTTCGCCGCGCTTCGCTTAGCCTCGAGTGCCTGAACATCTGTCGTCTCGGGAACGCAGTTCAAGGGCATGTCGACAAGCGTGGTCACGCCGCCCGCGGCCGCTGCTTGCGTAGCCGTCTCAAAGCCCTCCCACTCCGTGCGGCCGGGCTCGTTGACGTGGACATGCGTGTCGACCAGGCCCGGCAACAGCACATTGCCGCCAAAGTCGATAAGATCGGCGCCGGGCGAATTGTCGTCCCACCCACGCACCGCGGAGATACGCTCCCCGTCCACAAGCACGGTCGCGGGCGCGAGACCCGCCGGCGTCAAAACGCGAGTGGAGCGAATCGCCTTTGTCATCTTGTATGTACTTTCGCTGCTTGGGGAGGCCAAGGGCAAGGGCCGCGTCAACGATTCCAGTAAACGCTTTGATTCATTCTGTCGTCGATGGATGGAGCCAGGGCGGTTCTCCAGTTCGTATGTGACATTTCTGATGTCGTGCAATGTGGCTTTTTCTTGACGAGAAAGCCACTTAGCAGTTGTGGCTCCGCCTTACAGCAACTGGAGAACCGCTGTTGCCGCTGGATTCCGGGCGTCTGGCCGCGCTTGGCGGCGTCAACCGCGCAGCTTAGCCAGCAGATCCTGCGGATGAACAGGCTTGGCAAGAATATCGAATTCGTAGCCTTCGGCGCGCGCTTTTTCCAGAAGATCGGCCGTTGCTGCCTGGCCGGAAAAGAGGAGAATCTTGATTCCGGGCAAAAGGGCGCGCATGCGAATAGCCGCATCGATCCCATTCAGGTCGGCCATGATCACGTCGGAGATGAGCATATCGGGCAGGAAGCTCTCAGCAAGCTCGAGAGCTTTTTCTCCCGAGTAAACAGCACGGGCCTCAAAGCCGCTCTGATTCAAAATCATGGCAAGTGTGTCGGCGATGACTCGCTCGTCGTCGGCTACCAGCACCTTTGGTTTTGTTGCGTTCGGCATATTCTCCTGAGGGTCAGAGAAGGGAGCACATGAGGCAACGTTCAGTTGGCTTCGATCGGTCTCGGTTTCATGCGCCGGGTCGGACCTAGGCTTTCATCAGCTCAAGAATGGTACGCTTTATCAGTGTAAAGCACGGCGCGCCTTTTCTGGTCAGACCCGGCGCTTGAGCCGGGAAGCCGTTCCGGCAAGCCGAGTGGCATGGTTTATTCCGCGCAGCGCAAATTCATCTGCCATCCAATGCTGAGACTTATACTGGCGCGAGCGAACGCGAGTTCAGCCTGAGCGACCCCTACCGGAGTACCGGAAATGCAGGAAACGGCCATCCCCAACGCGACTCTCGATGCGCCGCGGGCCACGGATGCAATTATCCGCGCGGAAAAAATCGAGAAATACTACACACAGCCAAGCCAGAATCGCATTCAGGTGATTTCTGCGACGGACCTGAGCATCGTCCCCGGAGAGATTCTTGCGTTGCTGGGCCCTTCGGGATCGGGCAAATCGACCATGCTGCGCATGTTGACGGGGCTCTCCACACCGACGGCGGGGCAGGTCTACTGGCACGGCACGCCCATCGCCCGGGCCGAGATCAATGTGTCGATTGTTTTTCAAAGCTTCGCATTGTTTCCCTGGCTCACGGTTCTCGAGAATGTTGAAGCGCCGCTGCAGGCACGCGGCATTGCACCCGCAGAGCGCCGCGAGCGCAGTCTGAAGATGCTCGACGTGGTGGGTCTCGACGGATTTGAGGCCGCATATCCTAAGGAGCTTTCGGGCGGGATGCGGCAGCGCGTTGGATTCGCCCGCGCCCTGGTGGTCGAGCCCGAGGTTCTCTTTATGGATGAGCCGTTCTCAGCGCTCGACGTGCTGACGGCCGAGAACCTGCGCAGCGAACTGCTAGAGCTGTGGTGGAAGAAGACCATGCCCACGAAGGCGGTCTTTCTGGTGACGCACAACATTGAGGAAGCGGTGCTGCTGGCCGACCGCATTGTGGTGCTGGGGCGGAATCCGGGCCACATTCGCACCGACTTCCCGGTGACGCTGGCACAGCCGCGCGACCGAAAGTCCGAGGCCTTTACGCAACTGGTGGATTACATCTACAAAGTGCTCACTGAGCCGGATGTTTCGCCCACCGAGGCTCCGGGACAAGTGGCGGAACCTCGGGCGCGCGATCAGAGGCAAATGCGCTACCAGATGCTGCCGCATGCCAGACCGGGAGGCATCGCAGGCCTGCTCGAGCTGCTGCTCGATCGCGGCGGGCGAGACGACATGTATCGTCTGGCCGACGACCTCGCCTTTGAGATCGACGATTTGCTGCCCATTGTCGACGCGGCGCAGATGCTGGGCTTTCTCAAAGTCGAAGAGGGCGATGCGGCCATCACCCCCAGCGGCGAAGAATTCGCCAACTCCGAGATTCTCCGGCAGAAGGAGCTGTTCCGCAGCGCCGCGGTGGAGAACGTGCTGCTGCTGCGGCAGATTCGCCGTGCGCTTGACGCGAAAAGCGATCATACCGTTCCCGAAGATTTCTTCATGGATATGCTCGGGGAGCAGTTCAGTGAGGAGGAATCGCAGCGGCAGTTGGAGACCGCGGTGACGTGGGGCCGGTACGCAGAGATCTTCGACTTCGACTCTGCCCGCCGCCGCTTCGTGATGCCGGACGCGCTGGAAGAGGAGATTGCCTCGAGCGAGGAAGCGAAGTGAGCCTCCCGCGTCCCCTCGCGCGATCCCTCGTTACCGTTCGCAGCACACCTTTCTTCGTCGACCTGGGAGTGGCGGCCTGTGCGCTGGCGTTGTTCTTTGCCGTCGTCAGCACAGGCGTTTACTGGTTTCAAAAGCCGATCCCGGTGGTGCCGATTTCGAGCTCCATCAGCGCTCTTCCCTTGTACGCGTTTTACTCCATCGTGCGCATGGCCATCGCCTATGCACTCAGCCTGGCCTTCGCCGTTTCTTACGGCTACATCGCGGCCTACAATCCGCGCATCGAACCATTGATGGTCGCAGTTCTCGACATCCTGCAGTCGATTCCCGTACTCAGCTTTTTGCCCCCCGTGGTTCTGGCCATGGTTTCGCTCATTCCCGGCCATCAACTGGGAATTGAGATGAGCGTTATTCTGCTCATCTTCACCGGACAGGTGTGGAACCTCGCCTTCAGTTTCTATTCGTCGCTCAAGACCATTCCCAAAGAGATGCTCGAGGCCGCGAGCATCTTCCGCTACTCCGGTTGGCAGCGATTCTGGCAATTGGAGATGCCGTTCTCGGCGATCGGCCTGGTTTGGAACTCGATCGTATCCGTGGCCGGAGGATGGTTCGCGCTGATTTTCTGCGAGACGTTCACCATGGGTGATCGCAACTTTCAGTTGCCGGGGCTGGGCAGCTACATCCAAACCGCAACGAACAACGGTGATGTGCATGCTCTGCTGGCCGGCATTACTGCGGTGATCATCATCGTGGTCGCCACCGATCAACTGGTGTGGCGGCCGCTCATCGCCTGGAGCGACAAATTCAAATTCGAACAGGTGGAGTCAGCCGAGCATGTCACTTCACCAATTCTCGAGTTGCTTCGCCGATCGAGGATTCTGGAGACCCTTCCCGGCCGCATCTGGAGTCGCGTGGAGGAGCCGTTCTACCGGCACATGGCGCAGTCGAAGGAATGCCGCGTTGTGACGCCGTTAGACGAGACGAATTCCGGCAGGGTGTCACCGGCGCTCTGGACGCTGGCCGTTGCAGGCGGTCTGGCCGTTTGCTGGGCGGCGGCGCAGGCCGCCTTGATGCTCAAGACAATTACCTGGCCGGACCTGCGCCTGTTGCTCGAAGGAGCCGCGGCCACATTTCTCCGCGTGAATGCAGCGCTGTTGCTCTCCGCCCTGTGGACAATTCCAGTCGGCGTGGCAATCGGCCTGAACCCGCGGCTGGCGCGGGTAGTGCAGCCGCTGGCGCAGATCCTCGCGTCAGTCCCCGCCACGGCCTTCTTTCCCATTCTGCTTATAGGGCTGGTGAAGATCGGCGGCGGGTTGGGCATCGGATCAATCGCATTGATGCTTCTCGGTACGCAGTGGTACATCCTGTTCAATGTGATCGCGGGAGCCATGTCCATCCCCTCGGACCTTCGCGAAGTCGCCTCGCTCTACCGCTTCACGCGCTGGCAGAAATGGACCCGCCTGATTCTTCCTGGTATCTTTCCCTACCTGATTACCGGGATGGTGACTGCCTCTGGCGGCGCGTGGAACGCCTCCGTGATGGCTGAGTATTCGCACGTGCAGGGTCACACACTTTCGACCATCGGCCTGGGCGCGCAGATTGACGCCGCGACCGACAGCGGCCGGTTCGCCATGCTCCTACTCGCCACGATCTTCATCTCTCTAATGGTGGTCACCATGAACCGGCTGGTGTGGCGTCGGCTCTACCACCTCGCGGAAACGCGATTTAAACTCGAAGGCTAAGAGGCGCTGCGGAATCCCTTGGCTTCGAAAGGCGGCGAATTTGCTAAGAACTGTTGCCGGACTTATTCAGTCAGTCATCCTGACGCCAATTCGCGCGGTGTTTCACGCGAGCGAGTCGAAGAATAGACCACTCCCTCGGGCGGTAGACGTGCCTTTGCGACCAGCGCGCAATCGAAAAAAGCAGAAGGTGAGTGAGGAGGCCATTCATATTTTGCCGTGCGCGAAAAGAAAATCGGAACACGAAGGGCGCAGCATCTTGTGCTCATGCACTGCGATCATCGACGGCATATGTTATGAATTCGATTTGGTGCATCAAAGCGGCACTTTAGACTCAACTGGCAGGATGCAGAGACCATGTTGGTCTTGGATTCGGGTGCGAGGCCCGCGCCGGGATCGGCCCTCAAGCCAGGCCGAGGCTACCTTTGCGTTCGTCCCGCCCTACAATTCACTGGGCGGCGATCTACTTCGAACACGCGCCGTACGGCAGGCGATTCAACATTGGCAAAGGGGAACCGACCTTCGCGAAGCGGGGGCTCTGGCGCAGAGGAAAGAGGACGAATTCCAATGTTTACTGATTAGAGAGGGTCAAAGGCGAAAATTAGAGCATAATTAAAACCCTTTCGTTTTGAGAGGCGGTCGTCATTTAGCGAACCTCCCAATTTGCGCCAATCTTCAATTCTGAGGCAAGGCATATCCATGAGCGAGAAGATCCCCAGTAAGCAGCAGGCGTACACGCTGTACCTTCAAATCCAGCAAGTTCTCGATGCTCATCCTGGGGGAGGGGCCGACCCAGATTCACTGCATGACATCGAGTCGCTCGGTCGTCAATTGAAATGGAAGTCCAGCTTATTTGATGAGAAGGTGGATAGTCTGCTCATTTGGGCGGGAGTCCTCTACAGTCCACGCAAGCATGCCCGCTGGGACGCGCCGATGATTTCTGGGAGCGACCGGGTGCGTGATCATATTCTTCAAGATCTTGTCAGCATCAAAGACATAATCGAGCGTATGAGCGACGTTGATTGATACGGAGCTGCCTTTGGGGGGGCAATGATCCGAGCGGGTCTGGTGGGTTTCGGCATGGCTGGGCGCGTCTTCCATGCGCCATTGATCTCATCCGTCGAGGGGATGGAGCTGGCAGCGGTCGTGGAGCGCAACTCGAACACGGCAGCGGCGCGCTATCCCGGCATCACAGTCTACCGTTCGCTCGAGGCCATGCTGGCAGACGCTTCGCTTGGGCTCTTCGTGGTGGCCACGCCGAATGGAACCCACTTTCCCTTCGCCAAGGAGATTTTGAAGGCCGGCAAGAATGTTGTGGTCGACAAGCCAATGACGCTGACCTCGGCGGAGGCTGTCGAGTTGATTGGCCTTGCGAAAGAATCCGGGGTTCTCCTGGCTCCGTTTCACAACTGCCGCTGGGACAGCGACTTCCAGACTGTTCAGAAGCTGTTACATGAAGGATCGCTGGGACGACTCGTGGCCCTCGAGTCGCGACTTGATCGCTGGCGGCCAGCTCCCTACGCCGAGCGCTTGTGGAAGGAGAGCGCAGAGGCGGGAGGCGGAAAACTCCTCGACCTGGGGCCGCACCTCGTGGACCAGGCTCTGGTTCTCTTCGGCGAACCGGAAGGAGTCAGCGCCGAAGTCGTGCGCGAAAAGGAAGGCCCGGGAGTCAACGACGCATTTACGATTCGGCTGCGCTATCCCGGCCTCATCGTGACGCTCGGCGCCAACAGTCTTTCGCTGTCGGCCGCAGCGCGCTTCCATGTGCGCGGAACCAAGGGCAGCTACTGGAAGTATGGCGTCGATCCGCAGGAGGCCGCGCTCAACAAGATCACGCGCATTGATGACCCATCCTGGGGCCAAGTGCCCGCGGCCAGCTGGGGTGTTCTGCATGTGGGCATCGAAGGTGGTTCGGTCAGCCGGCCGGTACCATCATTGCCCGGGGACTACCGGCTCTACTACGCAGGCATCCGTGATGCACTGCTGGGGAAGGCACCTGCGCCCGTCACCGGCATCGACGGGTGGCGCGTGGCGCGCGCGCTGGAGTGGGCGGTGGAGAGCTCGGAAAAGCGCTGCGAGATTGTGTGCGACTGGAGCGACCAGCCGAAGTAAAGTCACCCTTGCCGGGATGATCGACGTTTATTGCCGACTCGGTTCCTTATCAATCAGCGGCACCCAAAAGCGAAATCGCGCGCCACTGCCGGGAACGTTGGAAGCCTCGATGCCTCCGCCGTGGACCTTCAGGATGGCGCGCGTGATGGCGAGTCCCATTCCCGACCCCTTGTGCAGCTTGGCGCCACGCTTTCCACGATAAAACTTATCGAAAATCATTGGCAGATCCTGGGCATCGATTCCGGGGCCATTGTCCTCCACGCAGAACTCCAGGCGATCCTCTGTGCGTTTGCTGCTTAGCGTCACTCGCGACCCCGGAGGCGTATGGCCGGCCACGTTTTCAAGCAGGTGGCGCAGAACCCTCCCCAGCAGGTGCGGATCGAACCACGCGGGCTTGTCAATCTCGCCTTGTTCGTCCGCGGCCTTGGTCAGAATTGTGACTTTGTGCCTGGCCAGAACCTTGCGCGACTCCTCGACGGCCAGATCGAGCAATGCGCGCGGATGCTGCGACGACATCTTGACTTGAACCACGTTGGCGTCGATCTCGGCCATCTCCACGGCCTCGCCGATCAACAGATCCAGCCGCTCGGCCTCCTCGTTTATCACTCGCACCATTTCCAACCGGCCGGCTTCGTCGAGCCCGCCGGTCTCCAGAAGGGTAGTGGATGCTGCCCGGATGGAGGTGAGCGGCGTGCGCAGCTCGTGCGTCAGGGAATCGATCAAGGCAGTGCGGAGCCGGTCGGCCTCGCGCGCCGCCTCGATGCGCGTCGTAGCCGCAATGGCGATGGCGCGTGCCACGGCGATGGAAACCTGCGCACTAACCGCTGTGGCCACCTCGAGCGAAAGCGTATTCGGCCGCCACGACAAGGCGCCTACGAGCTTCAGCCCCAGAGCCAGCGCCGTGGTCTGGTATCCGGCAAACGGCGTGATCGTGGGATTGAGGCCTTGAGTCACCGCCCGCATATGCGCATGCACGCTGGCTGGAACTGCGCCGGTGGAGGGGTAAAACCGGTCATAATCGCCGACGTAAAGGACCACTCCTTCGAGAGCGAAGATGCGGTCGATCGCGCCCGGCAGGTCACGAAGAAGACGATCGGCGTCTTCAAAGAGCATCATCTCCTGGCTGAGCGCGTAGAGCTTCCCAACGTCCGCCTGCCGCTGTTCCGCCTGGATGGCTTTTTGCCGCGCGCGCTCTGACAGCCGGCTGACCACCGCGCAACTGAGCGCGAACGAGACCATCGCCACCCATGCCTGCGCGCCCTCCAGCCGTAGAGTGTGCACCGGCGGCAGGAAGTAATAGTCGAAGCAAAGGGCGCAAAGAATTGCGGTGTAAATGGAGAGGACGATTCCGGCCTGCGCGGCCCACCACACCACCAGCACCAGAAACACCATGCCCGCGGTGGCCGAGTTGGCTCCGAGCCACGTAAGCACGAACGTGGTGAGCGCCGCAGTGGCCGAGGCCGCGAACCAGCGAAGAGCCTGCCTTGCATAGGCGGGTACGCCCATGGTCTTCTCCACCGGAATCATACCTGCCCACGGCAGTTTCTGAAATGCCGGTCCGAAATGATGTAAGCTTTCGAGGGATGAAAGAAGCAAGACATGCCGGGAAGAATTCTGGTCATTGACGACGAGGCTCAGATTACGCGGGTGCTGCGCGCCGCCCTTTCAGCGCAGGGATACGATGTTCGCACGGCTAACGATCCCGATGAGGGGCTGCGGGTTTTCCGCGATTGGTCCCCCGACCTGGTGATCACGGACCTGATGATGCCCACCATGAGCGGCGTCGAGGTGTGCCGGATGATCCGCACGCGAAGCACAACGCCGGTTCTGGTTTTGTCGGTTCGCGAGCACGAGCGATCGAAGGTGGAGGCGCTTGATGCGGGTGCAGACGATTATGTAACCAAGCCGTTCAGCATTCAGGAGCTTCTGGCTCGTGTAAGAGCACATCTGCGCCGCGCGCCGGAACGGACGACGGCGCCCATGGAAGCCGGCGACTTCGTGATCGACGAGCTGGCGCACAGCATTTTGGTCCAGGGGAAGCCCGTCCACCTTACGCCGAAGGAGTTCGACCTGCTGTTGCACCTGGCCCGCAACGCCGGCAAGGTGATGACGCATCGCGCATTATTGACGGCGGTGTGGGGCGCGCAATCGGCGCATCAGCCGGAGTATCTCCGCGTCTTCGTCGGCCAGTTGCGCAAGAAGCTGGAGGGCGAGACCGGCCGCCAGTATATTCAAACCGAGCCCTGGGTGGGCTACCGCTTCGTCCCCGAGGGGTGGAGCGGCAACGGCGAGTAAAAAGCGTGGCGCGTCTCGCATTGCGAGCCCACGGTTGCCGGATGTTGATTTTTCAGGGATTTCCTCCGGTCGCCAAGCGATCCTTACGAAATCTTTAGGATTTCTTTTTAATTCTCAAAGCAGACGAAGGGCAGAATCAATTCAAGCCAGGCCGGTTGGGTTGGGTCTGGCTGAAATTGTGCGCCGTGACGCGCTCATCAATACCGCTTGAAGCCGAATCTGGTTTCTTCGTCGAGCGATTAGCCGGAGCTGGTCCAGATCGAAAAGGGGAGACCCCGCATGCAAGACGCACTGATGATGCTGTTCACCCTAGTTTTCTTCGCCGTGGCGTTTCTCTACGTCAAGGCGTGCCAGAAGTTGAGGTAGCCCATGCACAGCGATTGGATTTCGGTGACCGGACTCATCCTCTCCATTCTCCTGTTGGTGTATCTCACCATTTCGCTGCTCTTTCCGGAGAAATTCTGAGATGTCAGTCAATGGCTGGTT
>JBEKAJ010000028.1:0-18913 GCA_050018295.1 Occallatibacter sp. | reverse complement strand
GCGCCGGCAAGCTCCCACTTCTGCCAAATCCCGTTCGCGAACACCTCCACCTTCACTCCCAGCGCGGTCTTGTTGTCCGCAAAGCCGGTCAGGTCGATGCGCACAAAGTGGTTCTTGTTCGCGCCTTCGTTGCGCAGCAGCATCGGGGGCGCATTCTCCTGGGTCACGATCAGATCCGGCGCGCCATCGCCGTCCACATCGGCGGCAATCAGACCGCGCGGCGCCGCCAGCCGCACGCTGTCCAGGCCTAGCGCATGGCTCACATCCTCGAAACTGCCATCGCCGCGGTTGCGGAATACGCGCACGCTTGGGGCCGCCTTCGTCTCCACAATCGCCGCCAAGTCGATCCAGCCATCGTTGTCGATGTCAATAGGCGTCAGGCCCCATCCACGCGCTGCGCCTCTGAGCGGCAAGGCAACGCGCTCAAAACGTCGGCCGATGTGATCCGGCCCCTCGACGTTCCGCCACAGCGTGAGGCCCGGTGCGCCGGCGTGCGTCACCGCTATGTCCATCCAGCCATCTTTGTTGTAATCGAGCACCGCGATGCCAACCGTGGGCGGAAGCTTCACATTCGCATACAGCGGCTGCTTGGGATACTTGCCTTCGCGCGGATTCACATAAATCAGCGGCGAAGGCCCGTCGCCTGTCACCGCAAGATCGACGGCTCGATCGTTATTGAAGTCGGTCAGAATTGCTGCTGCGGTCTTGCCGTTTCCACCCAGCCCGGTCGGCTCTGTTTGCTCAGTGAACGTCCCGTCGCCATTGTTGCGCCATAGAACATTGGGCGCATCGCCCGGCTTCAACGACGCACCAGTCAGAAGCAGGTCCAGATCGCCATCGTGGTCATAATCCACAAACGTAATGCCCGACGGGCGGTTGCGTGGCAAAAGTCCTGATTGAGCCGTAACGTCCTTGAATTGCCCGTGACCGAGGTTATGAAACAGAAGCACGCGGTCGTCCAGAGCCACAGCCAGATCGTTCAATCCATCCCCGTCGTAATCGCCAACGGCGCATGCCACTGCATGGCCGCTCGCCCCCAGGCCCATTGCCGTCGTATCCAGCTCCTCAAAGCTGCCGCCGCCACGATTGTGCAGCACGCGTATGGCCTGTGCGCCCGCTTGCATCAGCACCAAATCCATCTGCCTTGAGCCCATCGCGTCGATCATGCACGCCCCGCCCGTCGTCGTCCATGACTGTGCGCCTCCGGAGTCAGGCGCGACCATTGGCTGCGCCACAAGCCGAACCGGGATCATTGCGTGTTGGACCGTCTCCGGCTCTTGAACTGCCGTTACGGTCGAGTAGTGCCCCTCTTCGCCGTAAGACAGCCCCAGCGCCGATGAAATCTTGGTGCTCGTCAAATGTTGAAAGCGCGCAAAGTGTTCCTTCGCCTCTGCAGTGTGGCCCGTGCGTTGCAGCGACCGCGCCAGAGCGAACTCAGCCGAAGCGTGCAGCGGGTAAATCTCCAGCGTCTTCTTGAAGGTTGCAATTGCCTTGTCGAACTGCCGCATCTCCTGGTAGCAGGCGCCTTCGAAATACCACGAGTCTGCATCTCGGGGATCGAGCTTCACCGCCTCTTGAAAGCTGGCCAGTGCATCCGTGAGCTCATTACCTCCATGTTGCGCCAAACCCAGGTTGTACCATGCCTGCGCGCTGGCGGGGTCAAGCGCAATGGCCTGCTTGAGTGCTTTCTTGGCCTCTTCCAGCTTCTGCTGCGCCAAGAACGCAATGCCCTCATTGACGGCTGCCTGCGCCAGCCTCGGGTCCTTCTTGAACGCCTCGGCAAAGCTCTCCGCGGCACGCTCGGTGAACTGCTGGCCCATCAGCGCCACGCCGCGATTGTTCAACCGGATCGCCTCTGCGTCGAAGGGCTTCTGCGACGCGCACAGCGCCGGTATGCCTGCCAGAACTGCAACCGCGCACAGCCCAGCTCCCCGCATTGTTCTTACACTCACGGATGCAACTCTCCCCTCATCGCGGAACCATTCAGTGTACGCGAGCGCGGGGATATGCGGCAGAGCGACTCGAACACTGTGCAAGCAGGCTTTGTCGAGCGTTCAATTTATACTGCTCCTGTGATTTCGCCTAAAAATCAAGAGGGCGCGTGCGGATTTCCCGCGCAGTCTTCAACGCCTGCCGCGCGGCGCCGCATCGGCGTCGTCACCACCTCGCGCGCCGACTACAGCCATCTCTACTGGCCCCTTCGCGAGCTTGCTGCCAATCCTGAAATCGAGCTGGGCGTGTTCGCTCTCGGGCCCCATCTTTCGCCGCAATTCGGAAACACGCTGCAGGAGATCGAACGCGACGGCTTTCCCATTCAGGCGCGCATCGAGTGTCTGCTTAGCTCCGACACTGACACCGGAATGGCCAAAACCATCGGTCTTGCCATTCTGGGCCTTGCGGATGCACTCACTGCGTGGCGGCCGGATTTGCTGCTGCTCATCGCCGACCGCTATGAGATGCTGGCCCCGGCCTCGACGGCTCTGGCTCTTCGCATTCCAGTTGCCCACATCGAAGGCGGCGAAGTGAGCCAGGGCGCCATTGACGACGCAGTGCGCAACGCTTTGACCAAGCTCGCGCACATCCACTTCACTTCGACTGAAACCGCTCGCCTCCGCGTCATCGCTATGGGCGAAGAGCCCTGGCGGGTGCACCGCGCTGGAGCACCTTCGCTCGATCACCTGCGCCGCTCTACGTTGCTCGACCGCGCAGCTCTGGAGGCTCGCCTGGGCCTTTTGCTCGTGCAGCCCACGCTCGTTGTCGCATGGCATCCCGTCACCATCCTGCGCGACACCAACGCAGAATCTGATGCGTTCTTCGCCGCGCTCACTCAGGCGCCGGGTAAAATCGTCTTCGTTTATCCCAACGCTGATGCAGGAAGCCTCGCGCTTATTGACCGCGCCCGAACTCTGGCGGCAACACGCGCTCACACCCATGTCTTTGTCAATCTTGACGCCGTTACCTACTGGAGTCTTCTCAGGCACGCCGACGTGCTCGTGGGCAATTCCTCCAGCGGCATTATGGAGGCGGCATCCTTTGCTTTGCCTGTTGTGAACGTGGGCATACGCCAGCAAGGCCGTGAGCGCGCGCGCAACGTAATCGATGTGCCCGCTGAATCTCACGCCATCCGTGCCGCGCTCGATCGCGCTCTCAGTCCTGCCTTCCGCGAGAGTCTTGCCGGTATGACCAATCCCTATGGCGATGGAACCGCGGCTCAGACCATTGCGCGCGTGCTGGCCTCTGTTCCACTCGACGGCCTTCTCATCAAGCAGCCCGTACCGATTCCATCAATTTTCGAATCGGCCCAACTGGAACGCTCATGACCGCGCGTATTCCCCTCTCGGCGCCTGACATTACCGAGGCGGAGATCGCGGCAGTCACTGCCGTCCTGCGCACGCCGCACCTCAGCCAGGGATCGGAACTCGCGGCCTTTGAAGCGGATCTGGCCGCCTATCACGGCGTGGACCACGCGGTGGCCGTTAGTTCCGGCACCGCCGGCCTCCATCTGGCGTTGCTAACGCTTGGTGTTGGCGAGGGCGACGAGGTCATCCTTCCTTCCTTTACATTCGTGGCCGTGATCAACACAGTGCTCCAGGTGCGCGCTACGCCTGTCCTTGTCGAGATTGATCCCGTCACGCTCAATCTTGACCCCGCTGCCGTGGAGCACGCCATCTCTCCGCGCACGCGTGCCATTCTTGCAGTTCATACGTTCGGCATCCCCGCGCAGATGGACTCCCTCAAAGATATTGCAAATCGCCATCATTTGGCCCTGATTGAAGACGCATCCGAGGCCATCGGCGCGCACTTCGATGGGCGCATTGCCGGCAGCTTCGGCGATCTCGCTGTTTTCGGTTTCTACCCCAACAAGCAGATCACCACCGGCGAGGGCGGCGCGGTATTGGCCCGCGATCCAGGGCACGCCGCACGCCTGCGTCGGCTCAGAAATCAGGGCCGCGATTCAAGCCCCGATGCGAGCGTAGCCTGGCTCGACCACCTCGAGCCGGGCTACAACTATCGACTTTCGGAGTTGGCCTGCGCTCTTGGCCGCGTTCAGTTGCAGCGAATCGATGAGCTCCTTGCTCTCCGTCGTCAGGCCGCCGAGCGTTACGATGCCCTTCTCGCGGATATGCCTGGTCTCGAGCGTCCACCAATCTCGCTCCCCCGCCGCGAGCTCAGTTGGTTTGTCTATGTCGTCCGCCTGCCTGAAGGCGCCGACCGCGACCGCGTGCAGTCGACCCTCGCCCGTCAGGGCATCGCGACCGGCCGCTACTTCGCACCCATTCACCTGCAGCCTGCATGGCGCGCATCGAGCAGGACCGACGCAGGCAATTTCTCTCTCACCGAATCCATCGCCCGTCGTACACTGGCGCTGCCGTTCTTTAACCGAATCACCGCCGAACAGCAGCAGGACGTAGCACACGCGCTGCGGGATGCGATCACGAGCCTCGAGTGAACAGGCCGGCTCGGCCGTTAGTTTGAAGTGGAGACGTGCTGGGTTTTTGCCGACTTTTCGCGGCATGATTTCAGGTAGGCAATCAGATCCTTTAGCTCGCCCGGCTCAAGATCGTACCCGAAAGCCGGCATGACCTTGCTGCCGTAGACAATCTGCTGGCGCATTGCGGCCTTCGATTTCCTTCTTCCCACACCTGAAAGGTCGGGCCCCTTGTGCCCGCCGACGTTCCCGATGCTGTGGCAGTGCTGGCATCCGCTCACGCTAAACACCGAGGCGCCGCGCGCCCTCTGGCTGCGAGAGGATGCAAGTGCGAAGGAAGAAAAAGCCAGGACCAACACAGCGACGGACAGCAATACTCTCATTGACCGGTCCCGCCGCCATGCGCGTTGCCATCCGCCGTTATGTTGCTATGAATATGCCAAGGCACGCTCTCCGACGTGACCTCGGGATGCTTGCTGAGGAACTCCAATGCGTAGCTGTTCGCAGTCGGATCGTCCTTCTGATCGGCAAAAGCCACTGCTTCGCGCGCTGCATCCTCCTTCATCCCCAAGCGGCGATAGACAATCGAAAGAATGTAATGCGCAGCCAGGTCGTCGGGATCGATCGATTGCACGGTCTCGTACTCGGTCCGCGCCTCCTGATACTTGTGCTGCTGATAGAACGAGAAACCCAGTTCCCGGTGCGCGTCGCGTGAGCGCGGGAACTGCGTAATCACATCGAGCAGGTCGGCGATCGCAGCGTCAGGATGCCCTTGAATGCGCTCCACAAGGGCAAGATAGTACAGCGCGCGCGCATTGTGCGGTGCGAGTTGGAGAGCCTTCTCGAGATTGGCTCGCGAGTCATCGTAGCGCTGCCACGAGAAGTCGGCGATTGCGACGTTGGTATAGGCGTCGGCATAATCCGGGCGTAACTGAGCCACTTGCTCGAAGGCTCGCGCGCTCTCCGCGAATTGCTGCGCGTCCAGCAATCCAATGCCATAGTTATTCCACCGCATCCACACCGGATTGTCCGCGGGATCGGGCGGCGTTGCGGGATTGGAGCCCAGCGCCAGTGTCCGCGTGCGCGACGTCATCTCAACCTCCGGCAATTCGTAGTGCTTGCCCATGCCGAAGTCGATGAAGTGCTGGTTGAAGCGCCGATAATTGACCTTGGCGGTGATAGTGATCGGCCCCGACGCATTCTCCGGCACCTTGAACTGATAACGCACAATCTGTGAGCGGCCCGACTGAATGGTGTTGTTATAGGCGATTACCCGAGTGTCCCACACCTGGTGCAGATCGTTCAGCGTCCCGCGAACGTTTACCAGCCGATTCGTAAAGCTGTGTGCCGTGGGATCGAGAGAACCGTCCGGGCCTACCGCGCCAGAGTCCATCAGTGTGTTCCCGGCGGCATCCTTGGCCTGGAACTCAACCCAGCATTCGTAGAAATCGCGCTGTTCGGGAACGAGCGTATGGCCGATTCCCTTGTTCTGGATCACCACGGAAACAGTCAGAACATCCCCGGCGGCAATGTCGAAAGGCTCGGCTCCGAGGGGTGCAATCAGCTTGCCCCCATTGCGCTCGATTCCGAATAGATCGACGTTGAGAACCCCATTCTGAAGGAAGGCAATGGTCTTCTGAAGTTGCTCATCGTAACCGTAGTACTTCGACAGCACCGTATTCGCGCCCAGCCAGCGGTGCGACATGAGCTTGCCCATCTGCGATCCATAATCCGGCTGCTCGATATCTTCCTCAGCCATGTGGCAGGTCTGGCACGTGGAAACCTGCGGCTTTACATAGAACGGCAGCGGATTTTGCTTGCCGAAGGAAGCCTGCTGCCACTCGTCGTAGAGAAAGATCGCACGCTGCCACTTGTAGCCATTCAACATCCTAGGCAGAGCGGCCTTATGACAAGCGCCGCAAAACTCGCTGGTCCGGTAGAAATCCCTCATCACGGCCTTGGAGTGCCGATCGAGGTGGGCCAGGATGTCCTTATCGGAGACTTCACCGTAGATTGGCTTTCCGTCGGCATCCACCAGCACCGCGGGCACGCCTAGCACGTAGCTGCCGGTCCCGCGTGTATCCACCTTCTGGATTGAATGGCAGACTGAGCACGTAATCCCGTCTCCGTCGAACTTCCGATTCACAGGCGAGTTCTCAGTCATCGCGCCGGATGTCAGGGCAATTGGATTGTGGCAGCCTTCGCAGTGGCGCGCGTACTCAATCCCTTTTCCCTTCATCAACAGGTTGACGTTTTTGATGTACCACGGCGCGCGGAAAGAGTTCGCGTGCGCGCTCTGGCGCCATTGTGCATATGCCGCCTGATGGCAGTGGCCGCAGTACTTTGCTGTGGGAAAGCTCTGGGGATCGATGAACTCTCCCGTATCCGTGGTGGCGTTGGAAGGTAGAAATGGCTGATCCGCGCCAAAGCGAAAGTTGTAGTACGAGGAGACGCTCCGCGAATATTGCGAGTGCTGTGCCGCAGCGTCGTCGACTGCATAGGCAGGCGGCGTCCGCCACGCCATCAGACCACAGGCAATCGCGCTCATCAGCAGAACACTGCGGACAAGGCGCAGGATTCGATTGGCAAAACGACGGGGAAGCATCGCGCCCCCATTTTACGGATCGACGATCTACTCGGCATCCACCGAAAGGTTGAGGCCACGAAGGCGGCGGAAGCGGAAATCGGTCTCGCTGGAAGTATGGCCGCGCCCGTCTCCGGATGGAGCCCCGCCTCAACCGAAAGTTGGTTGTCCATTGCAGCGGCGGCCTGTCATCCTCCATCAGCTTCTTCCCTGATCGATCAGCGAGGTCACAGTGCGACGCAAATCCCTTCTGTTGTTAACTCTTCTTGTATCCTCACCATTCCTTCTGGCCCAGGAAGGATTCACTGGCCGCTGGGAGCAGCGTGCCAGCGCAACCCAGGCCCGACAGCCAGCTTGGCCGCCGCCTCTCATTACGACCTATGTGGGCCTCATCCAGGTGGCGCGAGCCGATTTCATCCGCCAGACCGCTCCAAACCACACGGAAACTTGGAACCTGGACGGCGGCAAAGGCCTCAACCTTATCCCGCTTGCCAATACGGAGCTGGTCGTCAATCTCCCGCCCTATCTCGTCCACAGTGTTCCCACGGTGATCAACGGCGCGGGCGATATGTCTTTCGTCTTGAAGTATCGCTACCTGAGCGGAAGCGCCAATCATGGGAATTACGACCTGAGTGCCTACCTCTCCTCAACAATTCCCACCGGCAGCTACAAGAACGGCGCCCTCGATGCAACAGTCTCTCCGAATGTGGGGGTCGGCAAGGGTATCGGGATCTTCGACGTGCAGAGCACCCTGGGTGCGAGCATGCCCGTTGCAGACACCGTGAAGCTGGGACGGACGATCCTTTGGAATACGGCACTCCAGGCGCACGTTGCGAAGTATTTCTGGCCCGAAGTCGAGTTCAACGCAACTTATTACAAAGGCGGGTCGAACGACGGCAAAATTCAGAACTTTGCCACTCCCGGATTATTGTTCGCTCGAAAGTTCCATCCCAAGGAGGCCGGGAGCCGGCTTGGATTCTGCGTGGGCGCAGGTGAGCAGATCGCGACCAGCCACTTTCACAGCTACAACCACGAAGTTGCCGTAACCACGCGACTGCTCTTCTAGTGAGCGGCACTCCCCGCCTGTGGCTCGCTCCCGGGCAGGATGCTGCTTCCCGTCCCCTCAGTAATCGTCACAATGCGATCCACTCCCGTCACGGTGAAGTGTTCCACCTTGCCGCTGGGCCAATGCACCTGGATGTCGTCGACCTTGGTCGCCTGCCCAAGTCCGAAGTGCGGCCTCGGGTCGTTAGTTGACGCGTAGCTTCCGCCGCTCAGCACATCCCCGCGCTGTTTCATTCCGTTGGCCGTAACATACACCGTGGCGCCCACCGCGTCGCGCGGGCTCTTCGGCCCGCCCACCAGCTTCAACTCCAGCCAATGGTTCTTGTCCGGGCTCACGTTGCGCAGAAGCACCGGGTGGCCATCTATCACATTGATCACCACGTCGAGCTTTCCGTCATTGAACAGATCGCCCACGGCCATTCCGCGCCCACCGATGACGTCGGCCAGCCCCGAACCTTCCACGGCCGGCACAACCTCGAATTTTTTGCCGCCGATGTTGTGAAAGAGCATGGGCCGCTGGGCCCAGCTTGTGCCCCACGGGTGCTGATCCACCTGCGGATAAACGTGCCCATCCGCCATCATCAGGTCCTTCCAGCCGTCGTTGTCGTAGTCGAGGAAGGCGTCGCCCCAGCCAAGAAACGGCACCGAAATCTCGGCGATTCCCATCTGGTAGCTCACATCCGTCATGTTCCCGTCGCCGTCATTGCGGTAAAGCACCTTGTAATCGTCGGAGAAAGTCGTGTTGAAGATCCCAACCATGCCGTTGTTTTCAAAGTCGCCTGCCGCAATACCCATCGACGCGGTTTCTCGCCCGGCTTCGTTCAGCGCGTAGCCCGACGAGTAACTGTCGTCCTCAAACGTCCCGTCCCCTTTGTTGATATAGAGATAGTTTGGCGTGGAGTCGTTGGCTACCAGCAGATCCACCTTGCCATCGTTATTGATGTCCACAAAGATCGAGCTCAGCCCGTAGTAGCCTGGCGCGTCGGCCACTCCGGCCTTCTCGCTGACATCGGTAAACGTTCCGTCGCCATTGTTGTGGAACAGATGGTCCGGCTCGCCCTTCAGCCCCCTGGGCCCGCAGTTCACTTGCACGCCGCGGAAGGTGCAGAACGTATCCGCCACGCCATTCTCGCCGCCCGAGGGCAGATGGTCGCGGTCGAAATGAACGTATCCTGGCACAAACAAGTCCAGAAGCCCATCGCCGTCGTAATCGCCCCACGTGGCGCCAGTCGACCAATTCCCCAACTGCACGCCCGCCTTTTCCGCAACGTCAGTAAACGTTCCATCGTGATTGTTGTGGTACAGGCGGTTCTTGCCCCAGTTGGTCACGTAGATATCCGGCCATCCGTCGTTGTCGTAGTCCGCAATGGCCACGCCAAATCCCCAGCGGTCGTTGGTGACGCCGGCCTTGGCTGCCACGTCTGTAAAGGTCCCGTCGTGGTTGTTATGGAACAGCGCCGCGTGGGGCGGCGTCTCCTTGCCGTCGAGTGCATCGAAGGTCGAGCCGTTGACAACGTAAATGTCGAGCCAGCCGTCGTTGTCGTAGTCGATCAGGCCCACGCCCGATCCGTTGGTCTCGATAATGTATTTCTTCTCCTTCGTCCCCATCTTGTGGGTCCAATGCGTCAGCCCCGCCTTTTCCGAGACGTCCTCGAAGATCACCGGCCCGCTCGCCACAAAGCCGCCCGCGGTGATCGGCCGGTGCTGCTCGTCGAACTGGGCCGGACGCGGGGGTCCGCTACTCGTTCCGCCCGATGACGGCGCCTGTGCGGCCTCGGAGGTCGTTTGAGTCTGTTGCCTTGGGGGAGCAAGAGCAGAATTTGTGACTTGCGCGGAAATAAACCCGGGAGTCCCTGCCGCCAGCAGTCCGCAGAGAGTGGCCGTCCGCAATGACACAAACATGGCAGCAAGTATACCGGGCAAGATCAAAGGCAGTATCGACCGAAAGGTGGAGGGTGCCTTTGGACCCAGCCCGGCAAACAGTCATTTACAAACCACTTGCGAACGCTCGGGCTCCGTTCGTAACCCTTCCCTTCGCAGCCCTTTAACCCACCGCTATTGGTCGCCCACTTTATAGGGAATCCCAAACCGGCCAATCTGGATCAGCGCCTTTTCGCTCGGCGGCCAGATGCGCAAGCTCTCTACCCGGTTTGAGCCCGCGATCCTGTGCGCATCCGTGGTCCCCACTAGCGCTCCAGTCGCCGCCCGGTTGAAGTGAACGCTTAACGTATCTCCGCCGTCTTCCCGGCTCCATCCAAAGGCATACTCGCCCGGCTTCAGCGTAACGCCGCCGATCTCCACCGGCGCTTGCACGATCAGGTAGTGTGAGTACTTACCTTCCGCCGAATAGCCCGCCGTAATCAGCACCACCCCCGCAATGAAGCGCCCGTGCTCATCCACGATCCCCGACGCGGTGCGCATCTCCGTCTCGATGTGCTCGCTTTCCACCGGCGCCCGCGACGGCAGCACCGCCGCCAACTCGGCCGGTGTGGCCTGTCGCCACACTGTCCTTTGCGCCGGCGATTCGAGCGCTAGCAACGACAGAAAAACTCCGCAAAAAACCGCGATTCCAAAAGTCTTCATCGTCATGATTTCGGCTTTCTCAATGATTCCAGCGGAACAATTCCCCGTTGGATCGCTGCTGTTGCCGCCTGCGTCCGGTCGGTCACGCCGAGTTTGCTTAGCAGACTGTTGATGTGCGTCTTTACCGTCGCCTCTGAAACCTCCAGCTCGGCTGCAATCTCCCGATTGCTCTTACCGAACACAATCTGCTCCAGCACATCGAACTCGCGCGGAGTCAGATCCTGCGCGCCCATGCGCTCGGCGAGCCTCTCGGCAATCGCCGGAGGTATATGTGACTTGCCTGCATGCACCGTTCGAATTGTGCTGACGAGATCCTCGCTGGTCATTCCCTTCAGCAGGTACGCCCGTGCGCCGGCCTTCAGCGCGCGGTAAATGTCTTCGTCGCCGTCGTAGGTAGTCAGCACGATGAACCGCGCCTGGGGCGTCTCCATGCGGATACGCTCGATGACGTCGACGCCGCTCATCTTTGGCATCCGCAGGTCGATCAGCGTGATATCCGGCTGGTGCTTACGAAACTGAGCGATTGCCTCAACTCCATCCGCAGCCTCGCCCACCACCTCCAGACCGCCTGCTACATTCAGCAGTGCCACCAGCCCCTCGCGAACCACGTTGTGGTCTTCGACAACCAGCACACGGATCGATTCCGTAGTCACTGCTTTACCTCCGCCTGTTCGCGCACATCACCTCGCGCCGGTACACTCAAACGTATCGTAGTCCCCGCACCCGGCGCGCTGCTCACTTCCAGCGCTGCGCCGATCGCTGCCGCGCGTTCTCTCATGCCGGTCAGGCCGAAGTGACCCGGCGAAGCCGCCGTGGTCCGCTCCAACGCGCCTCCCCGTCCATCGTCCCTGATCTCGAGCGCAACCGCCTCCGGTCCGTATTCCAACCGAACCGAGAGTTCACTGGCCTCGGCGTGTTTCTTCACATTATGAATCGCTTCCTGCGCGATGCGCGCTACCTCGCGCTCTGTTTCCGCCGGCAGCGGTCGATATGCTCCAAAAATGCTGAACCGGGCTGTCAACCCGTCGCCTCCGGCCGCTTCCGCCATGCGCCGCAGCTTCACCGGTAGTGTGATCTCGCCCGCATCCTGCGTACGCAGAGCCCAGATGGACTGTCTCGCGTCGGCCAGCCCGTGGCGCACATAATCGCGCGTCTGGTTCAGTTGATTGCCGGCATCTTCCATTTTTCGCTGGCGCAAAAGCTCCGCTAGAACCTCCAGTTGTACTGAAACGCCCACATATCCCTGGGCCAGCGTATCGTGAATCTCGCGCGCGATCCGGCTGCGCTCGCCCAGCACCGCCCTGAACTCGCGCTCGGCCACGTACAGCCTCCGCTTGAGCAGCAGCAACACCGTTCCCGCCAGCGCCGCAAGCAACAACGCGTAAAACCAGATCGTCTGATAGAAATGCGGCCGCAACTCGAAGCTGAGCGCCGCGCCGGTCGTGTTCCAAAGTCCATCGTTGTTCGCCGCTTGCACGCGGAACGTGTACCGCCCTGGGGGAATATTCGTGTAATAGGCAGTGCGCCGCGTTCCGGCGTCGGTCCAGCCGCGGTCAAATCCCTCGAGCATATAGCGGTAGCGCACCTTCTGCGGCGCCACAAAACTCAATCCGGCGTAGTCGAACTCAAAATGAACGCGACCGGCCGCAACTCTCAACCGAGAGTCCGCTCCACGCAGGATCTGCGTCACATCGTCCACCTGAAAGCGCTCCAAAGATACCGGAGGCGGAATCATGTTCACTGGAAAGTGCGCCGGGTCCACCTCGACCAGCCCCTTGGGCGTGGCAAACCACAGGCGCCCGTCGCGCGATCGCCACGCCGAAGGGTGACTGTTGTTCGCCGTCTCCGGGCTGTGCAGCCCATCGGCGGTCCCAAATTCCATCCAGTGCGAACAATTCCCCGCGGTTCCGGCGCCGTCCATCGCATTGCAGTCGCAGCGCGCAATGCCATCGCCCGTGGCAAACCAGAAATGACCCTCGCCATCGTTCAGAATGGCGTGAATCGTTGTCTCCCCAAGGCCGTTGCGCATTGCCTTGGAGAACTTGCTTCCATCCCACACGTCCCAACCGTGGTCTTGTGTTCCGATCAGCAGCGTCCCATCACCGCGAGGCAGCAGCGCAGTTATTACATTGCTCGAAAGTCCATTCGCAGTGGTGAAGTTGGTCACTGTGCTGCCGTGCAGTCGTGATAGCCCGGCCAGTGTCGCCACCCAAAGGTCGCCGCTCGTGTCCCGAGCCATGGCGCCCACCAGATCGCTTCCCAGCCCCCTGTCCCGCGTGTACGTCTCCATTCCCGCGCCGGAACCTGATCCGCCCAACCCGCTCTTCCCCACCTCCCAGTGCGTCAGCCCGCGCCTGGTGCCGACCCAAAGTGACCCATCGGCGTCGATCAGCAATGAGCGTACAAAATCGTCAGGCAGCCCATCGGCTGAGGTGAAAGTGTCCACCTTGTTTCCTCGAATCCGGTTCAGCCCGTCCGGTGTGCCCACCCACAGGTCGCCATTCGGCGCCGCCGCCAGCGACAGAATCACATTGCTCGCAAGACCGTTATTCACTGAGAGACTGCGCACGGCGTGCAAGCCAGCCGTGGCTTCATCACGGCGAAGCGCGTTCAGGCCGTCCTCCTGCGTCCCGGCCCACAGCATTCCGCTGCTGTCTTCCACCACGGTGGTGATGCGGTCGGAGGTCAGCCCATCTCGTGTGTCGATCGTGAGGAAGCGCTGATCGCGCAGGACGTCCAACCCTCCGGTTTCGGTCCCTACCCACAGATTGCCCTCGCGGTCTTCCATCAACGCGAGGATCGACGCCGTCGCCAGTGGATCGGTGACAGGGAAACGCTCGACCTTGCCTTTCACCCACCGCACCAGCCCGCCGTTTGTGCCAATCCAGAGCGCCCCTTCACGGTCGGCAAAAACGGCTTGAATCCGGCCGCCCGGAAGCTCCCTGCCCACCTTCAAGTAGATCGAGACTCCTGCCAGGGCCTCTTTGAGCCGAACAGATCCCAAGGCGCTTCTGTTGCCCATAACTGAAGTGCCGTCTGGCATCTTCGCGCGGAATAAGTCCGCTCCCGGATACTCTCCCGGCGATGGCAGCGCGGTCCGCGGATACGCATCCACATTCCTCACCGCCTCGAACCGCTCTCCTGCCTGCTGCGCCGGTCCCTGCGCCGTCCACAGCCCGACCCTGCCATCCGGCTGTTCGACAAATGCAAGAATGCTGTCACTTGGCAACCCGTCATTCGTGGTGAACGTCCTGACCACCCCGTCCTTCCACCGCGCTAGTCCGGTGTTTGTCCCAATCCACAGCGCTCCGTCCGTCGTTGCCAGCAAACAGCGAACGTCGCTGCCCGGCAACGCCGGAGCGGAATTGCGGTCGTAGGTCTGGAATTCAACGCCGTCAAAACGCACCAGGCCGGCCTCTGTACCCAGCCAGAGAAACCCATCTTTCGTCTGTGCCAGTGCCTGGACGGTATTCTGCGGCAGGCCATTCTCCATGGCCCATGCTTGCCTGCCATAATTCGCGAGTGATGTGGCGGGTTCAAGCGCAGCACTCGCTGCTGCCCCGCCCAGAAGCAAGGCCGCGACCGCGCACCAAATGATTTTCGGGAGCAGCTTTGTGCTCGTCGCGGCCCGCAACCGATATTTGTCGCGGAGACTTGGCTGCTTGAAGCCCACCGCCATTCGGCTTACCGGCCGAAGTGCACGTAGCTCCGCCCAACATAGAGGCGGAAGCCGCCGGCTGAATCATCGGTCACATCTAAAGGGCGGGGCCGAGTCATGTCAGCGTCCTTTACCGAGTGAGCCGTAAGCACGTCCTTGCCGCCCAGATCGGTTACCACAAACCGATCGCCGTCCAGGAAGCCGAAGCCGTACGCGCCCGCAGGCAGGTGCTTCCCTCCAATGACGAGCGGAACCTCGGTAATTAAGTACCCCTCGTACTTCGCCGCCACTCCCGTCGAGTAACCGCTTGTGTCCACCAGGCTGGCCAGAACGTAATGGCCGTCGGCGAACTTTACGCCGCCTGAGTTGCGCAATTGCGCGGGTGCGTTCTGCCCGCAGTAGTACACAGTGGCCGGAAACAGCTTTTCAAGGTCGGCCGCCTTCAGCACAGTATTGACCCCGGACTGCGCTGCTACCCAGCCTGACGATCCCAGCGCGGCCATGATTGTCGCGCCCGCCAGAATTCGAGTCATCGCCTGCAAACGCATGATCTTCCTCCTGTTTCTCGCTGCCCTGGAGTATAGCGCATCCATGCAGGCTTGATCGATGACGAAAAACGATCGCGGACGCCTCGGTCTGAAGCGTCTGGAACCGTCAGCCAGACCGCGCGAGAATGTCTATTTCACGGTGAGCTGTGCCGTCACAGAGTGCGACAGGGATCGCGCCTCCGCTTTTAAAACTCTTTTCTCAATCGGATATCTTCGCGGCCGGGCACCGTTGATTCCGCGTAAAAGACCCTCGAATCGATGCCTGCAACGTTTGGGTTTCTCGCGTCCCCATCTCGGGTCATCGCCAGCCTGAACGCTCTTCCCATGGCCGCTCGCTCCAGCCAAATGCGCTCTCGAAATGGAGGAATTCGGGCGCCGCACCCGGCAAGAGGTACACGCTGATCACGTCGAAGCGTGCGTTTGGAAAGGATTCACCGGGTAGCTGACGTACGTATTGCCGGGCCAGCCTCCGCAACACCCTGCGTTTGTGAGTGTCGACCATGGCTTCGGCGGGCGATATATCGTGCGCTGTCCGCGTCTTCACCTCGACAAAACAAAGCAGCGGTCCCTGCCACGCGATCAAATCCAGATCGCCGCGTAGGTTTCCGCCCGACCACCGCCGCGCCACCACGATGTAGCCTTTGCTCCGCAAGTACGAACAAGCAGCATCCTCGCCTTCTATTCCG
Source organism: Occallatibacter sp. (assembly GCA_050018295.1). Lineage (GTDB taxonomy): Bacteria > Acidobacteriota > Terriglobia > Terriglobales > Acidobacteriaceae > Telmatobacter. The sequence goes on along the minus strand of JBEKAJ010000028.1, from coordinate 3,360 downwards.
GTGCGCAAATGGGCGGGGCCGGCCGCGGTTCGGCCTCGCCGCGCGGCTAGCCAGTCCAGGCTCGCAAGCACTCGGTCGAAGATTCCCGCTCGCACGTGTGCCACTCGTTCCATCGGCAATCATTGTCGGCCCGAATGCCGGATGCAGGCAAATCGCTCCGCAAAAATGACGTCACGGCCGCGCTTACGCCGTCACCGCTGCCACCGCGCTCTGCTCATGTTCCTTCTCCGCGATGGTCAGCGCATCTTCCAGGATGTCGAGCGCGACCGTGGCTTCCTCTTTGCTCACGATGAGCGGAGGCGACAGCCGCAGCGACGTCTCTCCGCAGCCCAGTATGATCAATCCCCGTTCAAAGGCCAGCGTTTCGATGCGATTGCGCAACTCCACGGCTGGTTCTCGAGTCGTCTTGTCCTTCACGATCTCGATGCCGATCATCAATCCTCGCCCGCGCACGTCGCCCACCAGCGGGTGGCTCTTCATCCAGCCGCGTACTCGCTCCAGCATGAACTCGCCCACGCTCGCGGCGTTCGCAATTCCCTCGCGTTCAATGATCTTCATCGTCGCCAGCGCGGCCGCGATCGACACCGGATTGCCGCCAAATGTCGACGCGTGCGACCCCGGCGCCCAGTCCATGATCTCTGCCCTCGTCATGCAGATGCCCAGCGGCATTCCGCTTGCAATGCCCTTCGCAATGCAGACAATGTCCGGCTCCACGCCCGAGTCCTCGATGGCCCACCACTTTCCGGTGCGCCCGCAACCGCTCTGCACTTCGTCCGCCACCAGCAAAATCCCATGCCGGTCGCAAACTGCTCGCAGCTCGCGCAGAAAGTTCGCCGGCGCCGGCACAAATCCGCCTTCGCCCTGGATCGGCTCAACGAAGATTGCAGCCACTTCTTCCGGCGGCAAAATTGTCTTGAACAGCTTCTCCTCGATGTACCGCGCGCAGCTCAGGCTGAATTCCGCCTGCTCCTCTGGCCCGCCTGTACAGCCGCGATACACGTAGGGATACCGCACGTGCGTCACGCCCGGCATTAGCGGCGAGAATCTGCGCTTCTGCTGAGGCTTTGAGCCGGTCAGAGAAAGCGCGCCCATCGTGCGTCCGTGAAATGCGCCGAAAAACGAGATGATCTGCTGGCGTCCTGTGTGATAGCGTGCCACCTTCAATGCGCACTCAATCGCCTCGGCTCCGGAATTGCCGTAGAAGAATCGGTGCGGCACCGGCATCGGCGCCACTGCCGACAACCGCTCGGCAAGATCCGTCAGATGCTCATCGTAGAAATCGGTGCCCGAAATGTGGATCAGCTCTGCCGCCTGCTTCTGGATCGCCGCCACTACTTCGGGATGACAGTGGCCCGTCGAAACCACAGCAATGCCAGCGGCAAAGTCGAGAAACTCGTTCCCATCTGGGTCTTCTATGCGAACTCCCCGGCCGCGCTTGGCGACAAGTGGATAGGACCGCGTATAACTCGGCGAGATGAGCCGCTTATCGGCTTCAACAGCGGCCCTGGCTTTCGGTCCCGGAAGCGGACAAACCAGTTTCGGTCCAAGTTGCGCATGCAGCTCTTGCTTATTCATCGCATTCTCTCCTCGGCAGATTCGGTTGCGGTGGCCTGGCGCTTATTCGCTCCGCGTATGGCGCCTCGGATGCGGCACGGCCACGGATCCCATCGAATGGAATCGCTTATTTCTTTGAGACCCTCTCGGGGTCCATCGCAGGCGAGGATCTTCGGCGGAGGGTTGCTAATCGCCGCCGAAGAGGCTAGGTCGAGTGCGGATGGGCAGCACGCGCAAGTGCTTCCGCGGGCACATGCGCTGCGCGCGCGACCGCGACCAGCGCTTGGTGGCTGGCGCTTGCGGCAACTCCCGGTTGGCGCGCATCTGCATGGATTCTCCGCTAAATTCGAGAATATCACGCCCCGCATCGCCCCTGCGATGCCGGGTAGTGTCTCAGTTTGAAGGGTACGGGCTTCAGCCCGTACATAACCTGAGCAAAGCAATCTCGGGCTTTAGCTCCTGAGGGAATGCTTCTCAAAACTGACCCACTACCGCCACGCCCGCATTTGATCTGGGCTAGGATGGAATCAAATTCCATGTCCGCACCTCTGCCCCAACCCGGCGCTGAGAAACATCCTCCGGCAGCAGCTCTCCGGATTGTGCTTGCCTTTGCCGCCGTGTACATCTTCTGGGGCTCGACTTATACGGCCATCCGCGTTGGCGTGGCGCAAATGCCGCCACTGCTCCTTGCCGGTACGCGCTTCCTTATCGCGGGCGGAATCCTGTTGGCCTGGTGCCGTTGGCGCCGCCTTCGCCTCGTGTGGCCGCCCAAGGACATGCTCCTTCTCGCCCTCATCGGATTATTGCTTCTCGGCGCCGGCAATGTTGGCCTCGTCTACGCGGAGCAGGCGGTCCCCAGTGGCCTCGCCTCGCTGCTCTACGCGGTCATCCCGCTCTACGTCGCGCTCATTGAGATGTTCCTGCCCGGTGGTGAGCCGCTCCCCGTTCGAGGCTGGCTGGGCATGGCCCTCGGCTTCGCTGGACTCGTCGCTCTCTTGTGGCCCTCGCTTCGTCACGGCCTCGCCGGCGACCGCGCCCGCCTTTGGGCCGTAATCGCGCTGTTGGCAGGTGCGCTTTGTTGGAGTGTCGGCAGCGTCGTCTCCCGCCGCGCGCGCCTCCGCGTCAACAGCTTTGTGGCTGCTGCCTGGCAGATGCTTGCTGCCGGAGCTTGCAGCACCCTCCTGGGCACGCTTCTCGGCCAATGGCCGCGGTTCCACCTCAACGCCGCAGCGCTTTGGTCCCAGGCCTATCTCATCACTTGCGGCTCGCTGCTGGGCTATAGCGGCTACATCTATCTTCTGGAACATGTCCCTGTTGGCAAGGTCGCCTCGTACGCATACGTGAACCCTGTTGTCGCGGTGCTGCTCGGCATCCTGTTGCTTCATGAGCGGCCGCCGGCAGAGGAATTCGTGGGCATGGCTGCAGTCTTGCTCGCGGTGTTTCTCCTTACCACCTCACAGTTCGAAGCCAGGCGCACAGCCGCGCCCGTCTCTACGATCATCAGCCGATCCGGCGCTACTTGAGGAAGAAAGCTGAAGCTGACGCCGCCACCCCCAACGCTGAAACGACAAGCCCCAGGTGCCAGTAGACGCGGCTCCGCGTCAGCAGCGTGATCGACACGATCACCAGGCCAATCTCCAGCAACACCTCTCCCAGATCGAAGCGATCTGCCTTCGCTTCTCCCTGGTCCACGCTGGTTTGCAGCGCCGTGGCCGTTGCCTGATCCTGCTTCACCTCGTCTGCCCACTTCTTCTCGTGGTCGGCGTAGCTCTTCACCAACTTGGCGGTTGCATCTTTGTTGTCGAG
>JBEKAJ010000027.1:0-18988 GCA_050018295.1 Occallatibacter sp. | reverse complement strand
CGGCAGAATCCGGTCCAATCCGCCCGTGCTCGTCGCCATCCAGATGCTTCCGTCCCTCGCCTGCAGCCCGCACCACCCGATATTCGACGAGAGGCCCTCCGCTTTTCCAAACGTCGTGAATCTTCCGTCGCGCAGTTGCACCAGGCCGCTGTCGAACAGCCCCACCCACAGGTTGTGCTCGCTGTCTTCAAAGAACGACTCGACCGTCTCGCCCGGCAATCCGTTCTGGGCCCCATAGAGGCTCAGCACGCCGTTGTGAAGGCGCGCCAGCCCGCGGCTCTCGAATCCGATCCAGAGATTGCCGTCATGGTCGCAGAGCAGTGCGTTGATGTCGTCGTTAATCACGACCTTCGATTCGTTCTTCACGCGTCCCTGCGTCAGCCGGGCCAGTTGCCCGTGCGCCGCCGCCATCCACACTGAGCCGTCGTGATCAATGGCGAGCGCCGAAAGAGCGTTGTTGGTCAAGCCGCCGAGCGCCGTGTACGCGGTAAAGCGCTTACCGTCGAATCGCCCCAGGCCGGCGTCCGTTGCGATCCACAAAACTCCTGCGGAATCGGCCTTCAGGTCGGTGACCATCGTCCCAGGAAGTCCGTCGCGGTTGCCATAGACTCGAATCTTGCCGTCTTGCATCCGGTCAAGCCCCCGCGCGGTGCCGATCCATAGGCTTCCATCGCTGCCTTCAAACACTGCCCGAATGTCGTTGCTCGAAAGGCCATCGTGGACCGTGTACGTTGTCCAGGCTCCGTTTTTCTGGTGAACCAGTCCACTGTCGGTGCCGATCCACAGGCTTCCGTCGCGCGCGCCCAGCAATCGAGCGATGTAATCGGTGGGCAGGGCCTTGATATTTCGCCGGTTGTACACCGTAAAACGCACGCCATCGAACCGCGCCAGACCCGATTCGGTTCCTGCCCAAAGGTAGCCGTCTCCGGTCTGGGCGATCGTGTAGATCGAAGTCTGCGGAAGCCCGGCGTCTGTCGTCCATGCTGTCTGGATGTATTGGGAGATAGCTTTTTGAGGATCGAGCGCGCTTGCGCGCGTGGCGGCCGCAAGGCATACACAGACAGCGGATAGCTTGACCACACCCCAAAGTCGGCCGTACCCGTGCGCCATCATGTCCCTAAGGAAGTGTATCGGCAAATGAACGGCCGCCGATATCGAACGAATGGGTCAGGCCAATGGCTAAACCGGCTTAGACCGGCTTAGACCGGCTCATTTGTCGTGACTTACTGATCAGACTTTTGGCGACGGATCGCCGCTCGCGGGCGCTTGGCCTGTCGCCGCTCAACGGCGGGACCCAACTCGCCGTTCGGACTTGATCGGAGTTACTCGCGCCGGAATTTGTTGGCCCGCTCGAACTCGCTCCGCAGCTCGGGTGTGCGAAGGTTCTCCCGGAGCTGGGTGAGATGCTGTTCGAGCGCGAGCAGCGCGCGCTCCACTGCCTCCGTATTCGTGTGCGCAATGTCGCGCCACATCGAGTAAGGGCTCGCGCCCAGGCGCGTCATCTCACGCAGCGCGCGTCCTCCCACATCCTTCAGCTCGGGCGCTCCGCCCACTTCTTCCTCGAGGAGCGCGCTCAAGGCCGTCGCCGTGAACTGCGGCAGATGGCTCACCCACGCAACTAATTCGTCGTGCCGCGCGGGATCGAGGTCGAGCGTCTTTGCGCCCATTGCGGTTACCCACTCGCGCCATCCTTTCACCAGTTCGGCCGATTTCGCCGAACGCTTAGCCGCCGGATCGTCCGTGAACAGCCACACCGCGCCGCGAAACAGGTTGGCGTCAGCCAGAGCCGCGCCGCCGCGCTCCTTGCCAGCCATCGGATGACCGGGCAGAAACGCCGCGCGCTGGGGCCTGTTGTACAGTCGCACGGCAGCCTCCGAAATCACGCGCTTTGTGCTGCCCACATCGGTCACAAGCTGCTCGGGGCCGAGCACGGGAGCAAGTTTCTCCATCCAGTCAAGCGTTGCGAAGATGGGAACCGCCAGCACCGTCACCTGGCTCGCGCGCGCAGCCTCCGTCGCATCGGCAGCAAGCGAATCCACTGCGCCCAACTTCAGCGCCAGTTGTCCCTGTTCGGCGCCGCGATTCCAGCCAGTGATCGAGCCGCGAAATCCCGCATCGCGCAGCGCGAGGCCCACCGATGTACCCAGCAGGCCCGTACCCAGAATGGAGATGCGCTCGATCATGGATGCCTTTCGAGAGGGCGCTAGTCTTTTCGCCTGCACGGGGCTACCGGTAGCTTTCTAACACCGCTGACTACGCTAACACCGTTGTCTCCTACAACGTCCGGCCTACGGCTTGAGCAATGCCTCGCAACTCCGCAACCAGCTTCTCAAACTGGTCGAGGTAGAGCGTTTGTGCCGCGTCTGAGACAGCCTTGTCGGCGTTGGGGTGGATTTCAATGAGCAGCGCGTCGGCGCCCGCGGCCACGGCGGCCTTCGCCATCGCCGGGACCATGTCGCGCCGCCCCGTCCCGTGCGAAGGGTCGGCCGCCACCGGCAGGTGCGAGAGCTTCTTCGCCACCGGAATCGCCGAAATGTCCATCGTGTTGCGCGTCGCAGTCTCATACGTCCGGATGCCGCGCTCGCACAGGATCACGTCGTAGTTGCCGCCCGAAAGAATGTACTCGCTCGAAAGCAGCAGCTCCTCCACCGTTGCCGCGATGCCTCGCTTGAGCAGAATCGGCTTGCGCACCTGGCCCAGCTCGCGCAGCAGGTTGAAGTTCTGCATGTTGCGAGCTCCCACCTGGAAGCAATCCACCAGCGGCAGCATGGACTCGATCTGCGCGATCTCCATTACCTCGCTCACCACCTGCAGTCCGTTGGCTTCGGCGGCCTCGCGCATCAGTTCCAGGCCCGGAATGCCGAGGCCCTGAAACGAGTAAGGCGAGCTGCGCGGCTTGTACGCTCCTCCGCGCAGGAAGCCTCCGCCGGCAGCCTTCACGCATTGGGCGATCGCAAAAATCTGCTCACGGCTTTCGATCGCGCAGGGTCCGGCGATGACTGCGACCTTTTGTCCTCCAATGGTCGCGCCATCGCGAAACTCCACTACTGTGCCTTCGGGGCGAAATGCCCGCCCAGCCAGTTTGTAGGGCGCGCTGATGCGGTGCACATGGAGCACGCCGGGCAGCATCTCGAACTTCGTCAAATCGAGGCCGGCGGTCGGACCCACCCCGGCCAGAATCGTCTGGAACTCTCCCGTCGTCCGATGCACGTTCACCCCGGCCTCTTCCATGGCGCTGATAACGGCATCGACTTGTTCTTCTGTGGCTTTCTCCTGCATCGCGACAATCATTGTTTATTCCCTGTCTCGGGCGCTAACCCGGGGTTCCCAGCGACGGGCCCACGTCGCTGGGGTGGTTCTGCACCCGCGGCGAGGCCCGAAAGCCCGCCTTCTGCTTGGGCGGCCAGGACATTTCTTTGGCTTGCCAACTCGTTCCTCTGCAGCGCCCGCATCACGTCGATGATGCGCTCGTAAATATGCGTCAGCTCGATGTCGGGCAGCGGCCCCTTGTTCGCCGCGCGCACGTTGGCGTAGATGATCTTCTCGCGCTCCGGCTCATACACCGGCAGCGAAGTCGCGGCCTTCAGGTTGCCAATCATCTGCGCCGCACGCGCCCGCTCGCTGAGCAGCTCTACGAGCTGGCGGTCCAGAGCATCAATTCGGATTCGCAATTCTTCGATCGTCATTGCATCCTCGAGTTGGCATTTACAAAGCAGCTTCCGGCCGCTAGCTTAAGCCTGCCAATGCAAGCCTAAACACCTGAATCTCCCTCTTCCGGAGCTAACGGCTAAAGGCTAATCGCTAATGGCTGTCTTCCTCACCGGGCCAGCGCCGCCTGCGGCAGGCGCAGACCCTTTATAAATCGAGCCACCGCGCCGGGTGCCGTCTCCGGTGTCGAGCGCTCAACCAACTCGACAATGGCGCTGCCGATCACCACGGCATCCGCGAACCCCGCCACCTGCGCCACGTGCTCCGCGTTGCTGATGCCGAACCCCACTGCCACCGGCAGCCGCGTGTACCGCCTAATGCGCTCGACCAGCGCCGCGGCATCGCCGGCCACGCTCTCCTGCGTGCCCGTAACGCCCACGCGCGAAATGGCGTAAACAAATCCTTTGGTGTGCTTCGCGATCGCTTCGAGCCGCGCATCGGGACTTGTCGGCGCGGCCAGAAAAATCGGCGCCAGATTCACGCGGCTCATCTCGGCCAAATACTCGGCCGCCTCTTCGACAATCATGTCTGTGGCCAGAACACCGTCAACACCGGCAGCGGCAGCATCATCGGCAAACCTGTGCAGGCCGTAGCGCAACATCGGATTCAAATAGCTGAAAATCACCAGTCCCGCGGCGGGACGCGCGCCTCGAATCTCGCGCGCAAGCGCAAGCACATCCCTGAGCCGCGTGCCGCGCGCCAGCGCCCGCTCACTTGCTCTTTGAATGATCGGACCGTCTGCCAGAGGATCGCTGAAGGGAACGCCCAGCTCGATCACGTCCGTTCCGGCATCGATCGCCGCAACTGCAATTTCGCGCGTCGCGTCCAGGTTGGGATCGCCGGCCGTCAGGTAAACAACGAGGCCCGGCTTGTGATCGAATCGGATCGGCATGAAAAATCACTGGGTGCCCCAGGTCCCCATTCTGGGACCTGGGATAGCAAGGACCTTTCGTCTACAACTTCAACTTGCGAGCCAGGATGCCCATATCCTTATCGCCGCGTCCAGAGAGGTTCACCACCAGTATGTCACTTGGGGGCAGCGTCGGAGCAATGCGAATGGCTTCGGCCACAGCGTGCGCGCTTTCGAGCGCCGGCAGGATTCCTTCGGTCCGCGCCAGCTTCACCACCGCATCGAGCGCGGCCGCGTCTTCGCACGATATGTACTCCGCGCGGCCTGAGTCGTGCAGCGCTGCGTGCTCCGGCCCAATCGACGCGTAATCCAGCCCCGCCGAAACCGAATGTGTCAGCGCGATCTGCCCATCCTCGTCCTGCAGCACGTAGGAGTACGTCCCTTGCAGCACTCCCGGCGCGCCGCCCTTGAACCGCGCCGCATGCTCGCCCAGCGCCGGGCCGCGCCCGCCTGCTTCCACGCCGATCAGCCGGACCTCCCGGTCGCCGATAAACTCGTAGAACGCGCCGATGGCGTTCGACCCTCCGCCCACGCACGCAATCACCGCTGTCGGCAACCTGCCTTCCTTTTCGAGAATCTGCTGCTTCAACTCCTTGCTGATCACGCGATGAAAGTCCCGCACCATCGTCGGATACGGATGCGCGCCCAGCGCCGAGCCCAGCAAATAGTAAGTGGTCCGCACATTCGTCACCCAGTCGCGCATGGCCTCGCTGATCGCGTCCTTCAGCGTCTTCGATCCCGACGAAACCCCGCGCACCTCCGCGCCCAGAAGCCGCATGCGCAGCACGTTCAGCTCCTGCCGCTCCATGTCTACGTCGCCCATGTAGACCACGCACTCCAGGCCCAGCAACGCGCACACCGTCGCCGTGGCCACGCCGTGCTGGCCCGCGCCGGTCTCGGCAATCACGCGCATCTTGCCCATGCGCTTTGCCAGCAGCCCCTGCCCGAGCGCGTTGTTGATCTTGTGCGCGCCCGTGTGCAGCAGGTCTTCGCGCTTCAAATAGATCCTTGCCCCGCCCAGTTGTTCCGTCAGCCGCTTGGCAAAGTACAGCGGCGTGGGCCGCCCGGCATAGTCCGCAAGCAGGGAACTGAGCTCCGCCTGAAACGCCGCGTCCGCCTTCGCTTCTTCGTAAGCGTGCTCCAGCTCGTCGAGCGCAGCCACCAGCGTCTCCGGCACGTAGCGCCCGCCGTAGACGCCGAAGCGTCCCGCTCGCGACTCGCTCGGATTTGCCGGAAGAATGATCGACGCCATGAAGAACCCCTGCTCGATTGCCCGCGGAAGGGGGAACCCTCCAGTGTACAAGAGGAACAAAGAAGCACTTCCGTCGCGGGTAGTGTCCTTACGGATGCGTTGCTGTCGCTGATTTCCCTTTCTTCCTCTCCTCCCGCTTGAAAGAAGTTTGAAAACCGAACAATGGAGGAAAATGATGATTAAAGCAGAGGCAAAGATTGCTCTTGACAATACCTTAAGGTATCTGTACATTACCTTAAGGAAAGCAGGTTGTCTGCTCATGGCAATCGAATTCGAGCACAAAGGCACGAAGTACCGCGTAGATACTCCTCACGAAGCTGTAGAGCTGATTAATAAGTTAGATCAGCACGAAGTTCTCTACGGCACATATCGCCGGGAGAATCCGCCGCGCGTATGGACTGCCGACTTGGCGATGGATTTGCTAAACGGCATTGGCGAGATGCAGAAGAAGTTTCTTGCCGTGCTGAGTAGTAAAAACACAGTCAAAAGCAGGGCACTCGCGGAGGAACTGAAGATGGATTCCGAAGTAGCACTGGCAGGAGTAGTAAGCGGCTTGTCAAAGCAACTGCGAAAGATGTCCATTCAGCCTTCCAGTTTGTACCGCGTAGACGTGGAGTGGAAGGGTAAGGAGAAGGAACGATCATTCTTGCTCTCTTCCGACTTCCGCGACGCCTTGACTGAGCTTGGATGGCCGGAAGCATGGCAAGCCAGGAAGGAGACCGATGAAACCGCCTCCACCAAGAAGCGGCCCAGATTGTGACCGCAAATAGGAAAGGCCGTTAGGAAGCGTCAACTCCCTAACGGCCCGAAACCAACAACCCGGTAAGCCGGACTGTCGATCCTCAATCACCATTCTGGCTTGCCTTTACCGAAAGGTCAAGGCCAAATATGACTTGCCACTCCTGCCAGAGTGTATGCAAGCGCTTCGGACGCCATAGAAACGGCCTCCAGCGCTACCGTTGCAACCAATGCAGCAAGACCTTCACCGAAGAGCATGAGCGCCCCTTGGACGAGATGCGGCTGGCACCGGATCGTGCTATTGCCATCCTTCAGTTGTTGCTTGAGGGAATGAGTGTGCGCAGCGTAGAGCGAGTGACTAACGTTCATCGCGACACAATCCTCCGCTTGCTCGTCTTGGCCGGTAAACGCTGTCAGCGACTCCTACACGGGCGGATCAGAAACATTGACGTGCAGGACGTTGAGATGGACGAGATTTGGGCTTATGTCTACAAAAAGGAAGGCCATAAATGGGACCACGAGCAGGGGAATCAGCGAATTGGAGACTGTTATTGCTTCATTGCGATGGAGCGCAGCACCAAATTGGTACTCACCTATTACGTGGGCAAGCGAACGGCGGAATCAACCGATCAGTTCATTTCCCGGCTTGCGCTTGTAACCAATCCGGCCCATCGCTACCAGCTCACCAGCGACGGATTCGGCCCGTACAAACCGGCTGTCAAATCGTTCCTGCGCGGCCGAGTGGACTTCGCGCAACTGGTTAAGGTCTACGCCAGCTCCCGCGAAGGCGAGCAGCGTTACTCCCCGGCTGACGTTGTGGATGCGGTCCCAGAAGAAGTCATGGGAAATCCAGATTCGGACAGGATTTGCACCAGCCATATCGAGAGGCAGAACTTGAGCATTAGGATGGGAATGCGACGGATGACCAGGCTTACGAACGCTTTTTCAAAGAAATGGGAGAACCTGGAGGCAGCGTATGCGCTTTGGTTTGCCTATTACAACTTTTGCCGCCGTCATCAGACCCTGAGAGTGACGCCAGCGATGGAACAGGGATTGACGGATCACCAGTGGACGGTTGGAGAGTTGATTGTGGGGGGGGGAGAGTAAATGAACGAGAGCCGAGTTGAATTCCGCCGTCTAGTCACTCCCTTACCTACTGGTCGGGTCAGGGTGCAGATCGAAGTCAGGCAGATTGAGGGGAAATGTCTACTGGGGAAGATTATTCAAGCGCGAGGAGGCTGGCGGTTCGTGCCGATAGGAGGCGCGGAGGCAGGGAGTCGTGACAGTGGAAAGGTGTGGGCTACGGCGGAAGAATGCAAGCGGAGCGTTCAAGAGACGATGATGAACGAAACGCGAAAGGAATAGGCGGATATGGAATCGCAAAATAGTGCCAACGGCGTTGAAACACTTTCCGAGATACAGTGGGTAGCAGAACTGGAAAAACTGCATACCAAAGCTGGCGGAGAACCGATATACGTTGATTATGGATTCCCTGCCGGTCGCCTAGTCGCCACCGTGTTCCAAGTCGAGGTACGTGAACGAACGATTCACGCTCTCCTACAGCCACAATCGCCTTCGGATTCAGCCAGTCTCTACTTAGAGCTTTACCTTCCAGCAGAAGACGCAGCGCATTATCGGATTCAACGGAAGAGCGGCGAAACAATCCTATCTGTAGCCTATCCATACTGTGACCATTTTCAACTGCACGATGTCCCTCTCGCTGTAGTTCGCTTCCAAACGGGAGGTGCTGCGCTAGTTTTCGCAGAGACTGAATCTCTCCTGCAGTAAGATTGAGACGCGAGGCATCTTGCATAGCACTCTCCTTTGCTCTACGATTAGCGGAGAGGTTGTAAAGCGGTCTCGCTACATCTCAAAGATCACAAGAACCCCGCTCTGCCAAGCGGGGTTTTCCTTTTGCGCCCAATATACTGCCAATAAGGCGGTGAGTCCATGAACAATCGAACAAGGCTGGCCGGAAGACTCCGTGCCAAATGGGTTTTATGCACTATGATTTTCTGCCTTTCGTTTGTTGCCGATGGTCAGTCTCAAAACAACAAAGCCATGACGAGCCTAAGGTTGCGCGAGTATTGTGGACTCGTTGGTGGGGACCAGTCGAAATTGTCCGATGAGGACTATGACCATAGAAATATATGCCTGTTCTACGTCTCTGGGGTCTTGGATGGATTTCAGATCGGAGACAGTGCCACGAAGATTTGTATTCCCGAGGAGACCAGCCTAGGCGAGTTGGCGCTCGTTGTATCGAAATACCTGAACCAATATCCAGAGAGACTCCATGTCCTGCCACAGTTCCTAGTGATTGCCTCCGTGCATGAAGCTTTCCCTTGCAAGGCAGCAACGCACAAATAGGACACTACCTCCGTCGCGTTCGACGCCGGAGGAAAGCTCACCCTGAAAAGTCGTCACGCTTGCCTGTGACGAGCGCACTTGTGCAGTCCGTGCGCCGACAATTCTAGTAGCCGCAACGGGAACGAGGTTGTTGCATGAAGGCAATTGTGTATCGCAAAAATGGTCCTCCTGACGTCCTCACCTGCGAGGAAATCGAAAAGCCTGTTCCAAACGGTCAGGAAGTCTTGATCAAAGTCCACGCCGCAGCGGTCAATCCGCTTGACTACCACATGCTGAAGGGCGGTCCGTTCATTTTTCGGCTGCTATTTGGCCGGGGCGAGCTCAAGCGCCCAGGGGTCGATTGTGCCGGCGTGGTCGAAGCCGTCGGCCCCGCCGTCACGCAGCTCAAGGTGGGTGATGCGGTGTTCGGTACTTGTCGCGGCGCATTTGCGGAATACGCGTTGGCCCCCCAGTCTTCATTGGCGCCCAAACCGGAAAATGTCCCGTTCGAAGATGCAGCTGCCTGTCCCGTTGCGGCGCTCACCGGACTACAGGGTCTCCGCAAACACGGAAAGATTCAACCCGGCCAGAATGTTCTCATCAACGGCGCATCGGGCGGCGTAGGCACTTTCGCAGTGCAGCTTGCAAAAATCTTCGGGGCGCATGTCACCGCCGTATGCAGTACGCGCAACGCAGACCTGGTTCGATCGCTCGGGGCCCACCGCGTCATCGATTATGCCCAGGAAGACTTTTCAACCGGCGCGGCGCGCTATGACATCATCCTCGATCTGGCCGGCAACCATCCGTTCTCGGTTTGTCAGGGCGTCTTGACCCCGCATGGTATTCATGTCGGCGCAGGAGTGCTCGCCGGGCACAAGTCTCTTTTCGCAATGTTCGGCGGCCTCATCATCACCCTTTTACGTTCCCGGTTTTCGAGCCAGAAATTCGTCGTCTTCATAGCTAAGGTCAACCGTGAAGATCTGACCTTCGTTGGCGATTTGTTGGCCGGCGGCAAGCTGAAACCCGTGATCGACAAGAAGTACACGCTCGTCGAAGTCCCTGAAGCGATGCGCTACCAGGGGACGTGGCGCGTCCGGGGAAAGCTCGTGATCAGCCTCGACGCTTAACGAAGGATCATCACTTCTTCCGGCTGATTTCGCGCACCATGTCCGAAAGGTTACGTCTGCGCCACGCGCGCGTTGGCGATGAACGCGCGCACCTTGGCCGCATCCTTGCGTCCCGGCACAACTTCCACGCCGCTCACCACGTCAATTCCCCACGGGTGTAGTGTAGCGATGGCTTCTGCGACGTTTTCCGGAGTCAACCCTCCAGCTGCAATCAAGCGGTGTTTCGGCACATTTAAGCTTTGGAAGAGAGTCAGGCTGGCAGCGGCCCAATCGTAGCTCTTTCCCGTCCCGCCCACAGCCGTGCCTGTTCTCGAATCGACCAGAATTGCATCGACATCCTTTTCCCGCGAAACGGCGGACGCAACTTCTGAAGCGTTCCCATCAAAGTGCACGACGCCCAGAATGCGCAGGCTCGACCCGAACCGCGCGCGCAGCGCCGCCGGCGCCTCAGCCGGAGCGTCCCAGTGTAATTGCACGCCGGTCAGGCAGGTAGCTTCGACCGTCGCTGCGATTTCGTCGACCGTCGCATCCACAAATACGCCGATTTTCTCGATTTCCGCCGGCAGATGCGGCACAATCGCCGCCACTTGCTCCGCCGTCACATGTCTCGGGCTGGGTGCAAACACAAATCCCACCGCATCCGCTCCAGCCTCCGCGGCAGTCATCGCGTCCTCAAGCGACGTGTTGGCGCAGATTTTGATCCAGAGGCTCATCGCTGACCCGCCGCGCCCTTCAGCAACTCCGCCAGCGCTACTCCGGGATCGGGCTGGCGCATCAGGCTCTCGCCGATAAGGAATGCGTCGAAGCCCGCTTTGCGCAGGCGGACAATATCGTCGTGCGTCGCAATGCCGCTCTCCGTCACCCGCACCACGCTCGCCGGGATTCGGCCGGCCAGCGACATCGAAGTCTCCGCGCTCACTTCGAAGGTCTTCAGGTCGCGGTTATTCACGCCGATGGCGTCGGCGCCGGTTTCGCCCAGCGCGTCGAGCACGCCGTCCAGCTCCTCCGCGGTATGAACCTCCACCAGCACGTCGAGGGCGAGCGACCTCGCAGCCTGGGCCAGGCGCTTCAACTCGGAATCGCTGAGCGCTGCCGCAATCAGCAGAATCGCGTCCGCTCGGTGCGCGCGAGCCTCGACAATCTGGTACTCGTCGACGATGAAGTCCTTGCGCAGGCAGGGAAGCGGCGTGGCACTCGACGCCATCTCCAGGTTGCGCAGGCTGCCTTGAAAGTACGGCTCGTCCGTGAGCACCGAGAGCGCCGCCGCTCCACCCGCGCGATACCGCCGCGCCAGCCACGCCGGGTCGAACGCAACGCGAATCACTCCCTTTGACGGCGATGCTTTCTTGATCTCCGCGATCACGGCCGGTCCGGTACCAGCCTTGCGGCGCAGCGCGGCAACCCATCCCCGCGGGCGATGCTCGGCTGCGCGGCGCTCCAATTCAGCTCGAGGCACGTCCGCCTTCGCGGCCGCAAGCGTAGCGCGCGTCGAAGCCAGGATCGTCGCCAAAAATGTGTCCTTGCGGATCGTCATGTTCTCAGTCGAGTATACGGGGGACAAAGATGGGTCGAAACCGCGGTCTTTGGTCGCCTAACCCCGCACGACGAGTGGGTGCCCCAGGTCTCTCCGCCGCGGCGGATGAGACCTGGGATATCGCAACGGCTCAGACAGGGATTGCATTGGTCAGGAACTTAGGCCTTTGCGCTGCTCATCATGGCGCCCGCTGCCAGCAGCTCCCGCGCCGCTTGCCGCCCAAGCCGGATGCAGTCCGGAACCCCGATGCCATCGTACGCATTCCCCACCAGTCGCAGCCCCGGCAGCTCGGCCACTCTCGCCGCAATCCGCTGCATGCGCCCTTTGTGGCCCACGGCATACTGCGCCATCGCTCGACGCCAGCGCGAAACCTGCGCGTGCTCCGGCTCGACGTCCGCGCTGAACGTCTTTGCGCCCAGAATCGCAGCCATCTCGCGCCGCACCGCCGCAATCAGAGCATCGTCGCTCTCGGCCAACAGCGCCTCACGATTCATGCCGCCCAGAAAGGCGCGGAAAACTGCCGCCCCCGGAGGCGTGCGGCCCAAAAACTTGCGATGCACAAATGTGCACGCCAGCATCGCGCGCCCCTCCACCGCCGGGACCAGAAATCCGAACCCCTCCGGCAGCACGCCGATCTTCTTTTCGTCGTAAACCAAATTCACCGTAATCGACGAGGAATACGGAATTCCTCCAAGCTCGGTGCCAAGCGCAGCATCGACCGGCCTTAGCAGATCCCCCGCCGCCCACGCAGGCGCCGCCATGATCAACGCGTCGAGAACTTCTGTCGCTCCGCCAGCCTCGACGCTCCAACCACCGCCCGCTACTCTCCGAATCGCGGTCACCGGCGTCCCTGTTCGCAAGTTCACCGGATCAATCCGCGCGACAAGCGCATCCACCAACTGGCTCATCCCTCCGCGCAGCGCTGTAAAAATGGGCGGCGCCACGCGCTTTGGCCCCGTCGAGTTCTTTGCCATGGCCCGCATCCGCTTGTGCGCCGCCAGCATTCCGCGCGTAAGCGAGCCGTACTTCGTCTCCATCTCCACCAGCCGCGGCAGCACTGTTTGCGCGCTCAGTTGCTCGGCGTCACCGCCGTAAATTCCGCTCAGCAGCGGATCGGCCAGCCGATCCACCGCCTCCTGGCCAAAATGCCGCCTCACCAGCGCCGCCACCGACTCATCGCCGCCGCTCGGCCGCGAAGTGTGCAGCAACTCGAGCCCCATGCGCATTTTGGCGCGCAACCCGAACAGCCGCGTCAGTGCCGTGGGAATCAACTTGGTCGGCACCAGAAACATCAGCCCATCGGGCAGCGCCACCAGCCGATTGCGCACCACAATATAAGTCTTGCGCGCCGCATCGTTCGAGGGCAGCAGTTCTCCGCCCAGGCCCAGCTCACGACACAGCTCGGCTGCAGCCGGCTTTTCGGTCAGGAACGAATCCGGCCCGCGCTCGAGCACCGCCCCATCCACAATCTCCGACGCCAGCGATCCGCCCAGCCGCGGCCGCTCCTCGTAAAGCGCATAGTCGACTTGCGCTCCCGCAGCACGCGCCTGTTCGAGCTCATAGGCCGCCGCCAGCCCCGCAACGCCCCCGCCGACGATCGCAATCCGCATTCTTTTAGCCTCACTCCATGTTTACAGCAATTTGCGACGTGTGCGCGGCAGCAGAACGTTTCGCCTCACTAGAGATTCACGCTCTAATTCTAGAATCAAGCCGCGGTCCGTCCGCAGCAAGTGATTTAAGGCCTTGGAAGAGCTAGAATCGTGAGCGGAGTTCGAATCCGCTTTTCCCCGACCCAGGGAGATTGTGTCGGGTTAGCCATCATTCTTTCCTCGATCCTGATCCCCGGGTGCCTCGCTCGTTCGTCATCCGGCCCTCGCCCGCAGCAGGAGACATTGCATGACCCCCGAAATCATCCACCGGCTGCATTTCGCCTTCACCATCACCTTTCACTATTTGTTTCCGCAGCTCACCATGGGTCTCGCCCTCCTCATCGTGGTGCTCAAAACCGTGGCCCTGCGCACCGGCAACGAAACATGGGACCGCGCGGCGCGCTTCTGGGGCCGCATCTTCGCCATCAACTTCGTCTTCGGCGTCGTCACTGGCATTCCCATGGAATTCGAGTTCGGCACCAACTGGGCGCGCTTCTCGCGGCTCTCGGGCGGTGTCATCGGCCAGCCGCTGGCCATGGAGGGCGTCTTCAGCTTCTTCCTCGAGTCGGCGTTTCTCGGCCTGTTTCTCTACGGCGAAAAGCGCATCTCGAAGCTGATGCACTGGTTCTCGGCAGTCATGGTCTTTCTCGGCTCTTGGATATCCGGCTTCTTCATCATCGTCACTGATGCGTGGATGCAGCATCCAGTGGCCTACAACCGCATGCCCGACGGCCACTTTGAAGTGATCAGCTTCTGGCAGTTGCTCACGAATCCCTGGGGCCTGCTCCAGTACATGCACAATATGACTGGCGCAGTCGTCACCGGCTCATTCGTCATGGCCGCCGTGGGCGCGTTCTACCTGCTCGATGGCCGGCACGAGGACTACGGGCGCATTTTCTTGAAAGTCGGCGTCATCGCGGGTGTCATCTCGTCCGTCCTCATCATCTTCCCCACTGGCGACCTCGCCGGAAAATACGTGGCGCAAAACCAGCCCGTGGCCATAGCCGCCATGGAGGGCCTCTTCAAGAGCGAGACCGGCGCCGGAATCGTGCTCATGGGCCAGCCCAACGAAGAAACGGGCCAAATCGACAATCCCATCGTGGTCAACGACGTCCTCAGCTTCCTCATCTACGGCACCACCAAAGCTGAAGTGAAAGGGCTCTATCAATTTCCGCAAGACCAGTGGCCCACTGCGCTCCCGTTGCTCTTCTACGCCTACCACATCATGGCTGGCCTGGGGACGTGGTTCGTTCTGCTTATGGTGGTGGCCGTCTTGCTCCTTTGGCGCGGGCGCCTCTTCACCGCACGGTGGGCATTATGGGCGCTGCTGCTCAGCTTTCCGCTGCCCTACATCGCGAACACTGCTGGCTGGATGACCGCCGAGCTCGGCCGCCAGCCGTGGCTCATCTACGGATTGATGCGTACCAGCGAGGGCTACTCGAGCACCGTTTCTGCCAGCAACGGTCTCTTCACCCTGCTCGGCTTTATGGGACTTTATGCGCTGCTTGGCCTGCTATTCACGGTGCTCATCTATCGCGAAATCGATCACGGACCGGCGCCAAAGAAACCGGCCACCGAAGCAGCGGCTGCTGATTGAACAATTGCAATCGTCGATTGAAAAACTCACAACTGAGAACTGACAACTGAAAAGTGAGGCCTCCGTCATGATGGGTTTTGTCTGGTTCTGGCTCGTTGCCGTAATGATCGTCGGCTACGTGGTCCTCGATGGTTTCGATCTCGGCGTGGGCGTGCTGCACCTGTTTCTCGTCCGTACTGAGGCCGAGCGCAGGGCGACGCTTGCCTCCATCGGCCCCGTCTGGGACGGCAACGAAGTTTGGCTCCTCGCAGGCGGCGGCACGCTCTACTTCGCCTTTCCGTTGCTCTACGCCTCGGCCTTCAGCGGTTTCTATCTGCCGCTGATGATCGTGCTTTGGCTGCTGATCTTGCGCGGCGTGAGCCTTGAGCTGCGCAATCACATCGACGTGGGTGTATGGCGCGCTCTCCTCGACGGCGTCTTCGGCGTTTCAAGCGCGCTGCTTACCATCTTCTACGGCGCGGCCCTGGCCAACGTACTCCGCGGCGTGCCGCTCAATCCCGACGGCTATTTCTTCCTGCCTCTTTGGACCAACTGGCAACCCGGCGTCATGCCCGGCATTCTCGATTGGTATACGATCATCGGCGGCCTCGTAGCGCTCGTGGCGCTCACGCTCCACGGCGCCCTGTGGCTCTCGCTCAAAACCTCGGGTCAGCTAGAACAGCGCGCGCGCAGCGTGGTCTCGCCCCTCTGGCTCATCCTCGTGGCGCTCACGGTAGTCAGCCTCTTCGCCACCATCGCTGTGCGCCCCGCCAGCCTCGACAACTATTTCCATTACCCGGTCACGTTCATCGTTCCCGTCGGCGTGGTCGCCTCGCTCGCCGCCATCTGGCTCTGGAACCGCAAGGGTCAGCCGCTGAAGGCCTTCCTCGCATCATGCCTCTACTTGTTTTTCATGCTCGCCGGGGCCTGCTGGGGCGTTTATCCCACTCTGCTGCCTTCCACCACCGGCGCAGCGAACGACATCACGCTCAGCCGCGCAATCTCCGGCCCGCACACGCTGGCCGTTGGCCTCGCCTGGTGGCTCGTCGGCATGGCTCTCGCCGTGGGCTACGTGGTCTTCGTCTACAGCCGCTTCAAAGGCAAAGCTGACGCCCACGCCGCCGGGCACTGAGTGCGGGGCGATTCCTGAACTACAGCGTCACCAGCGTCCCCGCATGCGCCGCCTGCCGAAAGGTCTCAGCCTGGCTGTCGAGTTCCGGGTCCCAGTTCTTTGGCTGGTAGATGCAGCACAGTTCCTGGGCCAGCGGATCGCCCGTTAACGCGTAGGCCCGCGCCCGCGACCCGCCGCAGATCTCTTTGAACTCGCAGGCGCCGCACTTTCCCTCCAGCCGGCTGGTGTCGCGCAGGGCCTTGAAGATCGGGGCGGTGCGGTAGATCTCGGCCAGCGGCGTCTCGCGCACATTGCCGGCATGGATGGGCAGAAAGCCGCTCGGATAAACGTTGCCGACATGGGAGATGAACATGAATCCTTTGCCGTCGTTCACGCGGCGCGTGGCCCAGCCCATGTTGCGCGTCTTGGCGTCGGCCGTCGGCGTGCCCGGCTCATACGCGGCTCCATGTGGATGGCCCGTTCCGTGCCCCATCCGGCGCTCTTCCAGATTGTGTTGCAGCAGGTAGCGGCGATAGTGCATCGCCTCCGTCGTCTTGATCTGGAAATTCGCTCGCCGCGAAAGCTCGTAAATCTTGCCGAACACCTGCTCGAACTGCTCGCCGCTCAAAAGATCGTCCAACTGGCCACGTCCCACGGGAACCAGGAAGAACACATTCCACATCACGATGGCCAGCTTCTCGAACAGATCGCACAGGCTGTCGAGGTCATTTACGTTGTGGCGGCTGACGGTGGTGTGCACCTGGATCGGGATGCCCGCCTCATTGGCCCACTCGATGGCCTGAATGGTGCGCGCCCACGCTCCGGGCAAGCCGCGAAAGGCGTCGTGAATCTCAGGTGTTGAGCCGTCGAGCGAGATTCCGAGCCGCACCAGTCCGGCCTCCTTCATCTTGAAGATCGCTTCGCGGGTCAGCAGCGGCGTGGCGCTCGGAGTCACCGCAACGTGCACATCCTTGCTGGCCGCATAGCGGATCAACTCGAAAAGATCCTTGCGCTTCAGCGGGTCGCCGCCGGTAAAGACAAAAATGGGAATGTGCATCGCGGCGATCTGATCGATGAGCGCCTTGCCTTCCTCATGGGTCAGCTCGTCGGGATGCGCGATGGGCTGCGCCGCCGCGCGGCAGTGCTTGCAGGCCAGGTCGCAGGACTGCGTAATCTCCCAAATCGCGAGGAATGGCGATTCGTCGTAGTCGATCCCGCCTCGTGCGGGAATATTCTGCATCGGCTGCATCGGCATGGGGCCTCCCCGGCGCGAATGCGCCGGCAAAAAAACTGCTCGAATCGCGGCAACGGCGCCAACCCGTCAGGTGCCTGGGGCCACGGGAGAATTGACCAGCTTCCTGCCGAAAACTTGGCGGCTCACTTGCCAGCCGCGCCACGACCAGGAAAACCGCCCCCGAGGGCCACGATTCCGGTCCAGAAGAACACTTTCCGGGTAGGTCAGGCTGTGATTGGGATCACTTTATGGGCCTCATTCGGGAAGCTCGAAGGATGTCTCTGGACAAAACCGGGAATCAGGAACACAATCCTGTCACCAGCAGGGGCACTTGCCTGGTCCCGCGTCTATAGTGGCAGTGCGGGAGTACCGAAGCCGGTAAACGGAGCTAGCAAATCGAGTTAAGGTGAGTTGGATCACCTTTTCATGTGCGGCAAAGCACCGCAAAACCAGCATTGCCTCTGAGACTATTTGAACGCTCCCGAAGGAGGTTCCCATGGCCGCTCTCCTGAAGCCAGGTTGGACTAAACCCTCCACCATCCTCTTCGCCACCGAGATACCGCCCAACGAGAAGGCCTTTTCGTTCGCACTCGCCGAAGCCAGGGAATTCGGTTCCGATCTCATCCTCTTTCACGCCTATGACACGCTTATCGTAGCCGCGTCGGAGTCCTCGGGCATTCGCTATTACGACTACGCCGCCGCCGCGCGCTCTGAAAAGCACCACCTCGAACCGCTCGCGCTGCGCGTCCGCGAGGCGGGTCTCAAATGTGAAGTTGTCGTGCGGCCGGGCCTGCCCGCCGACGAAATCCTCGCCTTCACGCGCGAGCGCCAGATCGACCGCATCGTCATGGGCACACACTCTCCGGGTCCCATCGGTAAGCTGCTGGTGGGTTCGGTCGCTGAGGCGGTGTTGCGCACCGCAACTTCGCCGGTCTTCATCATCGGCCCTGAGGTCGTGGACGGCGCCTATCGCAACTTTGCCACCCGCACCATCCTCTGTGCCGTCAGCCTGCATGAGGCCAGCACCGTCATCGCTGCATTTGCCGCGGAGTTGGCTGCGCAGCACGGGGCGCGCCTGATTCTCCAGCATGTCATCCGGCCCCAGGACCGCGCCGAGTTTCTTGCCGGCCGCTCGCTCGACGAAGTGGAAGCTGGCATGATCGCGCTGGTTCCCCGGCAGTTGCAGGGCCAAATTGCCATCCAGACGATCGTGGTGCCAGGCGACCCGACCGAAGAGCTGCTCTATCAGAGCCGCGCGCAGCAGGCCGACCTTATCGTCCTCGGTGCGCAGGGTGCTTCAGCCTTTGCGGCCATCACCCGGCACGGCGTGGTGTACAAAACTCTCGCCCACACGCATTGCCCCGTCATCACGCTTTCGCCGGTGGTGCTCGCCGAGTGCGGGTCGAAGGCGGAGAACCTCCGCCCGGCCGAAGCCTACATGGCCGGCGTCTTTTAGGGCCGTCCAGGCGCGAGTGATCCTCCTGGAAGATTGCTGTACCCGCACAGCTAGCTCCCTCCGGCTTGGCCGTGCCGCCGTGGAAGTCGAACCGAACTATGCGCTATACTTGGCGCACAGGGCGGCATTCCATTGCGCTGCCGCCGGGCGAGGTGCGTCTTCCACAGGGATTCCGCCATTCGCACGACCGATGTTCCGCTAGCGCAGACAACGCGCTGGCGCGCAGTGGTTCGCGTGCTCCGAAGTCCAATCGATAGTTTAAGTTGCGCCCTGCTCCCATCCTCCTGTGCCCTTTGCGGTTCCCCCCTGCCGCAGCTCTCTTCCGTTCCAATTTGCCCTGTTTGCTG
>JBEKAJ010000026.1:0-19539 GCA_050018295.1 Occallatibacter sp. | reverse complement strand
GCCTGTCTCGCTGTTGTCCGGGTGGAAGCGCGCGGCCAGAAATCGATAGACACGGTGGACCGTCTCAGCATCCGCGTTGGGGCTGATTTGAAGAAACTCGTAGTAATCAACCGCCGGTGTGCCCATGGTTCTCCCGCTGTAACCAGAGTCTAACCGACTTGCGAATAAGCTTGATATCCCGCATAGGTGGGAGCCTGCCCGGCTCGATCACCCTCAGCTTCAAGGTCGCATACAATCCAGGCCCCCGGCAAGGCATTCCTAGGGCCTTTCCAGACAATCACTTGGAGCGATCCTCTAGACGTTGTGTATTCCCCCGAGAAACGGCCGAATCTGCAACTAGAACGGCGTTACGCCGTCACTAGCTCGCGTCGCCAACACCCATCTAGGAATCCCGGCCAAAAGCCTGAGCATGGTACGCTGGACCGGATTAGGAGTTCACGTGAAGGAATTCAGCAGTGTGCAAGGTATCGTTTTCTTGAGGAAAACGGCACTCGAGCGCATCAACTCGCCCTACACCAATTCCTAATCCGGTGTAACCCTCATGCCACCAGCGTTACGCCCGGATGTTGAGACCCAATCCGTGCCGCCTCCGCGCGATCGCCCCTGGCTCTTCGCCTTCCTCATCACGCCCGAAGCGGTCATCGCTCTCGGCCTCGTCAGCGGCGCCATCACCTATCTCCTGCGCGACCAGGGCGTCGACCCCGCCCGCGCAGCCAGCATCGCCTCACTGCTTTCCCTTCCTCATGCCATCTATTTCCTTTGGGGTCCGCTCACCGATTTCTGGATGCGCCGCCGCACCTGGCTCCTGCTTGCGGCCGCCGCTTCCGCCATCGCCCTGGTCGTCGCCTTCCATCAGTCCCAACTTGCGAGCCCGTGGGCAGTCGGCCTCTTGTTCCTCAGCGCATGCTTCGGCGTCTTCGTCGCCGCTGCTTGCGGCGGCATCATGGGCACGCTATCGAGCGAGTTGAGCCGCCGTCGCGCCAGCAGTTTTTACCAAACCGGCTCGCTGGCCTTCGGCGCAGTCGCAGTCTTTGTGCTGGTAACTTTCTCCAGCCGCCTCCGGCTCAGTTCCCTCGGCTGGATCGTCGCCGCCATGATCGTGTTGCCCTCGCTCGCCGCCCTCGCCGCGCCCAAGCAGTCGATGATCAGCGAGGACGGCCCGCGACACACTGCCGCGCGCATCTGGCGTGAGTTCAAATCCACTTTCCTTCGCTGGGAAGCTATTCCTTACACGCTTCTCGTCGCTTCCCCATGCTGCAGCGGCGCCATGATCGGTCTCCTCACGCAGTTGGGCCGCGATTACGGCGTCACCGGCCGGCAGGTGGCTTGGGTTAACGGCCTGGCCGGCGCTCTCTTGACCTCCGCGGGAGCCCTCGCCGCGTCGCTCATTCCCGTTCGCGTGCGCGCTCCCATCGCATTTCTGCTTGCCGGCCTGGTCAATGCCGCTACGCTGGCCATCTTTGCTCTCGGCCCTCTGCGCCCCGCTGTCTATTTCACAGGCACCGTTCTTTTTCTCTTCACCATCGGCGCGGGCTATGCCCTCTTCACCGGCGTCGCTCTCGAATTCCTCGGCGGCTCAGGCAAAAGCGGCAGCTCGCGCTATGCCATCATCAACTCCATCGGGAATCTTCCTGTCGCCTACATGACTTATCTCGACGGTCGCGGCTACGCGCTTTGGGGCCCCCGCGCCATGCCCGCCGCAGATGCCATCGTCACCGCTGTCGGATGCATGCTCCTGCTCGCGCACTTTGCCGTGAGCCGCCGCAAGAAACAACTGAAGCTTGTAGCTGAATAGGCCTTCGTCTTCGACTGGCGGCTACTGTTCGCGCGGTTGTCTCAAGATCGGCCCGATCGACCCGGGATTGTCGCCCGTTGCAGGGTCCACGCGAAAGTCCCACACCGACTCGCTGATGTCCGACGGAGAGAGAATCTCCACCAGCGCGTACTCGCCGATGGTCAGCGTGTGCAGCGGTGCAATCTTCATCCAGTGCTTGCCCGGTAGGATCTCCGCTTTGGTGGCGATCGTGTCCTCGTCCTGTGTCACCGTCCCCGTGGGGCTCACGTGAATTGCGCCCACGATGCGCAAGGCTTGCCGCTCGTCCACGCGCACAATCGCGAATCCCGACTGCGCCGAGTGTGCTCCGTGTTTTCCGCCGTTCACCGCTTTCGCGCCGCTCGTATCCACAGTCAGCGGGTGCGACAGCACCGGCTCGTTTCCCGCCTCGACCCCCAGCGAAAGATAAATCGTCGGGTCATTGACGTGCAGATGCACCTTCGCATGAGCGCCTTCCAGCTCCAGATTTGCACGCTGCGTCGCCAGGGGATTCAGCACTGCAATCCCCTTCCGGTTCTTCGTGTTCAGCGAGAGATCGGTCGACGTCAGCTCTACCAGTTCGGGAGTGCCCTGGAAGGTGTCCAACGCAAACACGCCTTCCTCATCCGGCAGCTCCAGCCCCGGAACCAACATCGGCATGCGCGCCTTTTCGTCGTTGCGCTCGTCCGACTCCTCCGCGTCGATGTCCGCGGCCTCTTTCATCGCCGGCGAAGAATCCTCATCCACCAGCTCGGCGTGTTCCTTGGCCCACTTGTTCGTCGCGTCCCAATCCACGAGGTCTGTCGGCAGTTCCTCCCACTCGCCGCGCTCCTGCGACAAGTAGCGCACCCGGTCGCCCACGATCTGGTAATCGCGCACTAATTGGTAGGAGCCGTCTTTCAAAATCAGCCGCAGATTCCTTCCCATGCCGGGAACTGCAGGCTTCAGAGGCAGTGGCTTGGAACTTTGGCCACCCGCGTTCTGTGCAGGCTGGGCGCCCTGGCTCTGCTCGCCGCTTCGCGCGGCGCCGGTCGCCGATGCCAGCAGGAGAATAGCCAGCGAAAGCGCCGGCACACGCCATCCTCGCGGAACTTGCGGAAAACAAACCATGGCAACTCAGTTTAGACGCACCTGCCAGGCCTGTGTTGGCTCTCGCACCGCATCAAAATCGTAACTTAAGTGCATCCTCTCCAGGCCCAAAGCGTCCAAATCAGTAGGTTCTATTTGTAGAATAGAACTGGAAGGTTCCATCGATTGGCAGGACTTAAGACAAATCTCGGCGGTAAACGCGGCGTCTGGCCCGGCTTTTTGCCGGCCATCGCCGCCCTTTGTCTGGTTCTGCTGGCGATGCTGGTCGTTGCTCAGGTCGCGCACCTGCACCCTAACCAATCTGACGCCGACCACTGCCAGTTGTGCATTGTCATGCACACTGTGGTGCCCGTTGCTGCCGCGGCGGCCGCCATTGTGATCGTGCAATTGGGAGCTTTCACGCCCCAGGCCGATCCCATCGCAATTGCCCACAAGCGGCAAATCCGTCTCTTCATTCGCCCCCCTCCCGTCTCCTGCTAGAGCATCTCTCCGTTTTCATTCAGGCCCTCGCATCCACCCAATGCTTTACCGATCGGGCGACGCTTGGCCGCACCTGCACACACTGATTTCGAAGCGGACCGATGCTCCTCCACTGAGGACGCCGCGGCGGCACGTCACGCGGCGATCACATCATCTTTCAGCCATTGTTCAGGAGATTTTGCCATGACGTTCTACCGCGGCGCGATCACGCGCCTTTTTCCCCTGATTGCCCTCGCCTTCGCGGCGCTCTCCGCGTCTGCGCAAAGCGGAAACGCCGCAGCCGTGCGCGGCACGGTCACCGATCCCTCCGGCGCCGTCATTCCCAACGCCACAGTGCATCTCACCAACGAAATCAGCGGACTCGACCGCACCGCAACAACCGATGCTACCGGCCAATTCGCGATTCCAAACGTCGCGTTTGCCCCTTATGTGATCAAAGTCTCCGCTACTGGTTTTGCCGCGCTCAGCCAGAACGTCTCGCTGAACTCGGTAGTGGGAATCAGCCTGAAGCTGGTGCTGCAAATCGCGGGCGGAACTCAAACCGTTACGGTCGAATCCACAGGCGCCCTGATCGAGGACGACCCAACTTTTCACGTCGATGTGGACCGCGACCTTTTCAACAAGGTGCCGCTGGAAAGCGCGTCCTCCACGCTCAGTTCGCTGGTCACGCTCACCACGCCCGGTGTTGCCGCCGACTCGAACGGCCTGTTTCACGGCCTTGGCGATCACGCCTCCAACTCGTTCTCCGTTGACGGCCAGCCCATCACAGACCAGCAGAGCAAAATCTTCTCCAACCAGCTTCCCTCGAACTCCATTCAATCCATCCAGGTCATCAGCGGCGCGCCGCCGGCCGAATACGGTGACAAGACAAGCCTCGTCATCGTAGCCACCACGCGCTCCGGCCAGGGCGTCACCAAGCCCACCGGCGACATCTATGCCGCCTATGGGGCGTTCGGGTCCGCGAATGGAGGCTTCGACCTCTCCTATGGCGGAAAAAGCTGGGGCAACTTCATCGAGGCCGACGCTCTGAACACCGGCCGATTTCTCGATCCCCCCGAATTCTCCGTCTTCCACGACAAAGGAAACGAAGAAAACTTCTTCGACCGCGTCGATTACAGCTTTACGTCTGCCGACTCGGTCCACCTGGACTTCAACTACAGCCGCTCCTGGTTCCAGAACCCCAACGCCTACGACAGCCTAAACGTGCCGAACGTGGTCGGCGCAGGGACCAGCGCCAGCCCGGTCTTCGGCAATGTGGGCAATACCGATCAGCACTCCAAAATTGGAACCTATAACATCGCGCCCACCTACACGCATATCATCAGCAACGACTCGGTCCTTAACTTTGGCGGGTACATCCGCAATGACGATTACAACTACTACCCCAGCGGCAACCCTCTGGCCGACCTGGGCCCAATTCAAACCTCATCGATCTCCCAGTACCGCACGCTGACCAACGCCGGAGTCCACTCCGACTACACCTATGTCCGCGGACATCACAACATCAAGGCCGGCGCCGTCTACGAACAGACCTTCTTACGTGAGCACGACAACCTCGCCGTCGTCTCCCCCACCTATAACTCGCCGTGCGTAGACGCCGATGGCATTCCTTTGCCGGGGTACGCCAGCCCTTCCGGCTGCAATGGCGAAACATCGTTCCCGAACGGCAACTACCTCGCGGTCCTGGCCCCCTACGACCTTACCCGCGGCGGCAGCTATTACAAATACTTCGGCCACACCGACGTTAAGGAACTCGCCCTCTATATTGAAGACGAAATCAAGGCCGGCAACTGGGACTTCAACCTGGGCATGCGCGGGGATTTTTACAACGGCCTCGCCACTACAAAACAACCCGAGCCGCGTGTGGGCATCGCCTACAACATCAAGCCGTCAGCCACCGTGCTGCGCGTCTCCTATGCGCGCACCCTGGAAACACCATTCAACGAAAATCTTGTGCTCTCCAGCACCGGATGCGACAACGCAGTGCTTTCACCCCTCCTTGTCTGCACTTCGGGCGTCGAAGGCAGGCTGCAGCCCGGCTTCCGCAACGAGTTCCATGCCGGATTCCAGCAGGCCGTCGGCAAGAATGTGGTGGTCAGCGGCGAATACATCTGGAAGTACACACACAATGCCTTCGACTTCAGCATCCTCGGCAACACGCCGATCTTCTTTCCCATCGACTGGCATAACTCCAAGATCCCGGGCTATGCGTTGAATGCGGAAGTTCCCGATTTCCACCACTTCAGCGCCTATCTCGTCACCTCCTCAGTGGCCGCCCGCTTCTTCCCGCCCCAGGTCGCCGGAGCCGGCGCGACCGTGGGCCAGACCGGCTTGCCCTTCCGCATCGATCACGACGAGAAATTCAACGAGACAACGCACCTCCAGTACACGGTCTCTCACGATGGCAGTTGGTTCAACGGTCTCTGGAGCGGCTTCAATTGGCGCTACGACTCAGGCCTTGTGGCGGGTAACGCGCCCTGCTACGGATTGACCGATCCCAACAGCCCTTGCCTCGCCTCCTCCACGACGCTCAACGGACAGCCTGCAATCGCACTCGTCGACGCGACTGGCGCCCCTCTGACTGCAGATGAGGAGTTTCAGGCGGGCTTTACCTGCAACGGCGCTAAAGCAACCCCCACGGTTGCTCTTCAGAGCGTCTGCCTGGCTTCGCAGTTTGGCTCGAATCTGATCAACATCCCTGCTCCGAATACCGGAGACAACGACAAGAACCCACAGCGCATCGCGCCGCGCAATCTCTTCGATGTGTCCCTTGGAAAGAACAACATCTTCAACAAGGAGCGCTTCAAAACCGACCTCGACCTGACCGCCATCAACGTCACCAACAAATACGCGCTCTACAACTTCCTCTCCACGTTCAGCGGCACGCACTACGTCACCCCGCGCGCCATGACGGCGAAGATCACCTTTAACTTCTAGAGGAGTTGCCAGTTTGGCATAAATAGAACGGGTGCCCCATCCTTGGCGCGCTTTTGTTTTTTGCGCCAAGTGTGGGATACCACAAACCTCAACCTTCCGCTCTCAACTCAGTTCAGACAAGGCCCGAAGCCTCGCAAACATCTAGCTGATCCCATCCACCGCCCTCAAGTACGCCTCATAAATCTCGTTCCCAAAGCATGCAAAGATTACCTTCTGAATCGCGTCGCTCGAGATCAGCTCAGCCACCGTCTCGCTCACCGCAATCTTCACCGCGCGCTCCACAGGAAACCTGTACACGCCGCAACTGATGGCCGGAAACGCCAGCGACCGAATGCCGTTTTCCCGCGCGACTTTGAAAACCGACTGGTAGCAGCTTTCCAGGAGCTCCGGCTCGCCGCGTTCCCCGCCGCTCCACACCGGCCCCACGGTATGAATCACAAACTTCGCCGGGAGCCGGTAGCCCTTCGTCAGCCTCGCCTCACCCGTCGGGCAGCCGCCAAGCTGGTAGCACTCGTCGAACAGCTCCGGCCCCGCCGCGCGGTGAATTGCCCCATCCACGCCGCCGCCGCCGAGCAAAGACTCATTGGCCGCGTTCACAATCGCGTCCACCTCGAGCGTAGTAATGTCGGTCTTCACAACCTCAATCTTGCTCGTCATCGCAGCGCATTCCCCGAGAGCATCGTAAACCCGTCCCGTCCCCGCCCCGAAGCGCCCGCCCCAAGCCTGCCCAGGATCCCCTCGCAAACCATTGCATCCAGTCTCGTTACTCGGGATGCTGCCCATTTGTCGTTAATTCAGCCGAATTTTCCTCTTTCGCCGCACCCTGATTCTCTGCCATACTTGAATGTGCCCACCAGGTACGGCCAATCCCAAAAACTTAGTGACGAGGTTGCATCGATGTCGGCAAAGTACGTCTTTGTGACGGGTGGAGTTGTGTCCAGTTTAGGCAAGGGTCTTGCGGCTGCCTCCATCGGCTGCCTCCTTGAGAGCCGCAGCCTCCGCGTCAACCTCATGAAGTTCGACCCCTACCTCAACGTCGATCCCGGCACCATGTCGCCCTTCCAACACGGCGAGGTCTTCGTTACCGACGACGGCGCTGAAACCGATCTCGACCTCGGTCACTACGAACGCTTTACCCACGCGCCCCTCTCGCGCGACAACAACTACACCACCGGCCGCATCTACGAGCAGATCATCCTCAAGGAACGCCGCGGCGACTACCTAGGCAAAACCGTTCAGGTCATTCCCCACGTGACTAACGAAATCAAGAACGCCATGCGCAAGGTGGCCGCGAACGGCGCCGATGTCACCATCGTTGAAATCGGCGGCACTGTCGGCGACATCGAGTCCCTCCCGTTCCTTGAGGCCATTCGCCAGATGCGCCAGGAACTCGGCCGCGAGAACACCGTCTTTGTCCACCTCACGCTCGTCCCCTGGATCGCCGCTGCGCAGGAGCTCAAAACTAAGCCCACGCAGCACTCGGTCAAGGAGCTGCTTTCCATCGGCATCCAGGCCGACATTCTCCTCTGCCGCTCCGATCGCGCCCTCAGCCGCGACATCAAGCAGAAGATCGCCGCCTTCTGCAACGTCGAGGAAAAGGCCGTCATCGGCGCCAAAACCGTGCCCTTCATCTACGAAGTCCCGCTCGGCTTTGCCCAGGAAGGCGTCGACGCCCTCATCCTCAAATACCTCCACAAGGATGCGCCCGAGGCCGATATCACCCGTTGGCAGGAGCTGGTCGAGCGCTGTTACCACCCCAAGGACGAAGTCTCCATCGCCATCGTCGGCAAGTATGTCGAGTACGAAGACAGCTACAAGTCGCTCAAGGAAGCGCTGACTCACGGCGCCATTTCGCAGAACCTCAAGCTCAAAATTCATTGGATCGAGGCCGAAGGTCTCGAGTCATCCGGCCCCGATGACCGCAGATACGAAGCGCAGCTCGAGGGCTTCGACGGCATCCTCGTCCCCGGCGGCTTCGGCAAGCGCGGCATCGACGGCATGTTGAACGCCATCCGCTACGCGCGCGAGAAAAACGTGCCCTACTTCGGCATCTGCCTCGGCATGCAAACCGCCTGCATCGAGTTCGCGCGAAACGTCTGCGGCCTCAAGGACGCGAATTCAAGCGAGTTCGATCCCGCCACCGAGCATCGCATCATCTACAAGCTGCGCGAGCTGCTCGGCGTCGAAGAAATGGGCGGCACCATGCGTCTCGGCGCGTGGGCCTGCGTCCTTCAGGAAGATTCGCTCGCCAGCCGCGCTTACGGCGGCGCAAAGGAAGTCAGCGAGCGCCACCGTCACCGTTACGAGTTCAATCGCGAGTACGAAGCCTTACTCACCGGCGCCGGTCTCCAAATCAGCGGCACCACTCCCGACCAAACCTACGTCGAGATTGTCGAGATCCCCGGCCACCCCTACTTCCTCGGTTGCCAGTTCCACCCCGAATTCAAATCCAAGCCCCTCGAGCCCCACCCGCTGTTTCGGGAGTTCATCACGGCCAGCTACAAAAATCGCCTCCAGCGGACGCAAATCGAGTCGATGGCCGGCCAGGTCGTCCAGTAGGGCTGCGGAGAAATCTACTGTTACAGCTCCGGCCGCACCCCGACCTCACGGAAACCCGATGAGCTCGTCGTTCGTCTCGTGATCGACTTCGAGCGGCCCCTGATCGGTGGACGGAACTTCCGGCGACTCCCATCCCTTGCGAGCCGCGTTCCTGGTTCGCAGCACCATCTCCAGCCCCTCGAGAACCAGCTCCCTCACCGTACCCCCGCGCTCGGCCGCCATCACCTTGATCGCTCGGTATGTCTCATCCGGTATGTCAACCGTCGTACGCATAGATATATATTAGCATAATTATTGATTTATGCTACGATTCCGCCAATCTTCATTGGCCTCCGCCGGTCTCGGCCTTTCGCACCTTCAGTGACCCTATTCCGGCCCGATTCAGACCCTCTTCTTGAAAGATTCTTCTCCTATCCAACCCGCATTCAAACGATCCTCTCAGTCATTTCGTCTACTACCAACGGAGTGCCCTTTTTCGAGCCAAAATTCGATGAATAAATGCTTCTTCCACAGCCCCGTGCAGAGCCATTTCCCTGGCCGCAGGCGTCTCATCGACCAGTCCGGTACTCAGGTGAAAAAAACCACCCTCCGGGTTATTGACAATGATTTTGCGCCGGGCCTATCGTGTCTAAGTTTTTGGGTGGGAAAGGAAGGAATATCGAGATGGTCGCCTACTTCCAGCTTCAGCCCGCTGAAGCGGAGTTGCAAGAATTAGCAGAGCAGTATTGGCAAACGGCCGGCGAGAAAGAGCATGAGCTTGAAAAGGCTGCTTTCGAAGCCGGTGAAGCCATTCGCAATGGAGATTATTCGCTGGCCAATCTGGAAGCGATCGTGCGCTGGAAATCCGAGCGTGCGGTGCAAGTTCTGATCGGAAACAGCAACGAGAAGATCCGCCGCGCGCTGGCCGTCGCCACTTCGCCCGAGTCTTCGACTGAAGCCGCCGTCAAGGCGCTGCTGGATCTGCACGGCATTGACATCGCCCTGGCCTCGGCCGTTCTGGCCGCGATCTTCCCTGAGCGCTACACGGTCCTGGACTGCCGCACCCTCGAAGCGCTGGGCCACGCGCGTCACGACGTGCGCTTCTACGAGGAGTACCTCGCCTTCTGCAAGTGCCTTGCCGAGAGCAACATCGTCCGGCCGCAAAACGAACTCCCCGCTCCCACGCCTCTGCGTACGCTCGACCGCGCCCTATGGGAGTGGTCGCGCAGCCACGCTGAGTAACCGGGCCTGCATTCCGAATCATTGCCGCGTGCTCTCCCATCCCGCCTTCGGGATACGCGGAGAGTACGCGTGTACTTTCCCTCAGGTTTCCAATCACAGATCAAGGTCTTACTGAGTCTTACTGACTCCTGACCCCTGATCCCTAACCCCTGTACAATTTCCCTCGTGAGTTCATCGTTCGAAATCGGGCCGGTGCAAGTGGGCGCAGGCCGGCTCTTCTTGATCGCCGGACCCTGCGTTATCGAGTCCGAATCCCACGCCCGCTCGATCGCTGAAGCCGTTCAGCGCATCGCCGCCGATCTCGGCATTCCCTTCATCTTCAAAGCCAGCTACGACAAGGCCAATCGTACGAGCGTCAAGAGCTTCCGCGGCCCAGGTCTCAAAGAAGGCACGCGTATCCTCGGCCGCATCGCCAAAGACACCGGCCTTCCCGTCCTCACCGACGTTCACGAACCCTCCCACTGCGAAGTCGCCGCTGAAGCCGTCGACGTCCTCCAGATTCCCGCCTTCCTTTGCCGTCAGACCGATCTGCTCATCGCCGCCGGCAAAACTGGCCGCGCGGTCAACATCAAGAAAGGCCAGTTCGTGGCCCCGTGGGACATGACCCACGGTCTCGAAAAGGTTCGCTCCACGGGCAACGAGCGCGTCTTCCTCACCGAGCGCGGCAGCACCTTCGGCTACAACAACCTGGTTGTCGACTTCCGCTCGCTCGCCATCATGCGCGGCCTAGCTCCCGTTGTCTTTGACGCCACTCACTCCGTGCAACAGCCCTCGGCGGCCAACGGCGTCAGCGGCGGCCAGCCCGAGTACATTCCTCTGCTCTCTCGCGCCGCTGTTGCCGCTGGCATCGATGGCCTCTTCGTCGAAGTCCACGATTCGCCCGCCGACGCCAAATCCGACGGCGCCAACGCCCTCGACCTCAAGCTCCTCAAGCCACTGCTCGAAAAGCTCCTCGCCATCCAACAAGCCGCCGCGCGTTTAGCACACTAAAGTTTTTATGCGATCACTGTTGGTGCGGCTCCGTAACGCCATTCGAAGGTCTTGGAAGTGGTGTCGTTCGTTCGCCAAAACCGACTGGGACTTGCAAGACTATCCAACTTCCATAAGAAGGCAAAAGCTGGACCTGAATCTGCCCGCAAGACTCACACAACATCAGTATTGGGCCAGAGTCCTTGGGTGGCACATCGACGCGGGAGGCGCATCAAAGGCAGAAGCCTTGAATGCGCTTGGCGAGCAGTTCGCACAGCGCAAAAAGGATTGGCTTAAGAAAGGCAAAACACTTCCACGTCCGGGTGTCAACGTCCCAATCGAGTTTGCGCCCCAAGAACGAGTCAACGCACATTCCAAACTTGCCGAAGACTTCATTCATCGCGTTCTCGGTCTTCCATCGGCCTGGATCTCCGACAAATCGTCACTTTGGGATTTTCACTTCGAGGAGACGAATGAGGCGTTGTTGGCCAAGATTCGGGAAGTTTATGGAGTGGACGTCTCAGATATCGAATCCGCGCGGCTTTGGGAGATTTTTGAGCGAATCGAACGTGTAAAGCCGGATGATTGGTCCTGAAGGATTCTTTGCTCCTAGTGCGGTAATCCATTTCCTCCGCACCCCACCGTCCCGGTCGCCGTTTTCCCATCGAGCACAAAGCACGAGATCCCGTTAATGTCGGTGCGAAACGTCCGCACATGCGCCTCCTCAAGCTCTTCCAGCACTTCCTCGCGCGGGTGCCCATACCGGTTGTGCAGCCCGCACGAGATCACCGCCCACTGCGGCGCAACGCGGGCAAAAAACTCCGGCCGCGTCGACGTGATGCTGCCGTGATGCCCCACCTTCAACAGAGTGCTCGCAAGACCCGGCTCCGCCAGCATCGCCTGCTCGATGGGCGCTTCCGCATCACCCTCGAGCATCACTGACGTCGTGCCGTACCCCACGTGCAGCACCAGCGAATCGTTGTTCGTCGGCTCAGGTCCCGGCAGGTAATCGCGAAACGGCGCCAGCACATGTACCTGCGTGCTCCCAAAGGTGAACGCATCGCCGGCGCGAAAGTTTTTCACCCGTACATGCAGCGCCGCAGCCTCATCGAGCAGCGCGTTGTACGCCCCGAACCGCGGATTGTTGCCCACCCACAATTCATCGGGATGGAAGTTGCGCAAGATAGCCGGCAATCCGCCCATGTGGTCAGAGTGCGCATGGCTCAGCGCCACCGCATCCAGGTGCCGGATGCCCCGCGCCCACAACGCCGGCGACACCACCTCCTCGCCGATGTCGAAATCCTGTGGTGCCTGCCTCGGCCCCCCGCCGAATCCCCCTCCATCCACAAGCAGCGTCTTTCCATCCGGCGTAATCACCAGCAACGAGTCGCCCTGCCCCACATCAATCGCCTCCATCAGCATCGCGCCTTTAGGGCGCTCCACCGGCCGTGGCATCACTGCCGCCAGGGCCGCCATCGCCAGCGCAACCCATGCTCCACGCCTCAGCCAGCGTTCGCCGCGCCCCAGGCTCTCGTGCGCCATAACAATCGCCGCTCCCAGCAGTGCGCAAAACGCCGCCGACTGCCACACCTGCGGATTGGGAATCCTGAAATCTCCGAGCGCCATTGAGCCAAACAGATGCACCAACCCCACTCCAACGTGCATCACGAGCGCCACCGCCATTGCCGGAACCATTGCCGCTGCCGGCCACACCACCAGCATCAGCATCGTCACGAGCGCCGCAGGCATCAACACCAGCAGCATCGGCAAAATCAGCAGATTCACCGGCAGCGCAAAAATCGTGATGCGGTGAAAGTACACCGCCATCGGCAGCGTCATCGCCAACTCCACCACGCACGAAACCACCACCAGTTCCACCGCTGTGATCGCGAATCTCACGCTCCACGGAAAAATACGCCACGCGATCACGCCATTCCCGGCACGCTCCAGCCGTTCTGCCACTGTCCGCATCATCATGCGAAACTCCGCCACGCGCGGAGCGAGCTTGATGTCCACGGCCACCAACTGCAGGTCGCGCATCGCGGCCGCGTAAGGATGAATCGTTCCCTGCAGCAAAGGCGCCGCCACGCCGGCAATTGCAACCACCGCCAGCAGAGTCATCTGCAGGCTCGAGTCGAACAGGCTACGCGGGCTCACCACCAGCAAACACAGCGCGGCAAATCCAATCGTGTTCAGCGGATTTCGTTCGCGATATACCAGCCGTCCCAGCAGATAAAGCGTCACCATCCACAGCGATCTCTGCACCGGCGTGGCGAATCCGGTGAACAGCGCATAGACAAACGACGCCACGATAGTCAAAATGGTCGCCGGCACGCGCGGCATCCGCAGCCGCCGGGTGATCCAGAAGATGCACGCGGCCACAATCGCCAGGTGAAATCCTGAAACCACCAGCATGTGAAAGGATCCGGTGCGTTCAAAGCCCACGCGCAACCCGTGCGTCAGATAAGTGCGGTCGCCCGCTACCATTGCCGCCAGCATCACGGCGTCGTCCTCGCTCAGCCGCAGCGGCGCGGGTAGATTCCGCATTGCCGCTGGCAGCGCGAGCAGTCGCGTCGTCGACGCGTGTTGCCATCCGCCCACTCGGCACAACAAAAACGCGCCCGGCGCTTGCCCCAGCCGCACCACGCGATCTGTCGCAACCGTTGCTGTCGAAGTGATTCCCTGGTCCAGCAAGTAATCCGCGCGGCTCCAGGCGCCCGGATCGTGATAAGTCTCTGGCCGCAGCAGCCGAACCTCTGCCCGCACGCGCTCGCCGCACCGGAGCGCCTGCATGCTTTCCGCCGCGTCCAACGGCGACCGTACTGTCAGCCGTACCTCGCCCGCTACCGGCGCCGGCGCATCGCTCGCGTCGTTCACCACCTCAACCGTGGCCACGCGCACATCAATGCGCTGTGTCGGCTCAGTGGCCGAGGGCTCGTCCACATTCTGCTCGAGCTCGGTGCGCACCGGCCCCGCATCCACCACGGTCCCTTCCACTGTGCGCCACAATCCGTCAGAAACCGCGGCAAGCTCCGGAGCGGACGCAGACTGCGGCTCCATCTCCCCGCACCATGCGCCCAGCAGTATCCACAAAACCGCCAGCGGCAACCACACAATTCCTTGCGCGTGCCCGTCGCGGCGGACCGCCGCGCTGCACAGAACCGCAACCAGAACCAGCAGGATCAGCACAAGTGGAGGCTGAAGCCACATCCGGCTCGCCACCAAAATCCCCGCCGCAAACAGCCACACCGCATGAAACAGCGGCACGGTGGTTAAGCCATGCGAGCGTTGCGCAGGGTTAGGTAGATCGGCGTGCATGGGGCCCAAATTTGAAAAGTGAATTTGGCTTCAAGCCTATCAGGAATTGGGATTCCCGGCACACGCTCCCCGCTTCTGCCCGTCACCGCCGTAACCGCACTACCGTCTCCAGGTGAAACGTCTGCGGAAAGAGGTCCGCAAGCGTGATGCGCTCGATCGTATAGCCTGCGCCAGCAAGCGCGCGCAGGTCGCGTGCCAGCGTCGCAGGATCGCACGAAACATACACCATCTCGGGCGCGCCGATTCTTCCTAACAGCTCCGTCGTCTCCGCGCCCAATCCCGTGCGAGGCGGATCCACAACAATCAAATCCGGGCGTTCGCCCTTCGCCGCTCCGCGCAAAAATTCCAGCGTCGTTGCCTTCACAGCGGTCGCATCCGTCCCCTTCAAGTTCTCCTTGAGGGCCGCCATCGCCGCTGGCGCCGGCTCAACTGCAATCACCCGCTCGAATTGCTCCGCGAGCTTCCGCGCAAACAACCCCACGCCGGCAAACAAATCCCACGCGAGCCCGCCGTGGCGGGCCACTGCGCCGCGCAGTCCTTCCGCTACGCACTCCACCAGCTCGTCCACCAGCCAGCGATTCACCTGGAAAAACGCCCCGTGATCCACGCGATATTCAAATCCAGCCGCGCGGTAAGCGATTGATTCGGCGCCAGCCCGCGCGACGGTCCTTGGCTGGTTTTGGTGCACCTCCACCAGTTCCACGCCGCGAAGCGAAGGAATCTGCGGCAACAGCGCATCAAAATAGTCCGTGAGCGGAACCCGTGCCGCGCCATCCGTGAAGACGCTGGCCAGCATCGAATCTTCAGCTGCATCGCAAAAGAGCGAGAGCTCAGCGGGCCGGCTTGGAACAGCGAACCGCCGGAACAGTTCCGCGGCGCTGAACACAGCGCTCACTAGCAGCGGCGCTGCAATCGGGCACTCCTCAATTCGAATCACCGCATGCGACCGCCGCCCGCGGTATCCCGGCCGTCCCTCCGCATCAAAGGCCAGCCGGATCCGATTGCGGTACGTCCACGGCTCGCCCGCCAGCACAGACATCTCATCCGGCGCGCGAACTCCGCCCCGCTCCAGCGTCTCGCGCAGAATGGCCTGTTTCATCTCGATCTGCGCTTTGTACTCCGCGTGCTGATACTGGCAGCCGCCACACGCCCGAAAATGTTTGCAAGCTGGCGCAACCCGCTCCGCCGCTGCCGTAACAATCTCTTCTACCTCGGCAGTTGCGTACCCGCGCTTCTCTTCGACCACGCGCACGCGCGCCTGCTCACCAGGCAGCGCCAGCGGCACAAACGCCGCCTTGCCCTCCACGCGCGCCAGAAACGCCCCGCCATAAACCGGCTTTTCAATTTGAACGAGCTGTGGCGCCGCGGCGCTCCGCTGGGAGTTCTTTGGCAAAGCTTCATTGCGCCGCGAGAATGATCGCGCCCGCCTCCTCATTGCTGGCTCATGTAGAACAGGCTCAACCGCGGCAGGTTGTAGTGGACCAGCAATTGCTTCCGCTCAAACTGCTGTTCCACCTGCCGCAGTTGCACCGCGCCCATACGGCTGCGGTAGGGTGCCAGCTCAAGCGCTGCGTGTTCCTTCAGACCCACAAGCAGAGCCTCCGGCGCCGCCGCGGTCAGCGCGACAAACAGTTTCTCCTCAAGCACATTCAACGACCGCTCCAAAGCTTCAAGATCGACTGCCGCCGCATTTTCCCCGCCAGCAGCTCGCACCTCCGCGGCAAGTTCACGCAGCCGCGCAGCCGTTGCCCGGCAAGCCTCGTCAGCCACCATCGCCCGATCGAGCGCCTCTGCGGCCGCCGTCAAATGCGCCGCTACGCGCTCATGCTCGAACCCTGACTCCAGCGCCGTCGTCGTCGCCGATCCCGTGGCCGCCTCACTCATCTCCATCGCTGCCTGCATCACCGCCTGCGCGCACCACGCCAACCCATTCACGCGCTGCATGCGCGCACGCTTCTGCCGCGCCTCATACTTGTCGAACGCCGCATCAATCCCGCGCAACACCGCTTCCAGCGGAATTCCCGCTTCGCGCCACATCTCGATCAGCGCCCAATCCAGCGTCGAGAGCAGCAGAATCGTTCCCCGCCTCTGCTGGAAGCGCTCTTCAATCTCGGTAAAATAGTTGAAGTAGTTGCGCACAGTTCCATCTTAAATTCAGCGAACGGAGACGAACGATGGCAACCGTTGGATTTGTCGGCCTCGGCATCATGGGCCGCCCCATGCTCAGGAACCTTCTCAAGGCCGGCCACACCGTCGTCGCCTACGGCCGCACTCAGGCCAAGCTCGACTCCGTCGTTGCCGACGGCGCCCAGCGCGGCTTATCCAACGCCGACGTCGGTGCGCGCTCCCCCATCGTCATCACCATGCTCCCCGACGGCCCCGAAGTCGAAGAAGTCGTTCTCGGCCCCTGTGGAATCCTCTCCGGCGCAAAGCCGGGTTCGCTCATCCCCCGCCCGCTGATTATCGATATGAGCTCCATCAGCCCGCTCGTCTCGCAGAAGATCGCTGCGGCCTGTGAAGCCAAGGGTGTCGATTTTCTCGATGCGCCGGTCAGTGGTGGCGAGCCAAGAGCTGTCGACGGCACTCTCGCAATCATGGTCGGCGGCAAGCCCGAAGTATTCGCCAAGGCCGAGCCCATTCTCAAGTGCCTCGGCTCCAGCGTCACCCTCACCGGCCCCGTCGGCGCAGGCAACACCACCAAGCTTGCCAATCAAATCATGGTCGCCTGCAACATCGCCGCCATGGGCGAGGCGCTCACCCTGGCCACGCGCTGCGGCCTCAATCCTGAAGTCGTCGTCAACGCCGTCAAAGCCGGCTTCGCCGGCAGCGCCGTCCTCAACGCCAAGGGCCCCATGCTCATCGCGCGCAACTTCAAGCCCGGCTTCAGAATCAGCCTTCACCAGAAGGACCTGCGCAACGCCCTGCAAACTGCGGAGGCCAATCACGTCTTCCTGCCGCTCACCGCGCAGGTGCAGCAGATGCTCTCATCCCTCATCGCCGACGGCAAAGGCGACTTCGATCACTCCGCCATCGCCACCTTCGTTGAGAACGCTTCCCACGTCGAAGTCAAAGTGCCGTCCGCCTAGCAGTGCCTAAACATCGGGGATCGAATCTCGCCACTCCGCTGTCTTTGCAGGGTGCCGCATCTTCGCCACGTCTTTGTTTTGTGGTTAAGGTGGGATCGCAAGACGGCGGACCCCGCACGAACAAACTAGTCCCAAGTCCCTATGTTCCTCGTCTTTCCCCACCCGCCTCCGCCCGGCGTCTCAATCCGCAGCACCTCGCCCTTTTTGAGCTGGCGGCTGCACTTTCCCGGCAGTTCAATCTCCTCGCCGCTCTCCGCTCTCACAACAGTCGCGCGTCCCGCCGCTCCGTCCCCGCCGCCTTCGAGCCCATACGGCCTGAACTTCCGCCGATCCGCCAGCAGCGTCACTTCCGCATCGGTCAGCAGTTCGACTTCGCGAATCAAACCATCCCCGCCGCGAAACTTCCCCTCGCCGCCCGAGCCGCCGCGGTACCCGTACCGCCGCACGCGAAACGGGTAGGCATATTCGAGCGCCTCAATCGGCGTGTTCAGCGAGTTGGTCATATGCGTGTGAACTCCGCTGATCCCGTCCATTCCCGGCCGTGCGCCCATTCCGCCCGCCGCGGTCTCGTAGTAAGCAAACGCCTCACCCGTCCGCGGATCAGTCCCGCCGATCGTCACATTGCTCATCGTTCCCGCGCTCGCCGTCGGAACCCGCTCCGGCACAGCCTTCGCCAGCGCCCGCATCAGCACGTCCACAATCCGCTGCGACGTCTCCACATTCCCGCCGGCCACAGCCGCAGGCGGCCGCGCATTCACAATCGAACCCTCCGGCGTGTGAAGTGTCAGCGGCCGCAGAATTCCTTCCGTTGCCGGCGCATCCTCCCCGAGCAAACACCGCAACACATAAAAGCACGTCGAGAGCGTGATCGCGCGAACCGCATTCACTGCGCCCGCCACCTGCGCCGACGAGCCGGCAAAATCCACATCCATCGCCCCCGCTGCGGGATCGAACTTGAGTCGCACCGCAATCCGTCGCGGCTCATCCGTCACGCCGTCATCGTCCAGCCAATCATCGGCGTCGTAGTCTCCCGCCGGCATCTTCCTGAGTTCCGCCCGCACCAGCCACTCTGAGTAATCAAGCAACTCCTCGCCCCACGCCGCCAGCCTTTCCATTCCGTACTTCACCGCCAGCTGCAGCACGCGCTGTTCGCCCACGCGGCAGGCGCCGATCTGCGCGTCCAGGTCCCCCTCGCGCTCCTGCGGCGTCCGCACGCTGCACAAAATCCAATCGAGGACTTCTCGATCGATCAACCCTCCACGCACAATCCGCACTGGAGAAATGCGAATCCCCTCGTCTTCGATCGTCGTCGCCGGCCCCATCGATCCCGCAAACTTCCCGCCCACGTCCGCATGATGGGCGCGATTCGCAACATAGAACACCGGCGCGTCCCCGCCAGCGAGAAACACCGGCAGCACCATTGTGATGTCGGGCAAATGCGTTCCGCCCGCGTACGGATCGTTCAAGATCGCAATGTCTCCCGGCGCAAACTCGATCGCCGCAATCGCCGCCTGCACGCTCATCGGCATCGATCCCAGGTGCACTGGCATGTGGTCGCCCATGGCGATCGCGCGCCCGCGCCCGTCAAACACCGCACACGAATAGTCGCGCCGCTCCTTGATGTTCGGCGAGAGCGCCGTCCGCCGTAGCGCCGCGCCCATCTCTTCCGCAATCGAGTGCACCGCGCACTGAAAGATCGCGAGGTCGACTGGATCGGCCGCCTTTGACTTCATGCGCCCGCCTCCTCGCCAACCCCATCCTCGCGCACATCGATCACCAGGTTGCCCAGTCC
The DNA here is from genome assembly GCA_050018295.1 of Occallatibacter sp. GTDB lineage: Bacteria > Acidobacteriota > Terriglobia > Terriglobales > Acidobacteriaceae > Telmatobacter. Next base: position 275 of record JBEKAJ010000026.1, on the reverse strand, counting down.
GTCCACGCGCACCGCGCATCCCGGTGGCACCAGCGTCGCCGCGGTGTACTCGGTGATCATCGCCGGCCCTGCGATTGCATCGCCCGGCCGAAGCAGCTCGCGCTTGTAGAATCGCGTCCGCCGGAATCCACCCTCGAACCAAACTTCGCGCTCGGCGCTACAAGCCGCGCTCCCGTCGCCCTCCACTGGCGCTCGCCGCTCCGGCTCATACGGTTCGCTCGCCGCGATCATCCGAAGGCGCAAATTCACTATCTCCACCGGCCTCACTTCATCCG
>JBEKAJ010000025.1:0-19708 GCA_050018295.1 Occallatibacter sp. | reverse complement strand
AGCCCCTTGTATCCGTGCCGCTTGAAGAGCTGGAGCACAGTAACGAGGCGGTCGTAGACCGTCCGCGGGACCAGTCCGTGGTCGAAACAGTCGCTGGTGAACTTGAGGATGTCCTCGCGGGTCACCTCATCGACGTAGGTCTTGGTGTACGAGTTCCGGAACAGGACGTTGAGCACCGGCCGGTACGTTCTGTAGGTTCGCAGGCTGCGGTGTTTGCGGATGTATTCGAGGTAGTCGTCGATGGCTGCCTTCATGGTGAGACGTGCGGGCTGAGGGATGAAGGCAGCATCGGTAGGGAGCAGGAGGCCAGCCTTGAGAGCATTCAGTTCGATAGATTTTGCGCGGGCAGCCTGCAGGAGATCCTCGAACTTGCGGACCGGCTTCCGTCGGCGTTTTCCTCCTTCATACCATTCGAGGTAGTAGCGGCCTTCCGGGTGGTGCTCCTCGCGGCCTGCGACCCAGACATGATCGCGCACGATCCGGCCGTTGTGTTCCACGACGGAGGCGAAGGGCCACTTGCAGCCCAGTTTGATTCTCTTGATGATGTTGACGCGGTCCGCGTATTGTTTTGCTCTGGCCATGTATGCCAAGCCTCCTATTGAGACTTGGCATAGATAACCTGGGCGGCCATCTCGGTCAAATGGACAGCACGATGGACAGCATATTCAGTATGTCAATGAAAAGAAAGGAAATTGTTGCGAGGGCAGCGCTCTAACCAACTGAGCTACGTCCCCAAGTTGAGCTTGGGATGCCTCGAAAGCGCAAGCAAAACTGACGCACTTTCTCTCAGGCAACATCCTTGAGTGTACCAGAAACTCGCTTCGCCCGGAACGCACCAAAGCGCGTCGCTTACCCAAAGGTCTGCCCGTCCAATACTCATTGCGCGGCGAGTCACTCAAATGCTAGAAAGGGATCGCACAATCCCCCGTTCATCCAACCATCTTGCGAAATGATGAGGAGATTTGACATGGAAAACGCCAGCCGGCGTCTGATGGGCCATGGAATGTTCTTGTTCCTGATCGGCCTGATCACCGGATTCCTCGAGCAGCACTTTACCAATGTCCGCATGGGGCTTGCCGCCCACCTGGAGGGCGTGATGAACGGCATTTTCCTGCTTGCTTTGGGCGCGGCATGGAGCGCGGTGAGCCTGAGGCCGGCGATCAAAGCAACCGCATATTGGACCGTGCTCTACGGGACTTACATGAACTGGGTTTTCACCACACTCGCCGCAATCTTCGGCACTGGAGCTCTGTCTCCCATCACCGCCCCGGGGCGCATCGCCCTGCCATGGCAGGAAACTCTCGTCACGGCCGGCTTCATGAGCGTCGGCATTGTGATCGTCATCTCGACGGTTCTCATTCTGTGGGGTCTGCGGGCCAAGTCGTCACAGGCGTAACGATCGCCGTCACCTGGCGAAGCAGGTTTTTTCAGGCGTTTCCTTCGATTATGCGTTGAGAACGGCCCGCGCGGCGCGCCCTGAAGGCACGTAGCCCATATCGACCGAAATGCCGCGCACGCATTGCACCAGATGGTTGGCGATGGCGGGAAGCTTCTGCGCGGTTACGCGGAACGACGGCCCGGAGACGCTAACCGCGGCCACCGGCAGCCGCTGCGCGTCGAGTACCGGAACGGCGATGCAGCGCAAACCTTCTTCCAACTCCTCGTCATCGACCGCGTAGCCGCGGCGCCTCGTCTTATCGAGCTCGGTGCGCAGGGCCTCGGCTGTGGCGATGGTGCGTGGTGTGAGTCTCTCGTAGCGGATGCGGCGAAGAACCTCGGCGGCGCGCTCCGGCGGCAGAAATGCCAGAATCGCCTTGCCCACCGAGGTGCAGTGAACGGGATTGCTGGCCCCGATGCGCGTAATCATGCGAACCGCGCGCGTGGGCTCGATTTTGTCGATGTAAATGACGCGCGCCGCTTCCAGCAGTGCCAGGTGCGCAGTCTCTTCGGTCTCGGCCACCAGTCGGCGCAGGTGCGGCTGCGCGCGGTCGCGCAGGTCGTACTGCTCAATGGCGCGGTTGCCGAAGTCGAACAGCCGCAGGCCCAGCCGGAATTTGCCGTTGGCGGTGCGCTCCACCATGCGGTGCCGCTCCAGAACCATGAGAAAGCGGTGCGCCGTGCTCTTGTGCAACTGCAGCGAGGCCGCCACCTGCGCCAGGCCGAGCGGCGTCTCGCTTTCGCCAAGCAGGTCGAGCACCGCAAAAGCGCGGTCGAGGGCCTGAACTTTGTAGGTGCCTTGAGGGAGTGCGTCTCGCATGTTGATCCTTTGTTCCAAGTCTTGAGTCCATCTCTAGCTTCTCATATGATGGGACGCGGGTCAACAGGTGAAACGCTGCTTTTAGGCCGAAGAGGGCCGCGGACGATGGGATTTGCGCAGCGCTTGAGGGAATGCCGTTTCGGCGCCTCCGGATTTAGATTTTGTCTTCTGTTTCTTCCACCGTATCGCCTTCACCCGGCGCAAGAAACAGATTCGCTTCGAGGCCGTGCTGGCGGGTATAGAGATCGAAGTAGCGTCCGCGCTGCGCGAACAGCTCGCTGTGGTTGCCGCGCTCCACCACGCGGCCCTGTTCGACGACGAGAATCTGGTCTGCGCGCCGGATGGTCGACAGGCGATGGGCGATGACGAACGTTGTGCGCCCGTGCATCAGCTCGGCGAGCCCGCTTTGGATCATCGCCTCCGACTCGGAATCGAGCGAGCTGGTGGCTTCGTCGAGAATGAGGATGCGCGGCTCAGCCAGCAAGGCGCGCGCGATGGAGAGGCGCTGGCGTTGCCCGCCGGAGAGCTTCACTCCGCGTTCGCCCACAACCGTGTCGTAGGCCTCCGGGAAGCGCTCGGCGAACTCGTCGACACACGCTGTGCGGCAGGCGAATTGGAACTGCTCCTCGGTTGCGTCGGGCCGCGAGAACAGGATGTTTTCCCGGATGGTGCCGTCGAAGAGAAACGATTCCTGCAGCACCACGCCCAGTTGCGAGCGGTAAGTGTTCAAGTCCACTGTTGCCAGATCGATATCGTCGACCAGCACCTGGCCCTTTACCGGCGTGTGAAAGGCGCAAAGCAGGCTGATCATCGTCGACTTGCCCGAACCTGAGGAGCCCACAAGCGCGGTCACCGATCCGGGATTGGCGCGGAAGCTCACGTCGTTCAGCACTGGTTTCTCCGGCGTGTAAGCGAACTCTACATGCTCAAAGCGCACAGCGCCTTCGATGAGCGGCATTTTCACGGTGCGGCCGGGTGTCTGATTCTCTTCGAGCTCAGCCATGATTTCGCGCGTGCGGTCGAGGCCCGCGAACGCCTCAGTCAACTGCGTTCCGATGTTCACAATCTGGAAGACCGGAGCGATCATGAAAGCGAGAAACATGTTGTATTGGAAGTAGGTTCCGATCGTCCACGTGTGGCTCAGCACGTCGTGCCCGCCCAGCCACATCACACACCCCGATACGAGCCCAAGTACTGTGGTCGACGCCGACGACAGAATGCTTGTCATGGTCAGCGACTTCATCACGTTCTGCAGCAGCAGTTCCACGCCGGCGGAAAATACTTTGGCCTCGCGCTCTTCCGCATGATAACCCTTGATAACGCGCACCCCGCCCAGTGATTCCGTCAGCCGGCCGGTAACTTCCGCGTTGATCTTTCCGCGCTCGCGAAAGATGGGGCGAATGGTCTTGAACCCGTACTGCAGAATGAAAACGAACACGCCCAGCACGGAGAACACCGTGAGCGTGACCTTGGTGCTCAGGTACATCAGATAGATGAAGGTGAGCGCAGCGGTGAGCGAACTGCCCAGAAACTCGATGAGGCCGGTGCCGACCAGGTTGCGCACGCCCTCCACGTCAGTCATGATGCGCGCCACGAGCGTACCGGTGCGATTCTCGTCGTAGTAGGCTACCGAAAGCAGGCCCACGTGGCGCTGCACCTGGCGGCGCATTTCGGCGATCAGGCGCTGGCCGGCTTTGGAAAGCAGTTGCGTGAGCGAATAGGACGTGAGCGCCTGCACCGCCATGGCCGTCACCACCACGGCAATGATCTTCGGCAGCAACTCCGGATGTGGATGCAGCGGAGTGAGAACCTTATCGAGCAGCGGCTTGGAGATGAAAGGCAGCACCAGGCCGGCCACGCGGTTGATGGCCATCAGCACAATTCCGACGAGAATGAGGCCCTTGCGCGGCGCGACCAGCGCCCAAATCTCAGGCCCGAGTTTTTTCAGATCAGGCTTGCGCTTGGGGAGATCGGCTTGCCCCGCGCGCGCGGCGCGGCCATGCGGCGAGCGCTCAGCACGCATGCCCATTCCCAGCCCCCCGCCGCGCATTGTTCCCATGAATTATTCCTGACGCGATCTTCGTGCTTGGATGAACGATCGGACACAAAGATTCACGTAAATCAGCAGCAGGCCGGCCATCGCCAGTTGCGCTGACAGCGCTTTCCAATCGGGATCCACCCCGAGCGACCGAGCGTGCCCGTACTCGTGCAAAGCTGAAACAATCGCACCAATCAGGCCAATCAGCCCAACCGTCACATTGATATGCATGAAGAGTTTGCGCCGGCCTTCACTGGGACTGATGGCGAGAAGGCCGCCCACGGCGAGCGCCAGACCGAACCACGTGGGAATCAGTGCCGTCGAGTGAATGCTCCCCGTGCCCCAAAAACCGATCAGCCCCAGAGCAATCAGGAGGATTCCAAATACATAAGTGACTTTTGCCATGCCCAACCTCCAGCCATGTGCATGGCAAGAATAACAGTTACAAGTGGGGTTCCCTGATCTCTGTTCTCTGATCTCTGAACTCTGCCCTACCGCTGAATACGCGCCGATCCGCCCTTGGCGAACGCGCGCACCTGCTCTACCGTCGCCATTGTCGTGTCGCCGATGAACGTCGTCAACAGCGCGCCATGCGCCCAGCCCAGCCTCAGCGCATCCTCGGGCTTTTCGCCGGTCAGCAGGCCGTAGATGAATCCAGCGGCAAATCCGTCGCCCCCGCCCACGCGATCCACCACATCGAGCTCGGCCGTCGGCGCGACGTAGGTCTTGCCGTCAATCCACGCCACCGCGCTCCAACTATGTCGGTTAGTAGAGTGGACCTCGCGAAGAGTGGTCGCCACGATCTTCACGTGGGGATGCTTCTTGACCACGTTGTCGATCATCCCGAAGAAGACGCTGGGGTCAAGTTTCGACTTCGCATGAACGTCGGGGCCAGGAATGCCGAGTCCCTTCTGCAAATCCTCTTCGTTGCCGATCAGCACGTCGACATTTTTCACGATTGTGGCGATCGTCTCCACTGCTTTGTCCGCGCCGCCTGAAATCTTCCACAGCTTCTCGCGGAAGTTGAGATCGAACGACGTAACCGCGCCTGCGTCCTTGGCCGTCTTCATCATCTCCGCCACCAACGGCGCCGTTGTGGCCGAGAGCGCCGCAAAGATGCCGCCCGAGTGAGCCCAGCGCACGCCTTGCGCAAAAATCGCCTTCCAGTCGAAGTCGCCCGGCTTCAGCATCGCGCCCGCTTCATTGGCGCGGTTGTAAAAGACCACCGGCGGCCGCACTCCCGCGCCGCGGTCGCTGTAGACGGTCGCCATGTTCGGGCCTGTCGCGCCGTTGTGCTCAAAATGCTTGTAGATCGGCCTCACTCCCATCGCGCGCACGCGCTCCGCGATCAGGTCGCCGATGGGATAGTCCACCATCGCCGACGCCACCGCCGTCTTCATCCCGAAACAATCGGCCAGGTTGGCGGCCACGTTGAACTCGCCGCCGCTCACGTGAATCTTGCACTCCGTTGCCTTGCGGAAGGGAATAATTCCCGGGTCGAGCCGATGCACCAACGCTCCCAACGCCAGAAAATCCAACTCACCGTCCTTGCGAATGTTCAGCCCGTAGCTCATCGTTCTCTCCTTGCCTTTGATCAAAAGTTCCGTCGTTCAAAACAGAATTCATCGCCCGACTTTGTTAGGTGAATCGAAACTCCGCGTTCCCGCAGACAAGCTAGCAGCTAGGAGCTACTAGCTGCCTTCATCCCTGCAGCTTCTTCACATCGGCCACCACCTGTTCCGGCGTCCACTCGTTGCCGGGATAAAACTGCGCCACCTTGCCATCCGGTCCAATGAGCGTTGTCGACAGTGTGTGCGTAATGGTCTCGTCTGGGCCTGGCGTAATGCCCACATCGAAGTACTTTGCCATCTTAAGCAACTCCGGCTTGGTGGGCACGGCAAAATCCCAATGCGCAAACGCGCTCTTCGTATCGCTGCCGATGTACTGTGCGCCATAGGCGCGGAGCCGCACAGGAGTGTCGTGCTCCGGATCAAAGCTGATGCACAGGAGATGTGTCTTCGCGTAAAGCGCCGGTGTCGCGGCCAGCTCGTGATCGATTACCGCAAAGTTATGCGTTATCAAGGGGCAGAAGTTGGGCAGCGGGCAGCGCGTATAAATGAACGTCAGCAGCAGCGCCTTGCCGCGGAACTGGCTCAGATGAATCGCGCGCCCATCCTGGTTGCGCAATTTGAAATCCGGCACGGCGTCGCCGGGTGCAGGCACGTGATAGAACACCGTGGGTTTGTAGTCCGGCTTGGCTTGCGCGATCACAACAATATGATCCAGAAGCACCGTCTCTTCGGCGTTCTTCGACACCAAAACGTCCGCGGTAATCGTGTCGCCGGGGTGCAGCTCGCTTGCAATGGTTGGGTCCTTCAGTTGGTAGGGCATGGTCATTGCATCCATGAAGCCCGGAATCGCCTCATGATCCACGACCACGATCCCATGCGCAGCGTCGGTCGAGACGATTTTCCCGCGCAGGTGATACACCGTCGGCGATGAACCCGCCGCGCCTTGCGACCCTGACGTTGAGCTGGAATGGCACCCAGACAGCGCGGCAACAGCAAGAAGACAGCTTGCGAGAACGATGCGCATCACAAACCATAGTGTACAACCAGTGGACTGACCACTGACAGACCGCTCTTCGGTTGGCGCACCGCCCGCCCGGCAGCGTATAACGGCGGCATGGGGGCAAGGTCCGCTGTTGAATTGGATGCTTGGCTGCGCGGCGGCGGACTCTTGGTCACGGCAAGCGAGCGTGCCGCTCGATCCCTCATAGCAGCCTTCAACCGCTCCCGTCGCGCCGAGGGCCTCACCGCCTGGCAGGCTCCCAACATTCAGGACTGGCAATCCTTCGTCCGCAGCACCTGGGATGAGCGCAATCTCGACGGCCGCACCGTCCTGAATTCGCAACAGGAGCAATCCCTCTGGGCTGGAATCGTGACCGCCGCTGCGCCGGAAGCCGCGCGGCTCGCAGGCGCGCGCGATCGCCTGGCGGCTCTGGCCATGGAAGCGCACAGTCTTATTTGCGCTTATGCACCGCAACTGCTGAACCAAAAAGCGCGCAGCGCCTGGGACCGGGACGCCGCGGCCTTCAGCGACTGGCTCGCGGACTTCGACGAGATTTGTCGCGCGGGCAGTATGATTAGCCCTGCGCGCCTGCCTCTCGAGTTGAGTGAAGCGCTCAGCCAAGATTCCGCTGAGCGCCCTCCGCTGCTGCTCGCCGGTTTCGATCGCATTTTGACCATGCAGCAGGAATTCTTCGCCGCCTGGGGCGCGTGCACGCCGGTTCCGCTTGGCGAGACCGCACCGCAGATCGAATTCCACGAGGCCGCCGATCCAGTCTCCGAACTCGCCGCATGCGCGCTTTGGTGCACACACCAGCTCGCAACCAATCCGCATGCACGCCTGCTCATTGTCACGCTGGACGTGCCCCAGCGCCGAGGCGAGATCGAGCGCGCGTTTCTCCGCTTTGTCTGCGAAGGCGGAAGCGCGTCTGCTGCCTCCAGCGCCTTTGAGTTCTCTCTTGGCATTCCACTCAGCCAGATCGCGCTTGCGCGCGGCGCGAGTTTGTTGCTGCACTGGCTCACTGAGCCGATTGAGGAGCACGAGCTCGACTGGCTTCTTTCGGCTGGCCAAATTGCCGCGTCGCCCAGCGAATCCCTTGCTCTCACGGCCTTCATGCGCGCAGTGCGCCGCAAAAACCTGCAGCGCGCGAAATGGGGGCTTGCGGAGTTTCTTCGCCAGAAGCCCGGAGCGGAGTTGCCCGCCGCGTGGGTCGCGCGCATCACGCAGGCCCAGCGCAGACTTCAGGAATTCGCGCGGCGACCGCAATCACCAATCGCATGGGCTGAGCTAGCGCCACAGTTGCTCGAACTCGCCGGTTGGCCCGACGGCCGTCCGCTTACAAGCAGCGAATTCCAGGCCCACCGCCGGTGGCTTCAAACCGTCGATGACTGTGCATCGCTCGGTTTCGATGGCCGGCGTATGGAGTGGAAGGAATTCCTGGTGGCTCTCGATCGCGCCGTGAATGAAACGCTTTTCGCGCCTGAGTCGCAGGACGCGCCGATTCTGATTGCCGGTCCCGCCGAATCTGCAGGCCTTACGGCCGATGCCGTCTGGTTTCTCGGCGCCAGCGAAGAAGCGTGGCCAGCTCGTGGCGCGACGCATCCGCTTTTGCCGATTGCAGTGCAGCGCGAGGCCGGAATGCCTCACGCGTCACCGCGTCTCGATTGGGAATTGGCCGATTCCATCACGCACCGCCTGCTTGCCGCCGCGCCTGAAGTTCACTTCAGCTATGCGCGGCAGAGCGAAGGTGTCGACGAGCGCCCGTCGCGGCTGGTTGCGCAGTTCGCCGGTGCGCCGCAACCTTTAAACGCCGGTTTGGCCGCTCCAGCGATTCCTGCTCCGCTCACCGTCTGCTTCGAAGATGCGAGCCGGATTCCCTTCCCGGCCGGCGAGGTAACGGGAGGCTCCAGCGTTCTCACCGCGCAATCGCAATGCGCCTTCAAGGCCTTTGCCACGGCACGCCTCGCGGCGCAGAAGTGGGACCGCGCCGAAGCCGGCCTCACCGCACTCGAACGCGGCTTACTTCTTCACGAGGCGTTGCACTCCGTTTGGTCGGGCCCGCCGCACGGCATCCGCTCGCACAAGGAACTTCTCGCGATTGAGAACCTTCCGCCTTTCGTCGAAAAACATGTGCGCCGCGTCTTCGCAATAAAAATGCCCTCGCGCGCACGCGATTGCATGCCGCAACGGTATCTCGACCTCGAACAGACGCGACTCATCGCGCTCGTCGCCGAGTGGCTCCTTTACGAATCCGCGCGCGTGCCGTTCACCGTTGCCATAACAGAGGCGGACGCGAACCCGTCGATCGCTGGCCTCGAGCTTCATCTGCGCCTCGACCGCATCGACCGCCTCAATGACGGCTCGCTGCTCGTCATCGACTACAAGTCCGGCAACGTTTCGCCGAAAGATTGGGATCTTCCGCGACCCGACGATGTGCAACTGCCGCTGTATGCCGATTTCGGGCTCGACAGCGACCCGGGATCCGTCGGCGGGCTGGTCTTTGCAAAGGTGCGCACCGGCGAGATGGAGTTTGCAGGCCGAGTGCGGAATGCCAAAGCGACTTTGCGCAGCAAGATCAGCGGAAACTCCAATCTAGTGAAAAAGCCGCTCGATTCAGAGCAGCTTTCCGCGTGGCAGCAACACATTTCGGAGCTCGCAAGGGGCTTTCTTTTCGGCCGCGCAGAAGTCGACCCGCGCGAGTATCCCGAAACCTGTGAGCGCTGCGGCCTGCATGCGCTTTGCCGCATCCAGGAGAATCAACCGCAATCCGGTGACGACAATGGTGAGGAGGCCGCCGATGCCTAGCGTGTCGCGCAAGAGTCCTCCTGCCGACCAGGCCCAGCGCGAGCGCGCGCTCGACCCAGGCCGCTCCATCCTGGTTCGCGCACCGGCCGGCTCGGGAAAAACCGAGCTGCTCACGCGCCGCTTTTTGCGCCTGCTCGGCGAAGTAGACGATCCGGGCCAGATCGTCGCCATCACCTTCACCAGGCCCGCCGCCGCCGAAATGCGTAACCGCATTCTTTCCGAGCTCGAGAAGGCCGTGGGATCCAACGCCGAAGAGCCGGGCGCCGATCCCTTCTCCACGCAGGCTCTCGCGCACCGCGCGCTCGCGCGTTCCCAAGCCCTCGACTGGAACCTCCTCGATCTTCCCGCGCAGTTGCGCATTTCGACCATCGATTCCTTTTGCCGCGACCTTGCATTGCAGCAGCCGCTCCTCTCCGGCCTCGGCGGCGGTCTCGACATCAACGAGCAGCCAAAGGAACTTTACCGCCGCGCGGCCCGCCGAACGCTTGAGCAAATTGCCGCCGGCGATCCTTCGCTGCGCGAAGCCATCGAGGCTCTGCTTCTCTGGCGCGACAACAGTTGGCCGGACCTCGAAACCCAGCTAGTCGGCATGCTCGAAAAGCGCGATCAATGGATGCACGACTTCGTGCTTGACCGCGATCCGGACTGGGACGAGTTACGCGCGCGCCTTGAGCGGCCCTTTGCGCGCGCCGCCAAGTCCGATCCCTCTTCATTCCATTACAGCGAAGAGGAATGGCAAATCGTGCGCTCCTGCTTCACGCTCCTGCGCCACGCCGCCGCCGAGTTGAAGGTCGTCTTCGCGGAGGCCGCAACCGCGGACTTCATCGAGGTCGCTCAGATCGCGCTCAACGCACTCAAAGGCGAAGACGGGCTCCCCAACGAAGCCGCGCTCGGCGTCGCCGATGGCATTCGCCATTTGTTGGTCGATGAATTTCAGGACACCAGCCGCCGCCAGCACCAGTTGCTCGCGCATCTCATCGCCGCCTGGCCTGAGCGCGAGGGCCGCACCTGCTTTGTCGTCGGCGACCCGATGCAGTCCATTTACTTTTTCCGCGACGCCGACGCCGAGCTGTTCCCTCGCGTCGAGCAACTCGGCCTCGAAATTCCCGGCGACCTTCCGCTGCGCTTCGCTCCCGTTCACCTCACAGCCAACTTCCGCACCGCTCCGGCGCTGGTCGACAGCATGAACCACGCGTTTGCCCGGATCTTCGCTGTTGACGACGGCAGTGGCGTGACCTACGCAGAAGCTGAACCAGCTCGCGCCGACGCAGCGCAGCCCGGCCCGCATCTCGTCGCCGAACCGGCGCCGCGCCTCGAGCTCCACCTCGAATTCGTCCCGGAGTCGCCGCGAGGGAATTTGCGCAGCTTCGGTCCCGATCGAAAAAAGGAGCTTGCGGCACAACGTGAAGCCGCTCAGGCAAAGCAGATTGAAGAAATCGTCGCGCTCATCCGCGGCCATATGGCCCGCGTCGACCGGGCCCGCGCAGAGAAGGAAAAATATCGCATCGCCGTGCTTGGCCGCGCGCGCAAATCGCTCGAGCCCATCGCAGCCGCGCTTCGCCAGGCGTCCATTCCATTTCGCGCTGTCGAGCTTGAGAAGCTGCAGGATCGCCCTGAGATTATTGATGCGCTCGCCCTGGCCCGCGCACTCCTCAATCCTCAAGATCGCGTCGCGTGGCTTGGCGTGTTGCGCGCTCCCTGGTGCGGCCTTTCGCTCACCGATCTGCATACGCTCGTCAGCGCCGACTCGGCCGAACTTCTCGCCCGTCCAGTTCCCGAGCTTCTCGCCGAACGTTCGCATTTTCTCGGCGCCGAAGGCCGCGAGGCCGTCGAGCGCCTGTTGCTCGCCATCGAGTTCTCCGATCGCCTGCGTTCGCGGCAGTTCACTGCCGCATTGGGCACGTGGCTCGAGGCAGTCTGGCTGCGGTTGGGCGGCGCACAGTGCGTCGACGCCGCGGCGCGCGTCAATCTCGATTTGCTCTGGGGCAGTCTCGACGGCCTGCCCGAAGGCGAGCCCGATCTCCTCGGCTCCGCGCTCGATGCGGCGCTCGACAAACTGACCGCCGTTCCCGATCCGGCCGCAGAGAGCGATTGCGGCGTGCAATTGATGACCATCCATAAAGCCAAGGGTCTGGAATTCGAAGTCGTGATTGTGCCCGATCTGCAGGCCGGCACCGGAGGAAGTAAACGTGAATTGCTTTCCTGGCTCGAGCGCGGATTACCGCCCAGTGCCGAGTCCGCGAGCCCGGATTCGGCCAGCGAGATCACGGAGTTCCTCGTCGCGCCGTTCCAGCGGAAAGGTGCCGACAGCGGCAAAGCCAAACAGTGGGTCGATCGCGTCCGCCGCGAACGCGAATCCCAGGAGGCACGCCGCCTTCTTTACGTCGCCGCCACGCGCGCCCGCGAGGAACTTCATCTCTTTGCGCGCCCATCCTGGAAACTCGCGAAGGACGGTTCGTTCGCCCTCGCCGAGCCGCGCGAAAGTCTGCTCCTGAAGGCGTGGCCAGCTTGGGAATCGGAGATTCGCCGCAGCTTCGACGGGTGGATCGCGCGCGCCGTTTCAACCGCACAGCCGTCCACCCTCGAGTCCCTTGCCGCCTCAGCCGGCGACAATCTGCTCGAGATGCCTTCCTCCGCGCCTAAGCCAACGCGCTTGCGCCGCTTGCCGCCCGGCTTCCGCCGCGACTTTGTCGATGCGTCTCTTCCCGCCGGCGACGAGCCGCTCCTTGGCGCGGGCCGCCTCTACGAGCGCCACGAAGGCGGACTGCTCTCGCGCGAGTTCGGCAAAGCCGTCCACGCGCTTCTTCAGCAATTTGCGCAGCTTCTCACCCTGCAAACTCGCGAGGTGGCTCTCTCGACGCTCACGCAGCAGCAGCCCCGCATCGCCGCAAACATTCGCGCCGCCGGCATCGAGCCTGCCACAGCCAACCGCATCGCCGCCGAAGCGCTTCAAATCTTGCTTCAGGCAGCCGGTGATCCTCTCGCCCAGTGGATTCTTGCGCCACACGCCAATGCCGCCAGTGAAGTTCGCTGGACCGGAGTCGTCGCGGGCAGCTTGCGCACGGTGCAAGTGGATCGCGTCTTCCGCGCCGGACCTGCGCCGCAAACCGCCGCCGCTTCGCCAAATGAAGATACCTGGTGGATTATCGATTACAAGACAGCTCACGAGGACGGCCTCTATCCCGCTTCTGCGTTGCCCGAGCTGCGCCGCCAGTTTGCGCCCCAGATCGAGGCGTACGCAGCCGTCCTCCGTAACTTGCGCGGCGCTGAAATCCGTCTCTGCGGCGGTCTTTACTATCCGCGCATGGCGCTCTTTGATTGGTGGCAGCTTTAATTCCGCGCGGCTTTCAATCGCTTTGGCGAGGGGCGAATCCTCAACCGGTGCAAACTAAGCCTTGCACAGCTCTTCTGCAAACACATCGCGGTGCGCCAGGATGAACTGGTCGGCGTTGCGCAGCAGCAGCGCGTACGCGGCGACCGCCGCGAAGGCAAGAGGACCAAAGATCCACGCGCCGAGCCATAGATTATCGAAGTAGCTGCAGAGCAGCGTCACGGGAAATTGCAGCGCCATGCTTCCGAACAGAACCAGCAGAATCAGAAGGCCGCTGGTGCGATTGGTTGGCGTCGCTCGCCTCCGTTGTACCTGTCCCGGGACAAATCGCCGCGGCGCCTGAATGGAGCGCACGGTTCCCAAAGCCAAATTGACTCCGATCACAAATACCGTCCACAGCCCGGTGGAGACTTGTGTCGCAAGTGGAATTGGTGTGCGCGCGAGGACCGAAACCAACACCCAGGCTAGCCCCGCTTCGGCGATAATTACCGCAAGACTCATCAGATTCTTGGCAACGATCACGTCGCGCAAACGAATGGGCGCGAGCAGATACACTTGCACGCCGAGGCCGTCCGCGCCGAAGACGTTGTAGAGCCCCGCGAGAACGCCAAAGAGAACGTAGGCAATCGCCCCGGGAAGAAAGTAAGTGGAATGCCCGCCAAAAGCCGAGCGGCTCATAAGTGCTACGATGACCAGCGGAGTCAGCATACCAATCAGCTGCACTCCGTTGCCGCGCAGAATGAGCCACTCCTTGTGCAAACACACTGTCACGATCGGCGGAAACGCCGGGCGACCAGCTTGCGGCGGCGCGACCTTTGCAACGGATAGGGTAAGTTGCGAGCGCCACCCGTCACGCTGACCCGAGCGCTTCCTGTCGCGCCGGCTCACGCCTTCACTCAGGTATTCGCCGAGAAACTGCTTGTGCAGCCTGATCGCGAAGACCCCCGCAAACAGCGCCGTGCTCGCCAACAGTCCGGCGAAGTTTGCGACCGCCGCGAAAGGATGTGCGGGTTGGACGATTGCATTGGCGGCGAAACCCGGTGGCAGCCAGTGCAGGTTCACGCCGGAGCTGTGCAGAAGACTCAACACCCAGCTGCTTCTGGCGCCGAGAGCGCGCGCCGGAGCACGCTGAAAATTCAAGAACTGAAATCCAACGACCGACAGCGCCATCAGCGCGCTGAAGATCTCGCGAAAGCGCCGATTCGCAAGCCAGCGCTCCATCCATGCGCCGATCATGCGCATCAAAAAGACGTTCATCAGCGCGTAAACCGTGAGAACCACCAGTGCGGGCAGCGCCATCGCAGGCTTCGCCACGCCGATTCCAACAGCAGCAGCCAGCAAGGCGAGGCAACCCACGATGGTGCTCGGCGTCAGCAAGCCGATAAGCGTCCTCAGGACCAGGTACCGTCCAAATCGAAGTGGGAAGCGAGTCAGCGACGAAGGATCGAAATTGGAGACAACCGCAGCCACGTTCTGGCCGTTGACGCTTACGAACAGCCATAGCAGCGTAATGGCAGCGAGGAGTGGAGCCAGGCGCTGCGGATGGTTGTCGGCGACCGCCATCCATGCAAAGAATCCGCTGCCGCCGATCGGACCAATCACCATGAGGGCAAGGAACGGCCAAACGATGATGCGCAAGAGAATGGCGAATGCAAGTCCGACTGCCTGGCGTGTGCCGGTTGTCCGCCGGCGAAACGTGCTGTTGATGAAGATGCGCCAACGCAGCCATGCCACCGCTGCAAGCTGCACGCGCACGGGAATGTCTCGCGGGGAGGAAGGAAGCAGCTTCCCGGCTTCTAGCTCAGCCACGAAAGCTCCTGCTCAGGCGCCGTAGCCGCGGGATTTCCTTCGCGGTCGGTCCCCACAATCTCGAGGAAGATTTCTTCCAGGTTGCGCTGCTTCCCGCCTGAGGGCGAAGGCGAAGCCCCATCTGCATTTGCCTGACCCGCGCGCAGCTCCTCCAGCGATCCCTGTGCCACCAACTGTCCGCGATGGATAATCGCGATGTGAGTACACAGCCGTTCCACAATCTCCAGCACGTGCGACGTCAGGAACACGGTCGCCCCGCGCGCGATCATTCTCTGCAGCATGGCTTTCAGCGTTCCGGCTGCCACTGCATCCACGCCTTCAAACGGCTCGTCGAGAAACAGAACCCTGGGCCCATGGATCACCGCTGCAGCCATCGCCAGTTTCTTTTGCATGCCATGCGAGAAATCGGTAATCAGCTTCTTGCGCTCATCGGCCAGCTGCATAAACTCCAGCAGCTCCTGCGTGCGTTGCATCGTGGTGGCGTGATCGAGGCCGTACATGCGCCCTACGAATCGCAGGTATTCTTCCGCCGTCAGGCGGCCGAAAAGAGCCATCCCTTCCGGCACCACGCCAATCTGCCTCTTCACCGCAGCCGAGTTCGCCCTCAGGTCCTCGCCAAGAATGCGAATGCTTCCTGAGGTCGGCGCCAGCAGGCCCGTCAGCATTTTGATGGTGGTCGATTTGCCGGCCCCATTGGGACCAAGAAAGCCGAAAAATTGGCCTGCTTCCACGCGCAGGTTCACATCCTGAACCGCGGTGAAATCGCCAAAGCGGCGTGTCAGCGCAGCGGTATCGATGGCGGGCGTTGTCATGGGTCTTAATGACTTGAAACCACGATACACGTTGCTGGCTCAGCTTGTGTGCAAATCTCCGTGGTCAGCGCCGCGGGTTTACACCGATGGTTCTTCAAGAGACGCCTATCGCACAGCGCAGATCAGCTTTTCGGTATCCTATAGTTAAACGCTTGTTCATTTGTCGAACTTGCAGAAGAGGAGTACCACATGGCTAAGTCCGTCAAGAAATCAGGCGCCGCGCCGAAAGCTGCTGCGAAACCCCGCAAGCCTGCGGCGAAAAAAACCGTTGCCTCGGCAAAGGCAAACGGAAGCTCGATCTCCCACGATCAGGTTGCGCAGCTTGCGCACCGTTTCTGGACCGAGCGCGGCCACGCCCACGGCCACCACCAAGAGGATTGGTTCCGCGCCGAGCAGGCGCTGCGCGCCAAGGCCTCCTGATCGGCTCGGCCCGTTCTTTCATTGGCAACACGACGCTCCCTTGCGGGCGCATTGCCTTCTGCTGGAAATAAAACTCTAAGTCCGCGCTATTGTAAATTCGCCATCAGGCTTTCCAGCGCCGACTTCGGCGGCCGCGTGAGCGACTCCGGCAGCGTGCCCAGCGGCTCGTCCACCACGTTCAGCTGATCGATGAACGTCGGCTTCTGCGTGTCGATGTAGAAGACGCCGGTGAGAATTTCGTTCTTCTCCTGCGCCTCCATCAGCGTGCGCACCGCGTTGGCCTTGTCGGTCGGGTCATAGTCCTCGAGCAGTTTGCGCAGGCGTAGTTGCGACCCGTCGTGCATCTCGACGTCGTATACTTCGCCCGAATCGTAATCCACTTCGATGTCGTCGAAGCTCGCCACGAACCCGATCTCGTTGATCGGTTCGTCGTTCTCCTGCAGGAATTTATAGCTCTTCGTCGACCCTTCGTGGTCGTTGAACGTGACGCAGGGGCTGATCACGTCGAGCATCACCGTTCCCTGGTGCGAGATCGCCGCCTTCAGCATCGCGAGCAACTGTTTCTTGTCGCCGGAAAACGACCGCCCCACAAACGTCGCGCCCAACTGGATCGCCATGGCGCAGGTATCGATCGGCTGCAATTCATTGATCACGCCTGTCTTTAGCTTCGATCCGATGTCGGCCGTGGCCGAGAACTGGCCCTTGGTCAGTCCGTACACGCCGTTGTCCTCGATGATGTAGATCGTGGGCAGGTTACGCCGCATCAGGTGGACGAACTGGCCTATGCCGATCGAGGCGGTATCGCCGTCGCCGGAGACGCCCAGCGCCATCATCGTGTGATTGGCCAGGACGGCGCCCGTGGTTACGCTCGGCATGCGCCCGTGCACGCTGTTGAAGCTGAATGAGCGGTTCATGAAGTAGGCGGGGCTTTTTGACGAGCAGCCGATGCCGCTCATCTTCATCACACGCTCCGGCTCCACGCCCATCTCCCACATCGCATCGATAATGCGCTCGCTGATTGCGTTGTGGCCGCAACCCGCGCATAGCGTCGACTTGCCGCCGCGGTATTCCAGCACCGGCAGGCCAATGTGATTCAGTTTCGGGCCCGTGGCCCCACTCGCTGTTGTGGTCGCCATTTAGAGGCCCTCCTTGGTTGCAAACTCATCCGTAATGCTGCGCGCGTCGGCCGGCAATCCGTTGTAGTGCAGAATGCTGCGCAGCTTCGCCACCTGCTCGCCAGGCAGATCGAGCTTCAGCAGGCTTGCCAGTTGTCCATCGCGATTCTGTTCCACCACATACAGGCGCTCGTGGCTGGCCACAAAGTCGTGAATCTCGTGCGCGAAGGGATAAGCCCGGATGCGCATGTAGTCCACACTCACGCCGTGCTCTTTCTCGATCTGATCTATACTCTCGCGCAGCGCGAAATCCGTTGAACCATACGCAATGAACCCGATCTTCGAGGTTCCGTTCTTCGTCACCACGGGCCCCGGCACCAGCTTGCGCGCATTCTCGAATTTGCGCGTCAAACGGTCCATCACTTTCTGATAATCGTCAGGCCGCTCGGTATACCCGGCCGCATCGTCGTGTCCCGATCCGCGCGTAAAAT
Source organism: Occallatibacter sp. (assembly GCA_050018295.1). Taxonomy (GTDB): domain Bacteria; phylum Acidobacteriota; class Terriglobia; order Terriglobales; family Acidobacteriaceae; genus Telmatobacter. The sequence goes on along the minus strand of JBEKAJ010000025.1, from coordinate 2,062 downwards.
ACGCCGCCTTCGGGTGCGGTGTTCCCGGCAGCGTGCGCCAGCCGATCGCGTCGCCATCCACGTCGCGGTAGCGCGCAAAGCTGCCCGCCTTCTTCAGATCCTCCGCCGTCAGCACCTTGCCGCGATCAAGAGGCTTGTCGGGATACGCAAACGGCTCTGACATCCAGTTGTTCATCCCCAAATCCAAATCCGACAGCACAAACACCGGCGTCTGCAGCCGCTCCGCCAGATCGAAGGCCGCATAGGCCAGCTCGAAGCACTCCTTCACCGAGCCCGGCAGCAGAATCACGTGCTTGGTATCGCCATGCGAAAGAAACGCCGTCGAAAGCAGGTCGGCCTGTTGCGTGCGCGTCGGCATGCCCGTCGAAGGTCCACTGCGCTGCACGTCGAAAATCACTCCGGGAATCTCTGCATAGTAGCCCAGCCCCGCAAACTCGCCCATCAGAGAGATGCCCGGTCCTGAAGTGGACGTCATCGCCCGCGCGCCCGCCCAGCCTGCGCCCAGAACCATGCCGATCGCGGCCAGCTCGTCCTCGGCCTGCACCACGGCAAATGTTGCCTTGCCCTCCGGTGTCACGCGAAATTTCTTCAGCAAATCGGTCGTCGCCTCAACCAGCGACGTCGACGGCGTAATCGGATACCACGCAACCACCGTGACGCCCGCAAACACCGCGCCCATGCCGCACGCCGCGTTGCCGTCCACGATGATCTTGCTCTTGGTTTGATCCATGCGCTCGATGAAGAACGGGTCGTGCTTGGTGAAGTTCACCTTGGCGTACTCGTAACCCGTCTCCACGGCTCCAAAGTTCAGGTCGAAGACCTTCTGCTTCTTCGAAAACTGTTTTCGCACGCACTGTTCCACTACCCCCACGTCGATGCGCAGCAGTTGCGCAACCACGCCTACGTACACCATGTTCTTGACCAGCTTGCGCAGCTTGGCCTCGGGACATAGCGCCTGGGTCAGCTTGTCGAAGGGAACCGGATAGCACACAACATCGTCGCGGTACCGGCTCAGATTCAGGTACTCTTCGTAGATCGCCACGCCGCCCGCCGGCAGCGCCATCATGTCTTCTTGCGCCGTTTCCGGATTCAGCGCCACCAGCACTTCTGAATCGCGCTTCCGCGCCACGTAGCCGTCCTTGCTCGCGCGGATCGTGTACCACGTCGGCAGCCCGGCAATGTTCGATGGGAACAGGTTCTTCCCGCTCACGGGAACGCCCATTCCAAAAATGCTCTTCAGCAGAATGCTGTTCGCCGACTGCGAACCCGATCCGTTGACCGTGGCTACGTTGATGCTGAAGTCGTTGACAATGCGCGGACGCGCGATGCTTTCGCCCTGTTCTTGACCCAAGGCCAGGTTTCCTGTCGCCATTTGGCGGGATTCCCTTCCGATAAATTCTGACCGTTTAACGGGCGCCGGCCAACTCCTCTAAGGTGCCTGCTCCTTGCGCCCCGATATGTGATTATAGTCACTTTCTTACTTCAGTCGTCCCACTCCGCGCCACAAAGGTAACCCCCTCGCTCACCCTCCGGCACGCAGGCCTACTTTGGGCTGGCCATACAGCAACCGCTTTGTTTTCATCGCTCTGCGCAAACCTCTAGGTGCCCCATCCTTGCGCGCTCTTTGCGCAATGGGTGTGATCGCGCTTCCCTAACCCCGCGCACGAAAAAAAGCTGAAAGCTAATAGCTGATCGCTGATAGCTGTCTCTCCGCATCCCTCTTCCAGCGAGCAATTAGCGCCAGCGCAATCACCACCAGCGCCAGCGTCAGTCCGATCCACAACCCGTAAATCCCCCAGCGCAGCCCGAAGCACAGAAAGAAACCGAGCGGCAATCCCAGCACCCAATACCCCACCAGGTTCGCCCACATCGGCGCGCGCGTTTCGCCCAGCCCGCGGAGCGCGCCCGTGCTCACCGTTTGAATTCCGTCGAACACCTCAAACGCCGCCACAATCGCCAGCAGTCCCGGCCCCACCGCCAGCACGCGCGCATCGCTTGTATACAACTCGATCAGCGGCCGCGGCCACACCAGCAGCGCCACCGCCGCCAGCAGCATAAAGCT